>JAUVHW010000365.1 GCA_030593075.1 Ardenticatenales bacterium
CGTGAACTCGGGGTCCCCCAGCGGAAACCCAGCCGCGTACACGTCCAGCCCCGTCGTTATCGAGCCGTCGTACCACTCCAGATATGGATAGCCGTCGCCCTCAATGTCAATGACGGCCAGGTCAGAGCACTCCGAGACGCCCAGAACCTGCGCATTCCGGGCCTCGCTCTCTCCCCCGACGTACACCCTGAGCAGCGCTGCCCCCGTCACCACGTGGTTGTTGGTCACCGCGATGCCCGACTCGTCGATGATAAAACCGGACCCAAAGCCAGCCACGTTCAACTGCAGCCCAACCTGGGGGTCCACAAAGCTGCCCTCCGCCTCAACCTGAATGACGGCACTCTTGAGTTCTTCCAGCGACGAGACTGGCCCCCCGGCCGGCGGTGCAGCCGTGTCGGTGGCAGCGGCCGCAGCTGGCTCAGTAGGCGCCGGAGTGGCCGGCTCCTCCCCTCCACCCAGGTTGCAGGCCAGGCTGGCAGCCAACAGCACGACCACTACTGTGCTGGTCCAATGAAAAAGTCGTCTTGACATCTTTCCCTCCTTGCCTTGATTGGGGCGGTCCTCTGCCAGGCGGGCCCTGCGCACGACGAGTGGCCCACAGAGCAGCCAAGTCCCCGCCGCGGCCGTGGATCCCGACTGGCAGCGCACCGCGCCAGCTGTCTGGCGCGCGGCGCCTATCCTACCTCACTCCCCCCAGAACGCCAAATGGTAGCGCCGGCCGCCTAGAGACGCGGCTCACTCCACGTAGAACGCCACTCCCACCGTGCCGGGTCCCGCGTGCACCCCGATCGCCGGGCTCACCAAGGCTTCCAGCAGCTCCACAGGCTTGAAACGCTCTTGCACCTCTGCCTTGACCACGGCCGCTTCTTCCACGGCGGCCGCGTTGAGCACCGCCATGTGAACCCGCTCGCCCCCCGATACCTGCTCCTCCAGCAGCTGGTACAGCTTTCTCAGGGCCTTGGATCGGGTGCGAACTTTGGCGACTGGCTCCAAGATACCCTCCCTGAACTCCAGAATCGGCTTGAGGTTCAGGGCCGATCCCAGCAGCCAGGCCGCGCCGCTGATCCGGCCGCCCCGGCGGAGGTACTCTAGCGTGCCGACCAGGATGTAGAGCCCGGTCTTCTCGACCATCTTCCGCGCTGTGTCGGCGACTGCCTTGAGGTCGGCCCCCTCGGCGGCCGCGCGCGCCGCTGCCAGAACTGGGAAACCCAGCCCCATCGAGACGCTCTGCGAGTCGACGATCTCGATGGGGATCTCCGGTAGCTCAGCCGCGGCCGCCTGCGCCGAGGCGACCGTCCCACTCAGCTTCGAGGTGATCAGAACCGCCACGATCCCCTCCACCTCCTGCGACAACCGGACGAACAGTTCGAGAAAGACTCCCACGTTGGGCTGAGAGGTAGTGGGGAAATCGGGGGAGGTACGCAACAGCTCGTAAAAAGTGGGCGGGTCAATGTCCACCCCATCCCGCCACGTCTTGTCCCCCATCGTCAGGGTAACGGGCACCACGTGGATGCCGTGCTCCTCCACCAGCTCGGGCGGAAGATAGGCGCTGCTGTCGGTGACGACGGCAACCCGCCGTTTCGCGGTCTTCATCGTTTCCTCCTGTTCAGGCAGCGAGATAGCCACCAGAATGGGGCTGCTGGCATGCCCTCTGCATGTTATAACAACTCAACATCCCCGCAAGTTACGCCCCCGGAGTGTTACCACGGATTCAGGGCACATCACGGCTTGTCCGGACGCAAGCAGACCGCCGCACCGTGGCTGCGGGCCCTGACACCTGCGCGCTCTCTACTGCGCCACAGAAAACCCGGATTCGAGCGACTCCTTTTGGCCTCTCATCCGTTATGAATGATATAGGGCTCAATGGCAGCCCCATGGAGTGTAATTGGTTTGGGTACCACCAGTATCAGGAGGACTGAACCGATGAAACGAAAGCTATTCTGGATAGGGGTTGTGGTCGCTCTGGTTCTCGCCCTGCCGGCCGTCGCAATGGCGGACGATGACGGCGATGGCGAGCAGGACTGCAGCCACCCCCTGGCGGCCTGGCTCCTCAATCAGATGGTTCCCGGGGACCCCCAGGATCCCGACGATCTCGAGGCGGCCTGTGCGCAGCTAATGGAGCTGCGAGCCGATGAGATTGGCTACGGCCAGATCATGCAGGCATGGTACATGTCGCAGATGCTGCCCGGTCTCGAGGATACCGAAGACGCCTGGCTGGAGCTGCTCGCCATGCGCCAGGGCGATCCCGAGGATGAGGACGACGACATGGGCTGGGGCGAGATATCCCACGCCTACAACCTCGTCGGCGCGCTGGCCGAGGCGCTGCCCGAGG
The DNA here is from genome assembly GCA_030593075.1 of Ardenticatenales bacterium. Lineage (GTDB taxonomy): Bacteria > Chloroflexota > Anaerolineae > Promineifilales > UBA4811 > JAUVHW01. The sequence goes on from JAUVHW010000365.1 coordinate 2,333, forward strand.
GCACCGATGAAGCGAAGCTTCTTGCCGACCTGCTCCAGTACAGGGAAGGAGACGAGGTCGGCTGGGGGGAACTCAGCCACGCGGTTTCACTGTACACAGCATTCGCGGAGGATCACGAGGAGTTCGCTGATTTCGGTGACGTGGTTGATATGGCCACCAGCATGGGATGGGGCGAGATCCGCGATCTGCTCGAACTGGATCCCGGTCCTCCGCCCTGGGCTGGCGGACACAAGGACGGGGATTCCACAACTGGGGGGCCGGCCTGGGGCAGGGGAAAGAGCGATAGCGATCGGGAAGAGCGCGGCCGGCCGCCCTGGGCGGGAAAGGGCCGCAACAAGCACGAATAACCCGCACGTATACCCACTTTGTGAGAACCCCCGGGCCGCTTGGCTCGGGGGTTTCTTTTTGCGCGCGCGGCCGGCCAATGACCCGCGCGTGCGGTCGGCCGTGGCGCTCCAGGACGCACTGGCGCGGTCGCCTCCCGGCACTGTAGAGGACAGCGCTGCCGGCGTCCGCGATTGGCGCGAGGCCCGCTGATGGATATAGGCCCGGCCGGGAGGGAGCGCCGGCCGGCCGGCGCTGCCGCGATTCCAGGGAAGCCGGTCACTCCTCCTGGTCCAAGGTCTCCACCATGGCATCCACTGCGCGACGCAGGTCGGGCAGCTTGTTCTGCACCACGTCCCAGATGATGTCGAGGTCCACACCGAAATACTGGTGAATCACAATATCTCGCAGGCCGCCGATCTTTCGCCATTCAACGGCCGGCTGGGTTCTCTAGACTTCCGCCGGAAGGCTCTTGGCGGCCTCTCCAATGACCTCCAAGTTGCGCAAGACAGCGTCCAGGCGCATGC
>JAUVHW010000089.1 GCA_030593075.1 Ardenticatenales bacterium
CGTCTGATATGGGGGAGCCAACCGAGGTTGGCCGACTGTGCTACACCCGCCCGCCGAACCCCTCGCGCTCCCGGCAGTGGCAGGCGCCCTTGCTGCGCCTACTCGCCACCACCGCTGCGGGGCCCTGGAACATGTTTCAACATGTATCCTGATATCAACCGCTGAATCCATCCAGGGAGCCACTGATATGGGGAAGCCACCTGGAGCTGGCCGACTGCGCTACACCCGCCCGCCGAACCCCTCGCGCTCCCGGCAGCAGCAGGTGCCGTCGCTGTCTACTCACCAGCACGACCGTAGCGCGGCCCTGGAACATGTTTCAACATGTTTCTTGATATCAGCCGCTGAATGAATTCAGCGGCCGGGCCCGAGTCTCCGGTCAGTCCCCCAGCGCGCTGAGAGCCGGGTACGCCGCCCCCGGCTCTCATCAAAAGGAGGAGAAGAAGAGATGTCACCCTTCAAGGATAATTCTACATAACATAAGGTTCAGATGCTGGACGGTAGCCACACGCCTCCCCTACGCGAAACCTACGCTTGTGCGGACGTTCACAAACCAGAGGGACCGCGAGGGCTGACGCCCACCGAAGGGCATGCGGCCGGGTGATAGCCAAGCGGTGCAGGGGCAGCGCGCCCCCGGCCGCCGGCCGCTGGGCTCACGGCTGACTGATGATCATGGGCTGCAGCGGCAATGCATCCCCGGCCGGCTGCCCTTGGACAGTAACTGGTAGCCGTGCGGCCGGATCGCCCAGCGGATACAGTCCGACGACCAACTGGTACTCGCCGGCCGGCGTCCCGGCCGGGATGAGCACCCCGTGGTTGTCCACCTGAGTCTGTCCTGGCTGCCAGCTGCTGGTGTGCGTCAGCCCACCACCGGGCTCGCTGTCTCGCTGAGCCACCAGCGCCCCCTGGCTGTCGAGCAAATGGAGGAACACCTTGTAGCGATCACTGACCGGCGACAGCGCCTGCCAGAATAGCGTCACCGGGATGATGTCGCCAGGCGCCAGTTGGCCGGCCAGCAAGGAGAAACCGCGTAGCGCAATGGCGTCGCCGAAATGCGCGTCCAGCGGGGTCGCCATCTCGGCCGGCGGGAGAGCGGGGGCTGCATAGATAGCAAGGCGCACGTCCCCTTGCCACCATTCGTTGGAGGCCTTGAAGGCGTGGGCGTCGAGCCAGCGCTCGACCACCCGCTCCGGGTCGCTCTCCACCTCGGCCCAGAAGATGACGAACAGCCGGTCGTGCTTTGCCGTGATCTGCTCCAGTTCGGCCACCACGTCTGGCTCGCGAACCGGCCGGCTGCGCGGCAGAGGGTACACCCGATCGACGTGGGGGTAGTAGTAGGTCAAGACCTCCCACTGGTTGGCCGCGTTGGTGATGACCGCGTCCCCGCGCCGGCCTACCGACAGGATGTACTGGGCCAGCCCCCGATAGTTAGCCCGGGCGTACGCGGGGTCGAAGTAGAGGTTGTGAAGCGACTGGTAGCTGAAAGAGAGGACCAGGCCCAGGCTGAGGGCCACGGGGAGCAGCAACCCGCGGGAGAACCTGGCGTTGACCAACAGGGCTAGGCCCCGGCCGGCCAGCAGGCAAAAAGCGGGGCTCACCACCAGCACGAACTTGACAAAGGCCTCCCGGTAGATGCCCAGGGCAAAGATCAGGGCGATGGGGAGGACCAGCCAGAGGACGATCAGCAGCAGCCGGCCGGGTTCCGGCTTGGGCAACCTGGGGACCAGACCCAGCAGCAGGAGCAGCCCGAATCCCAGCAGAGCAGGCGTGGCTTCGGCGGTCGGGATGGTGATTCCCAGGCTGAGCAGGCGAAAGATGTCCAGCAGGGCGGGACCCAGGGTGGCCTGGCTGGTCCCCGACGACCAGCCGGTGAGCTGGCGGAGCGCGATGGGCACCCACGGCAGGTAGAGGATTCCGGCGACCAGGTGCAGCAGAAGCCACTGCCCCAACGGCTTGAGCGCCTTGCGCCGCAGGAACTGGACCACCACGATGAGGTTGATGGCGATCAGAGCGACCGGGTAGAAGTAGTGAGTGTACAGCCCGGCCGTCACCGCCAGAACATACCCGGTGGCCCAGGAATAAGCCGGACGATTGAGCCAGGACTCCTGCAGACGGGAGGCGCAATAGACGGCGGCCGCAGCCAGGAACGCCACCCAGATGTAGGAGCGGGCCTCCTGACTATAGTAGACCTGGAAGGGATTGATGGCCGCCAGCAGCGCGGCCGCCAGCCCGGCCGGGCGGCCGAACAGCCAGGTACCCAGCGCGTAGATCAGCGCCACCAGTCCCACCCCGGCGATGACCGAAAAGGAGCGCAGGGCGAACTCGCTGTACCCCACCAGCGCCCGCCAATAGTGAAGCGTCAGGTAGTAGAGCGGGGGGTGGATGTCGCCAGCCGCGCCCTCCAGGATCAGCTGGATGCTCCGCTCGGCAATCCGGGCGCTGTTCCCCTCGTCGTTCCAGAACGACTGGGCGTCCAACCGGTAGAAGCGCAGCCCGGCCGCCAGCGCCAGGATCAGGAGCAGCAGGACGAAGGCGGCCGGTGGCCGCCATCTCGATTCCGGAAGCGGTGTGTGGTTCTCTGCCTGCATGGTGGCCTGATTCTACTCTGATTGGCGGCCGGAGTCCTGCGCGACTACTGATACTGGCAGGCCAGTGCAGGGCGCTGGGAGGACCAACATTGCGGCAGCTGGGTCACGAGGTGACCCGCCCGGCCGCACACTGCTCCTGCATATACTCCCGCATAGAGTGGTATACCGGCGTCAGCGAGAAATCGGGCTCCACCATGCGAAAGTAGTACCACTCCTGGTCCTTCTGCGCGTCGCTGGCCTGCTTGAAGAACCAAAAGTTGATCACCCCCACCCAGGGCCACTCCTCCTGCGCCCGCTGATAGGCCAGCGGGGCGTACCGGGCCGCCTGCTCGGGCGTCACCTGGCCGTACGTGCCCTGGCTCAACACCTCGTCCGGCACCGGGTTCCAATTCATCTCGCTGATCCAGATCGCCTTGCCCTGGTCCCCGTTCTGGACCATCAGATCGCGCACCAGCACGTTGCGGCCGTAATTGATCATCGTCGGCCGCTGGCGGTGGTCAGTTGGGCCAGACCACAGCCCATAGCCTTGCACTGAGAGGATGTCAAAGCAGGCCCCCGCCCCGGCATCGTACATCCGCTGCAGAAAGACCAGGTCGTTGAGGTCCCGGCTGCTCAGCTCCAGCGTGGGCGCCAGCGCCCCGCTGAGGATCACCGCCTCGGGGTTGGCCTCCTTGGCCCGGCCGTACGCGCGGCAGAGCAGCTCGGTGTATGCTTCCGGGCTCACCGCAGCTTCTCCCCATTCCGGGTAGATGTTGGGCTCGTTCCAGATCTGGAAATACGTGACCCGGCCGGCGTAGCGAGAGACTACCGCCGCGACGAAATCGGTATAGTCGCCAATGTCGTCAGGGGGCGCTCGGGTGCCGGCCTCGTCCCCCTGGGCACGGGACCAGGCCGGCGGGTTGCTCAGCCGGGCGATGATCTCCAGGCCGTACTGCTCCGCCAGCCCCACGATGTGGTCGTACTTGGCCCAGGCGTCGATCCCGGCCGGGTCGTTCCGCCGGTCCACAAAGTCCCCCTTGCCGTGGATCTCAATGTCCTCCCAGGGGAACTCTTGCCGGATCCAGAAAAAACCAGCCTCGGCGATCAGCCGAACCTGCCGCTCCCGTTTGGTGAGTTCCACCTCGTTCTGCAAAAAGGTGTTGATGCCAAATGGATTGACGTCGGCGTGGGCGATGGGGACCTCCGGCCGGGTCTCGGGCTGCGGCCGGAGGCGGCCGGCGGCCAACTGGAGCAGCCCCCGTATCTGCCCGGGCAACTCCTCTTCGCCGGTCCACTGGAACAGGGTCTCGCGGCTGCCCAGGATCAGGCCCGCTACCAGGAGCGCGCCGGCTGCAAAGATCCAGCTCTCCCGCCTCATGCGCCTATTCTATCACAACCGGGTCGCCGTGCGCATCTGCGCCCCGGCCCACGGTTCACCGGGCGATGAGGACCACCACGGAGCGGGGAGCAGCCTGGTAGCGGGGGACCTTGACGCCGGGTTCGCAGCCCGCATCGGGCAGGTCGGCCGGTGAATCGAGCGCCGTGTCTACTGCCTGGCGCCAGGTGGTGCCGGCCGGGGGAGGCGGCAGCTCGAAATCGAGCGGCTCCCAGTGGGCGTTGATGATGGCGTGGAGGTCCACGTCGCCGGGGTAGTCGTGCAGGGTGAACGCCAGGCTGTGGGAATTGTCGGACCAGTCTGGCTGGCGCAGCCGCACCCCGTGCCAGGTGAGGTACCTCGGGTTTCCGTCTGGCTTGCGTTGCTCGGAGACAAAGATCTTGGCGTTCAGACTAGGATGCGCGAGGTGGAAGCGGATCATGCCGCGGACAAAGCGAAGCAAGCCGGCGTTCTTTTCTGCCAGTCCCCAGTCGAACCAGCTGATCTCGTTGTCCTGGCAGTAGGCGTTGTTGTTCCCCAGCTGAGTGCGCCTCACCTCGTCGCCCATCTGTATCATGGGCGTTCCCTGGGAGAGAAAAAGCACCGCGATGAGGTTCTTGATCTGGCGCAGGCGCAAGCGCTCGATCTCCGCGTCGTCAGTCTCCCCTTCGACGCCGCAGTTCCAGGAATAGTTGGCGTCGGTGCCGTCCCGGTTGTCCTCGCCGTTGGCCGGGTTGTGCTTTTCGTTGTAGGAGACCAGGTCGTTGAGCGTGAAACCGTCGTGGCAGGTGACAAAGTTGATGCTGCGGTGGGGCTGCCGGCCGGGATCAGTGTACAGGTCGGGGCTGCCCATCAGGCGGGCGGCAAAGGGGCGCACCACGCCACTATCCCCCTTGATGAAGCGGCGCACGTCGTCCCGGTAGCGGCCGTTCCACTCGGCCCACCGGTCTCCAATGAACGAGCCGACCTGGTACAGCCCGGCCGCATCCCATGCTTCGGCGATTATCTTGGTCTTGGCCAGGACCGGGTCAGATTCGATGGACCAGAGGATGGGCGGGTTCCTCATGGGTCGGCCGTACTCGTCGCGCGAGAGGATGGCCGCCAGGTCAAAGCGGAACCCGTCCACGTGCATCTCCTGAACCCAGTAGCGCAGGCAATCCAGGATCAGCCGCCGCACAATGGCGTGGTTGCACTTGAGCGTGTTGCCGGTCCCGCTGTAATTGCTGTAGACGCTCTGGTCCTGCTCCAGCATATAGTAAGCGCGGTTCTCCAATCCCCGGAAGCTGATGGTGGGTCCGTCCGCGCCCGCCTCGGCCGTGTGGTTGAACACCACGTCCAGGATCACCTCAATCCCCGCCCGGTGCAGCGCCTTGACCATCTCGCGGAACTCGTCCACCGCACAGCGATACTCTGTGGGACAGGAATACCCCTGGTGGGGAGCAAAGAGACCCACCGGGTCGTATCCCCAGTAGTTGAACAGTCTCTCGCCGGTGAGAGGGTTCTTTTGCACTACGCCCTGAGGGTCGTACTGCTGAACCGGCAGCAACTCCACTGCCCTGACACCCAGCTCCTGCAGATACGGGATTCTCTCTGTCACCCCGGCAAAGGTGCCGGGGCAGCGCACCCGTGAAGTTGGGTGCTGCGTGAACCCCCGCACGTGCATCTCGTAGATTATGGTGTCGCTGAACGCAAGCCCCAGCGGCTGGTCGCCTTCCCAATCGAAATCGCTCGTATCCACCACCTTGGCTTTCATGGCGCTGGCACAGTTCACGTTGAACCCCCGGGCCTCCCGGCGCGACCAGTTGTCCCCGTACATCACGCAGCGGGCATAGGGGTCGAGCAGCACCTTGGCATAGTTGAACCGGTGGCCCACCTCCGGCTGATAGGGGCCGGCTACTCGATAGCCGTACAGCTGTCCCGGCTGAATGCCCCGAACCAGGGCGTGCCAGTAGTAGAAGGTCTTGTTGTGTTGGGGGTCCAGCGGGATGACGTGAGCTGGCTGAGGATCGTCGTAATGATCGAACAGGAGTAGTTCGACGGCCGTGCCGTTCTTGGTGAACAGCGAAAAGTTGACGCCGTCGCCCTGCACGGTGGCGCCCAACGGGTAGGCGCGGCCGGGAAGTACCTCGGGAGCCATGGTGTTGCCGTCCTCTCAACAGCGAGTGGTGGACGTCATTTATCCCACAGCCGGTGCATGCTGTCAACGAGTTGGCCGCGCCCGACGGGCTGATGGTGGAGCCGTGCCGCGGCGTAGCCGCGCCGCTGCGCAGCTGCGCACGGCTTGCCGCTCCGCTGCCAGGCGATTATACTTGTCCGCTGATCGATTGGGAGATACTGTGGGCGAAAGACAGATCTGGTCCCTGATCGCCGTGGCGGCGTTGACGCTCCTGGGTGCCTGCTCTCGCGAGGTGGCAGAGCCGAGCGTCGGTGCGGCCGGTTTCGTCATCGTCGCTGAAGCTCCCCCCAGCGGCGCGTACCAGACCTTGGCCGATCTGGAGCAGACAGAGGTGCCGGAGCGCGACCTGGTGGCATTGGCTCAGAGGCTGCGCCACGAGGGGGACATCCCCCTGGTGGTGCGCGACTCTCCCTTCAACTACCAGCTGGGCGACGAGGAGCTGTTCTGGGTTTCCAACACCGACACGTTGGTGACTACTCAGATCACGGCCGTCCTAGAGTACGTCACGCCCCACCTGTACGTCTGGGTGGCGAAGGGGGCCAGTGTGGACCAGGACGCACTGGAAGCTTCGGCTGACCGGTTCGAGGAGCAGACCTACCCGACCAACCACCGGTACTTTGGCAGCGAGTGGAGCCCCGGAGTGGACGGGGACCTGCATCTGAATATCCTGCATACCTCCGGGCTGGGCGATGGGACGGGAGGGTATTTCTCCAGCGCCGACGAGTTCTCGCGTCTGGCCCACCCTTACTCCAACCAGCGCGAGATGTTCTACATCAACCTGGATTCCATCACCGTTGGAAGCGACTTTTACAATGGCATGCTGGCTCACGAGTTCCAGCACATGATCCATTGGCACACCGACCGGAACGAGGACCTCTGGCTCAACGAGGGCCTCTCCGAACTGGCAGCGCATCTGAACGGTTTCCCGCCGGCCGGGCACGAGTTCGCGTTCCTGGCGCAGCCCGACGTGCAGCTCAACGATTTCGACGTTGACGGGGTGGACCGCAGCGGGCACTATGGCGCCTCGTACTTGTTCACGCTCTACTTCCTGGAGCGCTTTGGCGAGGAGGCCCTGCAGGCGCTGGTGACGCATCCCGCCAACGGACCGGCCGGGATCAACGCCGTCCTAGAGCAACTACAGGAGGGTTGCGCCCAGGATTGTGGGGCGCCTGACTTTGAGGCCCTCTTTGCCGATTGGGCGGCCGCGCTCTATCTGGATGACCCCGCACTAGGGGATGGCCGCTATGGGTTGCGGACCATCGACCCTGACCGGCCGGCGCTATCCGCCGACATCTCGGATTACCCGGTGGCCTACACCGAGGCAGCGGTCCACCAGTTCGCCAGTGACGTCATCCGTCTGACCGGCGATAGCCCGGTGACCATGGTCTTTACCGGCACCCGGCAGGTGCGGCTGGTGGGGACCGACGCCCACGGTGGGTGTGCTTTCTGGTGGTCCAACCAGGGCGACGATGCGGATACCACTCTCACCCGCGCCTTTGATCTCAGCGGCCTGGAGACCGCCACGCTGCACTACTGGGTGTGGTATGATATTGAGGAGAACTGGGACTATGCCTATCTAGAGGTTTCGGTGGACGGAGGCCACAGCTGGGAGATCGTTCCGGCCCCTCATACTTCCGATGAGAACCCGGTTGGCAATAGCTATGGCCACGGCTACACCGGGCTGAGCGGCGGCGGGACTGTACCCGAGTGGGTCCACGAGCAAGTGGATCTCAGCGCGTACGCCGGCGAGACCGTCCTGATCCGTTTCGAGTACGTCACCGATGACGCGATCCACGAGGCCGGGCTGGTGCTCGACGACCTCTCGATTCCCGAACTTGGCTATGAAGATGGGTTCGAAGCTGCCGACCCGACCTGGCAGGCAGCCGGCTTTGTGCGCGTAGAGAACGTGCTGCCGCAGCGGTTCATCGTACAGCTAGTAGAGCTGGGCGCCAAGCCCCGGGTAACGCGGCTGCCGCTGAATGACCAGGGGCGCGCCCGCTGGAGAATCCCCCTGCAAGGCGGGATGGATGAAGCGGCCGTGATTGTCTCTGCGGTCACCCCGGTGACGCTGGAGCCGGCTTCCTATGCCTACCAGGTGCAGGCGGACTGATGACTGACCGCGGCGTCTTGCTTGGCGTGGGATGTGTTCTGCTGATCCTTTGCTGCCTGCTGGCGCTGGCGCTGGCGACGCTGGTGCTCGCCGTGAGGTGGGTGGACAGCCTGAATATCTTTGGCCCCCACATCGAGTCGGCCAGTACAGAACAGGCGGCGGTCTGGCGCCGCTGCTACGCAGTTCCCTCCTTCAGCCGCTCGAACTCGGCGCGCAGCCGTTTCTCCTGCTCGGCAACCGCCGACTCGATCTCGGATTTCAGTTGGTCGACGCGCTCCCCGATCCTTTCCTGGAGCTGCGTGCCCGGCATCGGAGCTAGCAGCAGAGCAGCTACTCCTCCCACCACCAGTCCGCACATGATCCCAGCCAAGAAACTAAAGAACTTGCGCATGGCGCCTCCTTGCTCTAAACTAGCGTCACAGTAGGATGATTATAGCCTAGAATGTACTGTCCGCAACACACATCTTTCTCGCACCCGCGCTGGCCCGAGTTCTGCAGCCGGACTGACCGAGCACAGCGTGCTAAGAGCTCGGCCGAAAGGCCCTCCGCGGCAGTCACTCGCCATGACCACTACCCACAAATCCCTTGGAGCTGGTTTCTTGAAGGTCTGGCCGGTCCACCACAGGCGCGTTTGGGCGGCTGACCGAGCGTCGTCTCCCCACCACGACGCGGCAGACCGGGTTTCCGGCCAGGCCCCTGGCAGCGAGGTGAGTTGAGCCAATGATGGATGATTCAAACAACACCGCAAACGTCGAGCCTGAACTCATCACAATCGTAGAAGGGCCGGAGCCGCAGTTCAGCGCGCTTGACGACACCTGGGCGCTTTCTCTGCTGGAAGGCCCCCGCCACGTTGGCCTGGAGCACTGCCTCTTGCGCACCTTCAGTGGGCCCGCCATGATAGAACGCTGCCGTAATGCCTGGGAGCAGGGGCGGCCGGTTCTGCTCGATTTCCCCAACCGTCTCGGCCTGCGCCGGCGGCTGCCGGTGGCGGCCGCTCGGTACGAGGCAATCCCGGAAGGAATGGTTCTGCATCTTTGGGTCCGTGAGCGCGGTTCTACGGAAGCGGCCGGCGAGTGAGCGTGGCTGGAGATTGCAGAGTTCGGTGACCATCAAGCGGTGCCACATTTGCGACGGTGATCAGGAGACCAGGCGCACCTACCAGGGTAGCGGGCTGGCGGACGGCCGGGAATGCCCTCTGTGCTACGAGCCTACTTGTCGCTATCACCTGGCGACCGTCCGCTGGCGCTGGAAGGACAACGGCCAAGTAGAATCGGCCCAGATCTGCCGGACGTGCAAGCGCACCTACCAGCACCGGTCGTGGGACACCCTCAAGCGAGAATGGATCAGCTAGCGCCGGGGAGCCCGGCGCGCCAACAGCGGGTTGACTATGACCGGATCGCCCCCACCTATGACAGACGGTTTGCCGGCGGGCAGCACGGTGGCACCGCTCTCGCACTGGCGTCGCTGGCCCGGGAGTTGCAGGCAGAGCGCGTCCTGGAGGTAGGCTGCGGCACAGGCCACTGGCTGGCCGAACTGCGTTCGATAGCAGAGCAACTCTACGGGCTGGATCTCTCGGCCGGGATGTTGCGCCAGGCAGGGCAGCGGCAGGGATCACTGCTCCTGATCCGCGGTCAGGCCAGTCAGATCCCCTTGCCGGATTGCTCCTTTGACCTGGTGTACTGTGTCAACGCTATTCACCACTTTGACCGGCCGCAAGCATTCATCAGCGAGGCCCGGCGTCTTCTCCGGCCGGCCGGGGCACTGTCAGTTATGGGGATGGACCCGCGCGCCCTGCGCGGCCGCTACTACGTCTACGACTATTTTGAGGGGACCTTTGAAGCCGATCTGCAGCGCTTCCCCTCCTGGGAGATGGTGTGCGATTGGACGGAGGCGGCTGGCCTGGAGCGGGACCAACTCCGGCCGGTGGAGCGGATAGAGGCGGACAAACGCGGGCGCGAGGTGCTGGATGATCCCTTCCTGCAAAAGGACGCCACTTCGCAGCTCGCTTTCCTGAGTGATGAGGCGTACGCCGCCGGCATCGAGCGGATGGGGGCCGCGATTGAGGAGCAGGGAGACTCCCTGGTCTTTCCCGTGGATATCACCGTGCAGATGCTGGTTGGCCGGGTTGGCTCCAGCCGCGGGTGAAGGGGTGGGGGATCACCCGACCAGCGCGGCCGTCGGATTCGCTGCTCGGGTATTCACACCGCTCCCTACAGGTAGCGGCCCCGCTATGCGTAGCGGGCGCGCATGGCGGCCGAGACCCCGGCTGTGAGTCCCAGCGCCCGCTCCGCCTGTTCTTCGGTCAGTGTTCCCAGGCCGCAGGCCGGGGTGATCAGCGCGGCCTGCAGCAGGTCGTCCAGCGGGATACCTTTGGCTACCAGCAGGTTCATTGCACCAAGCAGGCGTTCCACCAGGCTCTCAACTGTCTCGTCTTTGACCGCCGGGCTGGCGGGCACTATGCCCCAGGCAATGATCCCGCCCCGGTTCAGAAAGGCTCGCACCTCGTCGGGGTAGAGGGCCAGGTTCTCGGCGTACTCGTAGGCGTCTAGGTTCAGGATGTCAATCGAGGTGCCGAGCAGAAGGCCCCAGTCGGTGTTGCCGCAGCAGTGAACCCCCTTTAGCCCTTGGATGCCACCCAGCACCTCCTCCAGCAGGGTGATGACCTGCTCCCGTGTGAGGGCTACGTAGGCGGAGCCAAAGCTGCTCATGTAGGGCTCGTCCACAAACATGATGGTGCTGGGATTGATCTGGCGCAGCTGCTGCTCTTGTTGGATCGCCTTGATCCTCAGGTGGCGGGCGATGGCGTCCGCCAGCGTCTCGTCGTACAGTACGGGGCGGCGATTCTTGTCAACCACCACCAGCCCCCAGCTGACCGGGCCTGTGACCTGCCCTTTGAGCGCCTGGGCCTGGCCCACGTTCTGGGTTGAGAGCGTGGACAGTCCGGCCGCATACTCCTCACCAATCGCCCCGTGGGACCAATCCTCCTCCAGATAGGCGCTGTAGAGCTGCTCCAGCTCTGGGTCCAGGTCAGCCTCGCGGTCCACCCAGATGCGTTCATCCTTGTGGTCCAGTACTACGCCGGGAAAGCGCTCGCTGTACTGGACGTACATGTTCTCCAGGAAGGTGCGGCGGGGAAGCTGGGGCCAGCCGGGGATTTCAGGCGTGTGGGCTAGAATCAGTTCCCAGGCGGCCGTCGCGTCGGTGTGCGGCAGGCTGCCAATGGCCATGGGGAGCAAGCTGGGTTCGAAGGTCATGAGCGTCTCCTCGCTGCTCTATCGTGAACTGGATGTCTCGCCAACCAGCCGCATTATGACGGGCCTGGCTGCCTGGGCGGCGCGCCCACGGTGGCTGATGCTGTTCTTTTCGGCCGCCGGGAGCTGAGCCATCGTGCAGCCGTGTTCGGGCAGGTAGAATACGGGGTCATAGCCGAACCCGTCGTCTCCGCCCGCCTCAAAGGCAATGATGCCCTCGCAGGTGCCCTCCACGGTCGTTACCTGACCGGCCGGCGCGGCCAGCGCAATGACGCATCGAAAGCGAGCGGTCCGCTGTTCCCATGGCACGCCCTCGAGTTCGTTCAACAGCAGGCGCCAGCGGTCCGCGTCTCCCTTGCCGGGCCCGCCATAGCGCGCCGAATGAACGCCGGGCCGGCCGTCGAGCGCGTCCACCTCCAGGCCCGAATCGTCGGCTAGAGTTAGGTCGATGCCCTGCAGTCGGCTGGCGCGGGCATAGGCCGCCGCCTTCAGGGTTGCGTTCTCCTCGTAAGTGGCGCCGCCTTCGTCGACTGCCAGACGGAGACCCAGGTCGGCCGGCCCGACGCAGGTGACGGGCAGTCCGCTCAGTAGGTCGTCGTACTCACGGACCTTCCCTGGGTTCTGGGTGGCTACCAGCAGTCTCGCTCTGTTCGCCGGCTTGACCATTGGCACTCGATCAGTCATTGCTGCCTGGCGCCAATTATACCGGCCGCGCAGGGCCAATCAAGGACTGCTGACGGGAGAGCGGTGACTCGCCATCGTTGCTCCAGCGGGGGTGTCGAGAAACACAGGGAACACTCCCACCCCCGCATCTCTCTCCTGCCCGCGGCGGGCTCTTCTACAACCCCCTCCAGCGGTGCTTGACTTTCCGCCCGCTGGCAGTACAATTCCTGTCCGTGAAACCGGTCAGGCCAGCGCTTTGGCAAGGAGACTGATTTTAGCATGAAGGGGCTTATTCTTGCTGGTGGCACGGGGACCCGCCTTTACCCGCTTACCTTCACCAGTGCCAAGCAGCTGATTCCGCTGGCCAACAAGCCAATCCTGTTCCGGGTGATCGACGCGATCCGCGAAGCCGGGATCGAGGACATTGGGATTGTGGTGGGGGATACGGCCGGCGAGATCAAAAAGGCCGTCGGGCGCGGCAAACGCTGGGGGGCCAACGTCACCTACATTCACCAGGACGCTCCATTGGGGCTGGCCCACGCGGTCAAGGTCTCGCGTGACTTTCTGGGGGATGATCGTTTTGTGATGTTCCTGGGCGACAA
>JAUVHW010000282.1 GCA_030593075.1 Ardenticatenales bacterium
GGCGATCTGCTCCATTTGATCTTCCTCTACAGCCTGATGCTCAACGGCGTGGAGGTGGTGGCAGGAGTGGGCCAGTAGGCGCACCGTAGAGCGGGGAGTCGTGAGCTCGTGATGGAGCAGATAGCAGAACGGATAGTTCGCTGGCTGTGGGAGAAGGTGGAGGCGGCAGGAGCCAAGGGGCTAGTGGTCGGGCTGAGCGGCGGCGTCGACTCGGCCTGCACAGCCGCGCTCGCCAAGCGGGCGGTGCGGGAGGAGGTGCTGGGTGTCCTCATGCCTTGCCACTCTGACCCTATGGATGCCGAGTACGCCCAGATGGCGGCCGGCGCCCTAGGGATCGAAACTATGACCGTGGACCTGGGCCCAGCTTACGACGCGCTGCTTGGTGCCCTGCCTCCGGACGGCCGGATGGCGGCCGCCAACGTCAAACCTCGATTACGCATGACGGCGCTCTACTACCTGGCGTCGGCTCGCAACTACCTGGTGGCGGGAACCGGCAACAGGAGCGAGCTGATGATTGGCTACTTCACCAAGTACGGCGACGGAGGGGTGGACCTGGAGCCGTTGGGCGACTTGTACAAGCGGCAGGTGATAGAGTTGGCGTACGTGCTCGGAGTCCCGCAGGAGATCATTGACCGGCCGCCGTCGGCCGGGTTGTGGGCCGGTCAAACCGACGAGGGAGAGATGGGAATCACTTATCTTGTGCTCGACGCGACCCTGGCGGCCATAGAGGCGGGCCAAACGGCCGGCGTCGACCGAGAGGTCCTGGCTCGCATAGAGCAGATGATTGCTGCCTCGGAACACAAGCGCCACAGGCCGCCCACGTTCAGGGCGGATGGTTAGTGTGAGGCAAGCGAGGGGATTGCGAACCCAGAGCACATTTAGGCGCCACGCGTGACGTGCCGGCCGCTGCTCCACATCCACTGGGTATCACTGCCCCTCCTACTCCAAGCCAAGCCGTGCCGGGACGCGAGCTGGTGTTTCGCGCGCCAGTTCTGAGGAGGCAAATCGGTGTGCTGAGGATGGATAGGACCTTGAGACTTGGGTTCCTGTTGATGGGCCTAGGTTTCACGGTGACGCAGGGCCTGCTGGTCCGGGAGTTGCTGGTTGTGTTCTTTGGCAACGAACTGTCGATTGGCCTGATCCTGGGCAGCTGGCTGGTCCTCGAAGCTGTCGGCAGCGGCCTGCTGGGCAGACTGGTCAGTCGCTGGAAGGGGCAGACCACTTCCTTCGCGACGCTCCAGGTTCTGTTTGCCCTCTTCCTTCCTCTGTGCCTGTATCTGGTCTATTCCTGCAGAGACATCCTGGGCGCAACCCCAGGTGAGGGGATCAGCCTGGCCTCCGTTTTCCTCTCGCCCTTCCTGATCTTGGCGCCCCTAGCGCTGGTGGATGGAGCCATGTTCGCCTTCGGCTGCCGGGCTTACTCCCACCTCACCGGTGACGAGGTCGCATCACTTGGTCTTGTCTATGTCTTGGAAGCTGTTGGTGCGGTAGCGGGCGGGATCATCTTCACCTACGTCTGCATCCCCTTCCTCTATTCCCTGCAGACCGTCCTCGTTCTGTCCTGTCTCAACCTGGCGTCGGCTGCTCTGTTGCTCGGTTCGGCCGGCTCGGTCACGGCCAAGAGACTCCCCACCATCCCAGGCCTGATAGCAGTCCTCGTCCTGCTTGCCTGCTTCCTCGGTCTCCTGCTCTCGCCGCTCACAGAGGAAGTCCAGGGCTGGGCGACCCGCCGGCAGTGGGCTGGCCACAATCTGGTTTACTCCGAGAACTCTGTGTATGGCAACATTGCCGTCGTTCAGAGGGAGGAGCAATACACCTTCTACGCGGATGGCATCCCCATTCTGAGCGCGCCGGTCCCTGACGTGGTCCTGGTGGAAGAGATGGTGCATCTGCCGCTGTTGTTCATCGACGAACCGCGGCACGCGCTGGTGTTGGGCGGCGGTGTTGGGGGTGTGATACATGAACTGGGGAAATACACCTGGCAACGGATAGACTACGCGGAATTGGACCCCGTGCTGATCAAAGCCGTCCGCAGATTCCCTACTCCACTGACAAGCATGGAACTGAGCCATCCGCGCGTCAAGGTAGAGCACGTTGACAGCCGACTATTGGTGAGGATGATGACGTGGGGGGCCGCTCCTCGCCCTGAAGAAGGATACGACCTGGTCATCGTCAACCTCCCGTATCCCTCCACGCTGCAGCTGAATCGCCTGTACACGGTCGAGTTTTATCAGATGGTGCAGGAGATAATGGCTGAGAAGGGTATTCTGGTCATCGGTTGCCCGGGCACACTCACCTACATGAGCGCTGAGCTGCGTGATCTGAACTCGGTGGTCTATCACACCCTACACCAGGCTTTTCCTTACGTCAGACCAATACCGGGCGACGTAACCCTATGGCTGGCCTCCTCCGCGGGCGAGTTATCGACGACGCCGGCACGAATACTCTCTGAAAGGTGGGAGGGAAGAGGTCTCGAAACCCAGCTACTGACCGCCTCCCACATGAATCTCGTGTTGGGCCAGCAACGCCTGGATTGGTTCTGGAAGTCACTCGGTGTCGAACTGCACGGCGGCAAGGAGGTCGTCAACCGTGACCTGCACCCGGTGGGGCTGCTCTATGGCCTCTCATATTGGAACGCCCGGTTCGCCCCCTACCTCGCCCGGGTCTTTGCCTTTGCCGGCCGGCTGACCCTGAGCCATCTGAGCTTGCTGATCCTGGGATGCGGCCTGATCCTACTGGCCATGGTGAAGCTGGCCCCGCGGGGAAGAGACGTGGTGGTCCCCATCGCCGTCGCCACAACCGGCTTTGCCGGTATGACCGCCGACCTAATCAACATCTTTGCCTTCCAGATCCTTTGCGGCCTCGTCTACCACTGGGTTGCCTTGTTTGTCACCGCGTTTATGGCCGGCGTGACCCTGGGAGGGTTGCTGATGACTCGTCGGCTGGCCGGGATCACGAGGGCACGGTGCACGATGCTGAAGCTCGAACTGGCGCTTGTCCTGTATTGGGCTCTAGTGCCCGTCATCTTGATCGCTTTTTCGTCCCGCCTTGCCCACTCCGCGGGCTTTGTTGCTTTGCAGGGGACTCTTCTGTTCATGAATGGTCTGGCGGGTTTCCTGGTCGGTTCCCAATTCCCCCTGGCGAACAAGATGTGGCTGGGGGGCAGAGAGGGCCTGCGGGGAGCGCTCTATGCCTGCGATCTTGGAGGAGCGTTTGCAGGCTCCGTAGTCGTCTCAGTCATTCTGGTGCCGGTCCTGGGTATCCTGAAGACCTGCCTCCTGGCTGCCGTACTCAAGCTGGCGAGTCTCCTGCTGGTAACTGCCATGCCCCCTCGTTCTTGAGCGCTTCTTCAACCCCTCAGGCGTCCCGCCAGACTCCTGGGATCTTGTGGCCGCAGAAGGTGCACTTCCCCCCGTCAACGTTCAATGACAGGACAGCAAAGTGGACGCGCTCAATGATCTTCTCGCCGCACTCTGGGCAGAAAGTGCTGTTGCGCTCGTGCCCGGGGCAGTTGCCAACGTAGACGTAGTCCAATCCCTCCGCGTCCGCAATCCGGGCGGCGCTCTCTAGTGTCTCAATGGGCGTGGGAGGCAGACTCGTCAGTTTGTATGCTGGGAAGAACCGGGTGAAGTGAAGGGGGACCTCCTCGCTCAGCGTGTCACGTATCCATCGGCACATCTGCCGGATATCGTCCATGTTGTCATTTAGCGTAGTCACCACCAGATTCACGATCTCCAGGTGTGTGCCACTGTCATGGATCTGCTGCAGAGTGCGCAGGACCGGCTCCAGTTCCGACGAACTAACCTCGCGGTAGAACTCTGGAGTGAAGGCCTTCAAGTCGACGGTCACGGCGTCCATATGTTCCAGGAGCGCCGCCAAAGGTTCTTCGTTCATACCTCCGTTGGTGTGAAACAAGGCTCCCATTCCCGCCTGTCTGGCCAATCTGGCTACGTCGAACATGTGCTCGTAGAACACCGTAGGTTCGTTGTAGGTGAATGACACCGCGGCGCAGCCCATCGCCTGGGCCAGCCTGACGGTATGATCGGGGCTGGTGGGAATGTGGTCTATTTCCTCGAAGCTTTTCTGGGAGAGGTGCCAGTTCTGGCAGAACTTGCAGCGGTTGTTGCAACTGGCAGTGCCAGTGCAGAAGATGGTCTCTCCCGGCAGCATGTGAAAGGATGGCTCCTTTTCGATAGGGTCGATCTGCAGAGCGCTTGGGCGGCCGTAGACCACGGTGTAGTAGCGTCCGCCGATGTTGATCTTGTTGCGGCAGAAACCCCGGCCACCCTCAGGTACTATGCATCTCCGGAAGCACATCTGACATTGCACCCGGCTGTCCTCCAGTTGGAGATAGTATCGTGCTTCGTGGAG
>JAUVHW010000175.1 GCA_030593075.1 Ardenticatenales bacterium
AACGTGGGCTACGCCAGCGTGCCCCGGCCGACTGGGCGTTGCAGTGGGTCTGGAACCATCCTGAGGTCTCGGTCGTGCTGAGCGGCATGAGCACGATGGAGCAGGTGGAGCAGAACCTGGCCAGCGCGGCCGAGTCGGGCCTTGGGACGCTCTCCGCCGAGGAGTTGGATCTGATTGCCTGCGTGCGGGAGAAGTACCTGGAACTCGCCCCCATCCCGTGCACTGGCTGCAAATACTGCCTTCCTTGCCCCAACGGCGTCAGCATCCCGCGCATCCTCGAGATCTACAACGGGGTGATGAGTTACGGCGACCTGAAGCGGTACCAGGCGTGGTATGGCTGGATCAACGAAGAGGAGAGGGCGGACGCCTGTGTCCAGTGCGGGGACTGTGAGGAGCTCTGCCCGCAGTCCATTGCCATTATCGAGTGGTTGGGGAAGGCGCACGAGTTATTGGGGGGCCGGTCACCGGAGTAGGAGGGAGCGGCGGTCGATCCTCGCCCCAATCGGGCGCTTCGCGTAGTCACTCCAGGCCATCATGAGAACACGGCCGATGGCTCGCGAAACAACCTCCACATTGCCCAGGCAACGACGGCGGCCCAGGCAGGCAATGCGCTTACTATGATCAGGGCATGTGCGATGGGTGGGTCGAAGGCCTGGAACACCCACGCGTTGAAGTGAAGGCCGTAGAGCTGGAGGGTGAGGTAGATGCAGCTGGCAAGACTATAGTAATTGAGCCCGCGAACGTCTCCCGCCAACAACGCGAACGGCACAACCCATAGCAGCCACTGGAGCCCCATGCCCGCGGTTACGGCAAGCACACAGAGTATTAGCGTGGTCAGGGCATCGAGGCCGCTCTGGCGGCGCGTCGCCCACAACGCCCCCAAGCCAGTGGCCAATAAGATGATCCGCCGCATGCCCACGTACCCTGCATAAAGACCATCAGCGCCACGAACGGACTCCTTGGCCAGCGCCAGCAAGCCGGTAATCCCCCAGTAGCCTGGGACGCCTGTGTGCGTTAGGGCCCGTCCAAACAAGGGACGCGGGTCTCCCCCGAACGCGACCAGATAGAGAGCAGTCAACAGCAGCGGCACACCTAGAACAACAGTAACGTAGCCGATTGCGAATCTGCGGCCGCGCGCTCGGATGGCGACGACAGGCAAGAACAGCACGGGCCAGGTCTTGCTCTGCACGCCGAACGCGAGTGCAATGGCGGAGGGCATCATCCGCCTGCCAAAACGCCAGAGATACCAGGCAATGAGTAGGAATAGGACGGGTATGGCATCGAATTGACCGTGATAGGCGGTAGCGAGGATGCTGATCGGGTTCAGCGCGTACAACAGTGCGGCAGAACTGGCCGCTGTGACCCGATTCCCTCTCCGCCGACAAACCCGATAGACAGTGGCCGTTATGGCCATGTCTGCGACCAGGGCCGGCAGTTTGACCACAACAACAAACGGAATCCGGGTCGCGCTGGCAGCTAGCATTGCGCCCGCGATTATGTACGCCTGAAACGGCAAGTATGGGTGGCGTCCCATGACAGAGGCTGCACTGTAGAGATCCTCGTTGCGCAGCATAGCCTCAGCCACAAGGCGAAAGGAGTCGATATCGTACGTGGCGCCCACCGGCAGCAGGAGGGTCGGCACGAGCCGACACGCCAGGGATGCGATCAGAACTCCTGCCGGGAAGAAGCGTGCACCAATCCTGTGTTGTGCACTCTTGAAGATGGTCGTCTGGCTCCCATAGTAGAGAGCCGTCACCAGCGTCAACCAGAAGAAGGACCAGGCATAAGGGTGCGCAGAGTCAGCCAGCATGCTGGTTTCACCTCCGGCAGCTGCTAGCGAGACCCATCACCTGTGCCGGTAGCTTCAGGGGCCCTGCTCAGCCGGTAAACACAGGCTCCGGGATAGGTAGGCTCAGCCGCAAATCGATTTTCAAGAATAGCCAGCGAATCCCAGAAGGGGGGTGACCTGTCCTCGACGTAGTAGACAGGGATCTCTCTTTGCAGCAACCTGTCCACCGCTTCTGCCAAGCGCGGTTCAAAGACCTCCATCTGGTAGCGGCCGGCCTCAGGGTCGGACGGCGGGATCCGTCGATAGTTCAATACCGAGCGATTCCCGTAGAAGGCAATCTGATCGTTGTACACGTAAGACAGAAAGACGGCGTTGGGCGGAGTGGAGTCCGTGATGGAATGGATGTAGTCGAGCATCGCGGCGTCGCTGGCGTTGCGGGACTCGAGCTGCGTGACTCTCGCTGGAACCGGCAGACACAACACTATAGCCAGTATCAGGCCTGCTGCCCGACGCCACCTTGCGGAGAGGTACTGCCGTGCCGCAACGGTAACCGTCTGAGCGACACCCACGCAGATGAGCGGGAATACCGGCAGCAGGAAGCGGCTGTTGATGCCAGTTGGCGCAAAAGCATACGTGGCGTAGAGCGAGACCGTGCCAAGCGTGGACGCCCCAATCATGAGAGCCGGTCCCTTCTTCAGTAGGAGCCATCCGACCGGCGCTGCCAGTAACAGGCACGGGAAATTGCGCCACAGGGATCTGCAGGCCTCTATCAAGCTGCGGCCGCCGACAGGGGACGGTCCGAACGCGTAGGAAAGCGAGAACGCCGGCCAAGGATACCAGCCGTGTGTTGGGCTGTAGCTAGTCAGAAGCGCTCCCCCGTAGTAGAGCTGGTTGAACAGGAGGATGCCTGCCAGACCGAGCCCAAGCAGACCCCAGAAGGCCCATCGCCGCCTCTTGGCCGAGTCCCCTACCTGTCCACATGCGATCTCGTTGATCACCAGAGCTGGCACTATGGCCACGCTGGCATAGCGGACGAGGAAGCTGTACACAATCAGGATGGCGCCAAGGACCGAGAGCATGACGACCTGTCGCCTGTGACGTTCCGCTGCACAGGAAAGCAGGTAGAAGCATAATCCGGCTGTGAGCAATGTCAGGTTGGGGATCTCTGACCACGACGATGTGCCGAATTCCCCGAAATCCGGTGTGGAAGCCAAGATGGCGGCCGCCCAGAGACCAGTCCAGGCATTTCTGCCGGCCAGAGTGCCCAGCCAGAACGTTGCCAACAAACCGGCAGTGGCTAGCAGCGGAACGACGTAGTGGACTGCCCCATCGGAGCCAGTTACTAGGATAGAACCAGCCAGCAGGATGGGGAACCCAGGAGGGAAGCCCAGAAACATGCGTGGGTCATCGGTGCGCCGAATCTGGAAAGCGTAGATAGAAAAGTAGGGTCCCGCCACTTGGTTATTGTCATCGGCAAACGTCAGGCCGTGGCCGCTCGCCAGCCGATTCGCGGCGTGAACGTATCCGATGGTGTCAGAGATGCTTGGCAATGTCTGTGCCAGCAGGGCAAAGGTCACGCCAATCAGCGTGACCAAGGCAATTAGCCCACCGTAGGCCAGGCGGCTTGCTTGGCGCCCCTGCGTTCTTCTAGGTGGCCGTGGCCCAGCTAGGCGGGAGTCCATGAATGGGTACCGTGGCGGACGGTTGGCTCGAATGCTGGTGGAACGTAGTCGGATCGAATGGCACAGCAGTCGTCTGGCAAGGGCGGCTCTCATCAGTTGCTCAGACAGGTGACCCGGCAATCATAACGAATGAGACCCGAGCTGTCTAGCCGCCGTATTTGATCACCCAGGCTGCTACCGAAGGTGTGTAGTTCTCTCTTCTGATAACAGGCTTCCAGCTCAGGGTTGGTGGGACAAAAACCAGTGGTTCAAGATTGACGGAGTACCCTAGACTATCGAGTTGTCGTGCGAACCAGTCAGCTTCTGCCTGTCCAGGGCGCTTGTCGAAGTAGTCACTTCCGAGATCCTGGTGGGGCTGGCGACGGCGCAACACTGGAAAGCACTCACTAGCATGGAGTGCACCACAGCGATGACAGTGCGTTTCTTGCCCCGCCGACACAGGGCGGCTAGACAGGCTCCTTTCGTATGCAACGCAGTCCAAGCAGCTTGGACCATGATGGTGCGTAAGACGCGGTTCCCTTGAAATCTGTGCCATACTTCATTGAGAGCCTCCTGCTGTCTTGACGGGGTACTTGACCTCTTCCCTTATCGGACTCTAGGAGGTTCTCGCTGCACTAATGAGACTAACCCGCAACATCTGAGTGCACACGACACGACAGGTGTTGGGCTTCCACGGCCGCCACGTTGGCCGCGCCAATCAGTACGCTCCTCTGCCGGAGACAACGGCGGTCACGGTGCGCGCTAGGATGCCAAGGTCCTTCCAGAGGGAATGATGCTCGATGTAATCCAACTCAAGCTGGACCCGCTCGTCTAGGCTGAGGTCGCCGCGCCCGTTGACTTGCATCGGCCCCGTGATACCCGGCTTGACCGCGAGCCGCTGGCGGTGCCAGTCGTTGTAGAGGTGGACAATGCGCATTTCCTCGGGCCTCGGCCCCACTAGGCTCATCTCCCCTCTGAGAACGTTCCAGAGTTGCGGGAGTTCGTCTAGGCTAGTGCGCCGCAGAAAGCGTCCAACCCGGGTGACTCTGGGGTCATCGCGGAGCTTGAAGGCCGGCGATGGAAGGGATTCCAAGTCGATCAGGTGGGGCAGCATCTGTTCGGCTCCAACCGTCATTGTCCGCAACTTGACTACCTGGAAGGCACGGCCGTTCTCCCCCGCACGCTTCTGAATGAAGAGCAGCGGTCCACGCGAATCCAGTTTAATCGCCACTGCCAGAATCGGCATCAGCGGAACCGCCAGAACCAGGCCGATGACGCTCCCCACGATGTCCAGCGCCCGCTTGATGGCCCGATTGAATCCACTGATGGGCGGCCGATGGGGACTGACCTGAGGGGAGAAGCGGAGAAAGCCCGCAGCCAGCCCTGATCCCAGCGCCAGCGCCCGACACACCAGCAGGAAGGGAGCAATCGCAGCCACGGCCGGGTCCCGCTTGATCACTCGAACAAGGAACGCCAAGGCGGAGAGAGCAAAGAGCGCCCCAGCAGACGGAGCAAGCCAGCGAGCAGCGGCCCAGAACGGAGCGAGCAGGAGTGCTATGAATACCAGGCCGAGCAGGCCGATCTGTGCCTTGAGGATCTGGGGTGTATGAGAGTCCCGCACCGCCCGCTCCGGATGCCAGCGCAACAGGAGAGCCTTCCAGTAGCCGATATTGCGCTTCCGTCGCCAATACTCTTGCAGAGTAGTATCGTGGCGGTGGTACACGATGGCTCGAGGGGCGAACACCAGATGATATCCCTTGCGGGCCAGCCGGAAGGAGAATTCCTGGTCTTCGACCGAAGCGGTCGGAAAGAGCTGATCAAAGCCGTTGTTGGCGAGAAAGACATCCCTCCGGTAGGCCGCCGAGTGGGTGTCCACGAAATCTATCCGGTCCTGGCGGGACATCCTGGCGTACTTGTGTTCGTACTCCAATTGCACAAAGCGGGCTAGGAGTTCCCTCTGTCGCGTCTGGTACGTGCCCTTGGCCCCCGCGGTGTCCGGATCGCTGAAGGGCTCGATCATCCGCTCGATCCAGTCGGTCGCCGGCGCGCAGTCGGCATCGGTGAAGAGCAAGATGTCACCGTGTGCTGCGTGCGCTCCGCGGTTGCGGGCTGCGCCTGGGCCAGCGTTGGGCTGTCGGATGAGACTCACATCGTGCTGGCGGGCGATTTCCGCGGTCCGGTCGGTCGAGCCGTCGTCCACCACGATGACCTCGTAGCGGGCGCGCGGTAGGGACTGCGCCTGCAAGGCAGTCAGGCAGTCTCCCAGCGTGTCCGCCGAGTTGTAGGCCGGGACGACCACCGAGATCATCGCCTCGTCTCCCCTGCCATCGCGAGTTCCAGCTCCGGGCGGATGACTCGGCGATCTGCAGCCCCGCAGGCGCCAGTGGGCAACGTCCCGACTGGCAATGGCGAATTGAGGCTCTTCTGCCGGGCTTCTAGCAGCGAGTGGCACTGCATACGTCAGGACCTCTCTTGTCCTCCATCGGCGGGTTCCGGCGAGGTCTGCTCTTCTTTGAACACGATGCTGACCTACGGGCAGGAACAGCGGGTTGGAATTGACAGCCTACATTGACCGTATTATACTACGCTCTTGCGGATAGACAACACAGGACTGTGAGAATCCCGTGCGTGCGGGCCATGCCATGAATGTTCTTACGTTGAACCCCCCCTTCCATCGCCAGTTCTCCCGCTCTCAGCGGAGCCCGGCCGTGATCAAGAGCGGGGTCATGTATTATCCTGTGTGGCTGGCCTATGCAACCGGGGTGCTGGAGCAGGACGGCTTTGACGTAAGACTCGTCGATGCGCCGGCGGCCGGCCACGGTCTGCAGGAAGTGCTGGACCTGGTCCAGGAATTCCAGCCGCAACTGGTGGTGATGGATACCAGCACGCCTAGCGTCCACAACGATGCCAGCGTGGCGGAAGCAATCAAGAGCCGAGTTACTGACACCTATGTCGTGTTTGTGGGCCCGCATGCTTCAGCGCTGCCCGACGAGACGCTGGAACTCGGTCCTGCCATCGACGCGGTGGCCAGGCAGGAATACGACTACACTATCCGCGACCTGGCCCGCCTGCTAGACGGGGGCGGTGACCTCAGCTCGGTTGCTGGGCTGAGTTACCGGAACGGTGACGGCGCTCTCGTTCACAACCCGGATCGGCCCTACATCTCGGACCTCGACGCTCTGCCCTTTGTCAGCGAGGTCTATCGGCGCCATTTGAGCGTGGAGGACTATTTCTACTCAATCACCCGCTACCCGGAAGTGGCAATTGTGGCCGGAAGAGGGTGTCCCTATCGGTGCTCGTATTGCCTCTGGCCGCAGACGCTGACCGGTCACCGGCACCGGGCAAGAAGCGCTGGCAACGTGGCCGACGAGTTCGACTATATCGCGCGCGAGCTGCCCCAGGTCAGAGAGGTGTTCATCGAGGACGACACGCTTACTGTGGATCAGGTGCACGCATCTGAGTTAGCAAAGGAGCTGATCCGTAGGGGCAACCGGCTTCCCTTCAGCGCCAACTCGCGGCCTGACGTCAGCTACGAGACGCTGCACGCGCTCAAGCAGGCGGGACTGCGGCTGCTGTGTGTCGGTTTTGAGAGCGGGGACCAGGATGTGCTGAACGCGATGCGCAAGGGGACCAAGGTGGAGCGGTTTGGCTCCTTTGTAGAGGACGCACGGCGGGCCGGTGTACTGGTTCACGCATGTTTCATGGCCGGCGGCCCCGGTGAGTCGCGGACGTCGCTTGCCAAGACGCTGGCCCTGGCCAAGCGGCTGAATCCGGACACAGCCCAGTTTTTCCCCCTGATGGCCTACCCGGGCACTGGGATGTACGAGTGGGCGAGGGCCAG
>JAUVHW010000082.1 GCA_030593075.1 Ardenticatenales bacterium
GCATCTCTTGCTGAGAACGGGGCGAATGAGAGGGTTCGGAACCGCTGAGTTCGGCTGCGCTGGAGACGGCAGCAACGGGTCCCCTGTTCTGTCGCTGGGGCGGCCGCGCGGCTGAGGGTTCGGGAGGGTGTGCGTGCCAGCCGGATGGCGCTCGGGGCAGTCGGTTGAGTTCATGCCGGTATTCCGCTGTGTTGCGACGGTGCGGCCGGTTGGCCAGCAGAGTCTACCATACCAGGACTCCACTGAAGGAACCGGATTTACCGCGGAGCACGCAGAGACCGCAGAGAAAAAGAGAGAACAGGTGCGACATCTTGACAGAGCCTCACAGGAAACCAGTGGAATCTCAAGGCAGACTTCAATAACTCGGCGTTCTCCGCGATCTCTGCGGTGAATGAACTCTTTGTTCATGGGAGTCATACCAGCGGCGGTCAGAGCTGTCTTGTGACTAGGAGAGTGCCGGGTCTCGGATTCGCTCAAGGATTGGTTGTCTAACCCCCTGGCACGATGTGCCAGACTGCTGCACCTCGAGGCTGGCCAGGCTAGGGCGCTGCGGGAGCGACAGGGACAGTCGAGATGTCCCCATCGAAGTCGAGCAGCCAGGATGCAATCCAGGTCTGTCCTCCCTCATCGGTCACGAACCACGAACCATCCTCGTTTTGGGCGTAAATGGGCAACTCGTCTCCCAATACGACTTGTCCGATGACCTCAAAGTCGGTCCCAGGGCCGGCCCGGAGGTTGACAAGGTCGTAGGTGACAGTCGCAAAGCCGGCGGGGGCTGGGGTAGCCGTAGGTGCAGGACGGGCGGTAGGCACCTGGGTTGCGGTAGCTGGCACTTTCTCCTCTACCTCCTCTGCTTCCTCAAGCGCCTCGGGTTCGGCCGGCGAGTCCCCTTCGCCACAGGCCTGTGCCGCCAGCACTAGCGCCAGTGCTAGGAATAGAGTGCCCGAAGCTCGTCTGATCTTCCGGTGGTTGGTCATCGCACCCTCCTCTCGCAACCGTCTCTCTAGATCAGAGTATACAGCATCAAGCTTTCAGCCTCAAGGCCTGCGCCGCCGCGAGGCAGCCACATCCCGTGGCGGCGATGGCTCGGCTGCAACTACTGGCTGTCCACCGCGTGAGATGGTCGGCGCCCTCAGCGCCACACCAGCGCGTACCGCCCCCGCGTACCGGAGGGCGTGCTGGTGTAGAGGTAGGTAGCGTTGCCAGCGATCACCAGGTCGGCGTGCCCCACGCCCACGTTGCCTGGCAGATCCATGATGATTGGGTTGCCCGGGAACCTTTCCCAGGGGCCATCGATCGCCAGTACGGTGCTTCGCGCCAGGCCCAGACCGAACTGGTCATCTACCACTGTGATGCTGCTGGGACCGCGCACGCCCTCGTAGGTCATATAGTAGTGACTGCCTACCCGCACCACATCGGCCGAGGAGATGGTGCGGAACTCAAAGTAGGGGTTGGCGTCGCGCCCCAGCAGCTCGGCCGGGCCGTAGCCGCTGTCGGCGCCAAAGAGGGGATTGGAGGCACACCTGGTCAGACCCCAGGCTCCGTTGTGCCGGTTGCCCACGTAGCAGCCCATGTGTCCGGGCGCTTTGCCCAGGGCGACAAAGACGTAGAGCAGGCTGCCCTCCACGTAGATGCCGGGCGGACCGCCTACCAGGCAGTTGTACTCTAGCTCCGAGCGGATGTGGGGGTGTTCGCCAATGACCTGCACGCCTTCGCAGGGGGCGTTGTGATGCCACCAGACCCAGGTGCCCGGCACGTGCGCGGCCTCGGACCAGTGGATTCCATCCACTGAGGTGCGCAGGAAGACATAGGCCCCAAACTCATAGACCAGGTAGGCCTGGTCTGACTGGAAGGTGACGCGCGGATACTGCTGTTGACCGATGTGGTCTCGACTGTGTTCGCACGGGCAGGCGGCGCAGGCAAAGAGACACACCGGCTGTTCGAGGGCAAAGTGGCGCCCGCCGTCGCGACTCTTCCACAGCGTGGTGCAGCCGGGGAAGGGCACTGCTTCGCCGCACTGATCGACCACCCCGGCCGACTGGTGGCTGGCGTGGAGGTAAGACCAGAACTCGTTGCCGCCCCGGTAGACGGTGTCCGACTCGCCGATGGGTAGCCCCGTATCGTGCACCTCCAGGATCCATTCGGCAGTCCCGTTCCAGAAATCATCCAGGGTCGCGAACTGCCGGCCGGGAGGGGGAGCAAACACCACCGGCGGCGGAGAGGTAGCGGTGGGAGGAGCCGGTGTTGGAGAAGGAGTGGAAGTGGCGGCCGGCGACGGCGCAGGTGTGAACGTGGAGGTGGGCGTGCTGCTGGGGGTGAACGAAGGTGTCGAGGTCGGCGGCCGAGTGCTTGTATGTGTAGGTGTCGGGGCCGGCGTCCACGTGACGTAGAGGATCTCAGGAGCTGGCATGGTTGCGCTGGTCGGGTTCCCGGCCGCTGATGAACGGGCCGAGAAAGCGGCTGCCCCGGCTGTCGCCCGAAGGGCTGGCGCCGCCCGCGGGGAGCTGCAGGAAGAGATGACTACCGAGGTGCCGAGAAGGGCGAATAGCAGGTTGGTCTTCATAGGCTGATCACGGGATGAAAGGGGCCCAGACGAGCTGCCAGAGCGCTTTCCAGCGCCGCTTCCGTCGTCGGGACCCGCTGTTTCGCACCCTGTTCCCCTGAGTGGAACCCTCCCCAGTCCCCTTCTGTCGCCTGTGCCATCTTGATGGTGTCTGCCTCGGTCATTGGTCTTGTCTCACGGCCGTTCCAGCGTGCGATAGTTGACTATGCGGCCGTCGTGCATCCACGAACCGGCGCGCAACAGCCGCTGGTGGCGGGGTCTATTCAATACCTGGTGGGGCACGTGTTGCGTGGCTGGGTGGCGCACTGAACACGTACATCAATGGGTGTCACCCAGTGTCCTCCGCGCTGCGACTAGGGCAGCATCTTCAGTATTTCCCCGAATTCCTCCCTGGTGAAGGCCTTAAGGGTTGTTGTTCGCACCCGCCCTGCCGCTGCCAATCCGAGCAGCTGGACCATGGCTGTCTTGTCGTCAGGGCCTTCTGCAATGACCACATAGTCGTACGGCCCCATGGTCAGATAGAATGCCTTCAGCTTCCCCCCTGCGGCTTCGAGCGCCTTGGTGACCGCTTCGAGCTGTGCAGGGGCGTCCTTGATGTTCTCGACCCCCTTTTGCGTCAAGTTCATCAGCATCACGTAGGTTGCCATTTCTCTACCTCCTGAGTTGCCATAACCAGTGCGCCACCCTTTTGTCCTCTCCTGGTACTCGCCAGGCCAATAGCCCTGCCCCCCGCCGTAGGCAGCAGTACCGCGACGTTGCCAGTCAAAAGTGCCGGACCCTATCCCCCTATGGCTGTGCCTGGTAGGGCATCTAGCCTGAGCAACGGGAACCGCTACGGTGGAGAGGCAGAGTACTCGATAACAGTATAATTCACTTCGGCGGCTTCCGCAACCCCGCGTTCTCCCCTCAGAACCGACCCGTCAATCTTTCAACCCTGGCAACCGTGCCAGATGGTGCTCGCCTCTTCGCAGACAGGAGGTCCACGGCTGATGCTCGGCCGGAGTGCCCGCTCAAAAGTAGGTCTCGAGTTCTCCTCTTCGCCGTATGTCCACGGTGGCGCAGTGAAAACCACCCGCGATCGATGCGAAGTGGTAAGAACTGCAGGGGATCGGCCGAAACCCCCAATCGCGCAATGCTCGCATCAAGGTGTCCTCTCCCTTGGCGACGATAACCCGTTCCTCATCCAGCATCAGCACGTTCATGCTGATCCACCGGCTGCAAGTGAACATCGGATGACTCTCGGGCATCAGAGGCTCGGGGCATTCCAGGATGTCCCAGCCGCTCCTCTGGAACATCTCCGGCACTCTCCTGACTCGCTCGGGGTTGATCAGCAGCTTGCCCGGCGCCAGAGGATAGAACGTGGCATCAATGTGCATGGGGTGGGTGTCGTACACTTCCACCTCGTGGACTCGATAGCCCTCCCCCAGGTGGCGCTGCAGCCACTGGATGCCAAGCCGGTTGCAGCAACTGCTCTGTGCCACAAAGATGTCCCGGCCGCACTTGATGGCATCCGCTGCGTCAAAGAGTGGTTCGAATTCGGTCAGGACCGTTCTCATCGGCTCGCCCTCGTTTGGCGCCTCGAAACCCGCCACGTAAGAGTCCTCGCTCAACTGAGGCCTAGGGGCGGACACCCACCTGGCCCCCTTGATGAAATACTCTTTGCACAGCTCTTTGTAGGCGTGGTGCTCGTGGAACCGTGATCTCCAGCCCATGGGCGCTTCGATGATCTGATCTCCTATGACCAGCAATACATCCCGCGGCATCGAGGCGTGGCAGCCGCTCCTGATCTCAAAGTCGGGTGTAGCATAGGGCTTGGAGAAATCGAATGGCGTGGGGCGGCGGACGGTAACGCCTTCTGCCTCCAGAATGCCCACCAATTCGCAAAGTTCCTTCTCGGCTGCATCGACCAATTCCTTGGGCCAAGGCGTTCCGCCAAACTGCTGGTAATAGTCCCACAGCTCCCTCCGGTGCAGAGTGGCCTCCATAGCCACGTCCCAGGGTGGCACCAAGGCGCCTTCAACAGTGCCCACAATGACTTCTTCCAGGGGGTCCCACTCGTTGTGAGCGTTGACCACCGGATACTGGGGCCTACCGGCGCCATGCTCTGGCGCCGGCCATTCCTGCGTGCCGGCGTGTGCAGAAGGAAACTCCTCACCCATCTACATTGTTCTCCTAGAGTGCTCGACCTCCGGCTCTCGAAGGTCCGAGGTGCGCGACCAGCGCGACCCCCACTGACGGCCGCATGCACCCACCCACACCGGCCGGTCACCGGTTCCCGAACTCATGCTGGGGCCGGTTCACCAGTAGAGCACATTATACCAGCCCCGATACTGTCGTGCGCCCGCGAGGGTGTTGAAAAAGAGCCCGCCCATGTTTCCGTCCGCCAGTACAGTAGAGCAGGCCGAGCCGCGTTGCGTCTATTCCTCGACACTCCCCCGCGTCGTCATTGCGTTGCTGCCAGGGTGAGATAGAATTCTGAGGTTGTGTCCCGTTCGAGCCTGCGCACCATTCCCTGGCTCTTGAGCCTGCTTGGAGTCGCGGCGTCAGCCTGTGTCAGCGTGCTGCCCGCTGCCCCCACACTGGTGCCCACTGCCGCTCCGCCGGCCCGGCCGGCCGACCTCGCACAGAACCCTGCCGGCGCGACCGGAAGTGCCCCCCTTACCTGGACTCTCACCCCTACCCCGACGAGCACCGCTACGCCAGCCCGTCCCTCTCCTACCTTTACCCCGTATCGGCGCACCGTCACACCCACGGTTCCGACCTGGACTCCCTCAGTGACGCCGACGCCCACAGGTACTCCAACTCCCACTCCTTCTGTCACCATTGCACCCGAGGAGCCTTGGCCCCTGGACTACTATCCCCGGCCGCGCTACGATAATGGCTGGGGGATGCACTGGTTCTCCACTTTTGAGCAGGCGCCGGCCATAGTTGACCGTTTTGTTCGCGAACTGCAGCGCATGCACATCCGCTGGCTGGTCATCCTCAACGATGGCACTGACGCCGAACAGAACGACTATCTGGTACGGCGCCTGGTGAGAGCCGGGATCATGCCGGTGGTGAGGTTCTATGTGCACGGAGTGGTTCCATACGATGGGGACCTGGGTGCTGCCGTCCGGCACTACCATAACCTGGGAGTGCACTATTTCCAGCTCTACAACGAGCCAAACCTATTTGCGGAGGCTGCCGGCCGGACTCCCAGTCCGGAATGGTACGTTACTCACTGGGCGCAGGCGGCCCAGGAGGTGCTGGACAACGGCGGGCTGCCCGGCTTTGGGGCGCTCAGCCCGGCCGGAGAATACGGCGACCTGCGCTACCTGCGAGCGGCGTTACGGTCTCTCAAGAGGCGGAGACAGGAACACCTGCTCAACCGCGGATGGCTGTCGATCCACAACTATGCGATGTACCAGCCGGTCGACAGCACAGAGGGGTTCCTGCGTTTCCGCGCCTACAACCGGGTAGTAGTGGAGGAGCTGGGGCACTCGATTCCCATTCTGGGCACCGAGGGAGGGCACTATGGTGACGAAGGCGAGCAGTTCGAGCACGTGAGCGCCGAGTACCACTATCTGGCGGGTCGGGAGGACTATTTCTTCTGCCACACCTATTGGCTGCTGGGGAACCAGATTGGGGGGAGCTGGGATGCGTCTTTTGAGTATCAGGTGTTGTTCAGGGCAGATGGATACGTCAACCCCCTGGTGCCCGGCCTGTTCTACCGCGGCCCCTCAGAGGCAGCCGGCTCGGCCGGGGAAGCTAGGCGATAGCCGACCCCTCGCTTGGTGAGGACGTACTGTGGCAGTTCCGGGTCTAGCTCTATCTTCCTTCGCAGCTGCCGGATGTAGACTTTGAGCAGGTTCAGGTTCTCCTCCCGCTCGGCTCCCCAGACAGCGGTCAGGATCTCCTTGTGCGATACCGGCCGCCCGTTGCGCTGGGCCAACAGGAGCAGTAGTCTGAACTCGGTGGGCGTCAGCTGAATCGGTGCACCGGCACGCTGCACCTCCCATCTGGTCTGGTTGATGGTCAGATCGCCGATGTGAAACAGGGTGTCGCCTTCCTGGGGGGCTGTCCGTGCCCGGCGTAGAACCGTCTCGATCCGGGCGACCAATTCGTGGCGGCGGAAGGGCTTGGTGATATAGTCATCGGCCCCCAACTGCAGCCCGCGCACGATGTCCCGCTCGGCCCCCCGCGCAGACAAAAAGATGATGGGAACGTTGCTGATTCTTCGCAGTTGCTCACAGACGTCCCACCCGCTATCACCCGGCATCATTATGTCCAGCAGGATTAGGTCCGGCTGCAGCCGGACGGCCATTTTCAACCCCGACGGGCCGTCGTAGGCAGGTTCCACCTCGTACCCATCCTTGCTCAGTATTATGCTGACCAGGGTACAGAGGTCGCGGTCGTCGTCTACAACCAGAATCTTGGTCATCGTGCCCCAGAGGAGCGCCGTCCTCCAGCGCAATTATAACCAAATCCTAACTTTTCGCAACCGGCTGTAGGCCCGGACCTCGTTGGAGCCTGACGGCCCGCGGGTGTTGAAAAGGAGCCCGCCGCGGGCGACATGTTTCTGTCTGGCGGCACAGAACCGCAGGCCGAATTGCGCTGCATCCGTCTTTCGACAGCCTCGGCCGGTGGTTAGACACGCCCTCTCAAATCGGCTATAATACGCGCCGACTTTGCGCCGGACCTCGCGGCCCGCAACTCACCTAGACCGACCGTGCCGACCTATCGCGCCCCGTATGGGACCCAGGACATCCTGGCTGAAGACCAGCCGTACTGGAGGCTGGTAACCGAGCGGGCGGAGGAGTTGAGCCTGCGGTATGGTTTTCAGCGCATCGACGTGCCGCTCTTTGAGGACACCAGCATTTACCTCAAGGGCAGTGGGGAGGGGTCTGACTTTGTCGTCCAGAAAGAGATGTACACCCTGCAAAAGGACAAGGGCCAGTCCATCACCTTCCGGCCCGAGTTCACGCCTGGCGTCATTCGAGCGTATCTGCAGCACGGCATGCACGCAGGGCCGCAGCCGGTCAAGCTTTACAGCATTGGCCCCATCTTTCGCCACGATCGGCCGCAGGCCGGCCGCTATCGCCAGCATTCGCAGTTCAACGCCGAGATAATCGGCGAACAGGACCCTGCTGCGGACCTGGAGGTGATGCTGCTGGCCTACAACCTCTTCCGCGACCTGGGCTGCCGTGGCCTGCGCTTCCAGCTCAACAGCAGCGGCTGCCCTGAGTGCCGCCCCGCTTACGTTGCCCGTCTAGTTGAGCACGTCTCGGCCTTTGAGGATCAACTGGGAGAGACGGACAGGACCCGGCTGGTGCGAAACCCGCTCCGCTTACTGGACTCCAAGGAGCCGGGAATGGATGAGATTCTGGACGGCGCGCCCCACTTTGCCAATCATCTCTGTGATGAGTGTGGCGCCCACCTGGCGGAACTGCGCAGCTATCTGGACGCGCTGGAGAAACCCTACCAGATGAACTTCCGGCTGGCGCGGGGGATGGATTATTACACCAAGACAGTGTTTGAGGTCTGGTCGGAGGAGATTGGCGCTCAGTCGTCTATCTGCGGCGGTGGTCGCTACGACGGGCTGGCCGAGACGCTGGGCGGCCCGCCCACCCCGGGAGTTGGGTTTGGCTCCGGCATAGAGCGGGTCATCCTGGGGCTCAAGGCGACCGGAGTGCAGCCGCCCCCGCTTGCAGAGCCGCCGGTGCTGATAGCTCACCAGGGCGGCCGGACCAAACTGCAGGCGGTAGAGACGGCCTTTGCTCTCCGCGACGCTGGAATTGGAGTGCGCCTTGCCTTTGCCTGGCGCAGCCGCAGCCTGAAGTCTCAGATGCGAGAAGCCGGCCGGCACGGCGTGCCCTACGCAGTCATCGTCGGTGAGTCCGAACTGGATGCAGGCCAGGTCACGGTGCGAGACATGACGGCCAGAGAGCAACAGCAGGTGCCGCTGGAAGAGCTAGAGAGCTGGCTGGAGGATCGCCTGGCAAAGTGAACCCGACATCGTTGGACCGCGTCGGCGTCCTCTATCACCCGCACAAACCGGTCTCCGTTCCGCTGGCCCAGGAGATCCAGAAATGGCTGGCCGAGCGCGACCGGGACGTGTGGCTGGCCTCTAGCTGGGACGAGGCCACGGTGGGGGAGGCCATCCCCTCCACCGACCTGGTGATCACACTGGGCGGGGACGGGTCTCTCCTGCGGGCTGCCCGGATGGCTGCCTGCTGCAAGACGCTGCTTTTCGGTGTTAACCTCGGCCGGCTGGGGTTCCTGTCCGAGTGCACGCCAGAAGAGTGGCATGGACCGCTGGCCCGGCTGCTGGCCCACGATTATTGGGTGGAAGAGCGGATGTTGCTGGACGCCGACACGCAGCGAGAGGGGAAATCCATAGGCGAGCACCATGCCCTAAACGACGTGGTCATCAGCCGTGGTACGCTGGCCCGCGCCATCCGACTCAACACCTGGGTGGATGGCGGCTATCTCACCTCCTATTTTGCTGACGGGCTGATTATCTCCACTGCCACCGGATCGACGGCCTATGCTCTGGCGGTTGGGGGACCTATCTTGCCGCCCGAACTCAAGAGCATTCTGCTCATCGCAATCGCCCCGCACCTGAGCATGGACCGGGCGGTCGTGTTGGCTCAGGGCGCTGAGGTCCGGGCGCAGATCAGGACCGACCACCAGGCCATTCTAACGGTCGATGGTCAGCACGAGTTTGACTTGCAGGACGGAGATGAGGTTCTCGTCCGCGCCAGCCCGCACGTCAGCCGCTTTGCGCGAGTCCAGCCGCGCACCTACTTTTATCGTACGCTGCTGGCGCGGCTGGTGCCGATGGAGTCATCTCCCGGCGAGGAGGTGAGGGGAACAGCGTGATAGAACCTGGGCTACGCGCATTGCTGAGGCAGGGCGAGCGGGCTGCTCGCCTGGGCAAGCAGCAGGCGGCCGAAGAAGTCTATCGGTCGGCGGTGGAGCAGTTCCCGGATTCGGCGCGAGCGTGGCTGGGATTGAGCCAGGTGGTCGCCTCCGAGGAGGAGCGGGAGTCAGCGCTGGAGCGCGCCAGGGAGTTGGACGCCGAGCTGGTGGACTCGTTCGAGCAACCCGCGGAGCCAGAGCCGGACACACCGGGTGACGCCTCCGTGGCCGATTCCTCCGACCAGGCGGAGGCCGAACCCGCTGCGGACCAGGTAGAAGAGGTCGAGGCCGCCGTGCCGGCGCCTAGGGAACAGGAAGCGGCCGCCCCGGAGGAAGCGGAGTCGGCGACCCAGTTGACCACCTGCTTCTATCATCCGGCGCGCGAGACCACTCTGCGCTGCAATCGCTGCGAAAAGCCAATCTGCGCTCGGTGTGCGGTTAATACGCCGGTTGGCTATCGCTGCAAGAGCTGCATCAACGAGCAGCAAGAGACATTTTACAGCGCGCTGTGGTACGACTATGCCGTGGCGGCCGCCGTCACCCTCCCGCTGGCGGCCGTAGCATCGTTTCTGGTTCTTTCCATCGGCTGGATGACGATTTTCGTGGCACCCTTTGCTGGATCCCTCATCGCGGAAGGCGTCAGGCTGGCGACCCGGCGCCGGCGCGGCCGCTGGCTTCCCCTGGTCGTTGGTCTCTGCATCGCGGCCGGGAGCTTGCCGGCCGTGGGCGTGTGGCTCATCGGGCTTGTCGTGGAGGGGCTGCCGGCCAGGATGGGAAGTGTCGGGCTGGGTAGTCTCGTCTGGCAGCTAGTATATCTAGCTCTGGCAGTCAGCAGCGCCTACTATCGGCTCAAGTAGCGGCCGTCGGGCGGCTCGGCAGGATGAGGTAGTCGCGACCGTGCTCCTTGAACTCACTGTCCGTAACTTTGCCATCATTGACCAGCTCAATCTAGAGTTCGGTCCTGGTTTCACCATCCTCACCGGAGAGACCGGAGCGGGCAAGTCCATCATCATTGATGGGATCAGCCTGCTGCTGGGTAGCCGCGCCGATAGCACCATGGTGCGGACCGGCGCCAAGCGGGCTCAGATCGAGGGGGTGTTCAGCCCGGCCGGTGCGGTGGCGGCGCTGCTGGAGGAGCAGCAGTTGCAGGGCGATGAACCCGACCGTCTGGTTCTCGCCCGCGAGGTACGGGCCAACGGCCGGAGCGTCAGCCGGGTCAACGGACGGGTCGTCAGCCTGGGACAGCTGCGACAGATCAGCGCCGGCCTGGTTGACATCCATGGGCAGACCGAGCATCTCTCGCTGATGCGGGTGCGGGAGCACGTCAACTTGCTAGATCGTTACGCGGGCCTGGAAGAGGATCGGGCAGCGGTCGGGAAGCTGGTGCGCCAGCTCGAGGAGGTGCGTTCCGAGCTGAAGCAGTTGCTCCGGGACGAGCGGGAGCTGGCCCGCAGGGTGGACCTACTTGCTTTCCAGACCCAGGAGATCCGGAGCGCCAACCTGCAGCTGGGCGAGGACCAGGCCCTGCAGGAAGAGCGCACCCGCCTGGCCAACGCGGAGCAGCTGGCAGCCCTAACCGATGAGGCGTACAGTTGCTTTGAAGGCAGCGCCTTCGAAGCAGGCGGCGCCGAGAACCTGCCGGCCGTGCAGGACCTGCTGGCGGCCGCGGTTCGTGTGCTGGCAAAACTGTCCGCCGTCGACCCCAGCCAGGATAGCCTAAGGCAGGATGCTGAGCAGATGTCGTTCCAGGCGGACGAGTTGACCGGCGCGCTGCGGGACTACCGGGAGCGAATAGAGTCCAGTCCTGGCCGCCTGGCGGCGGTGGAAGAACGCCTGGAGCAGATCCGGAGCTTGCAGCGCAAGTATGGCGATTCGATCGAGGAGGTGCTGGCCTACGCCGAGAGGGCTGCGGCCGAGCTGGATAGCATCGGCCGCAGCGAGGAGCGCATTCCCGAACTTCAGGCCGAGGAAGAGCGGATTCTGCGTGCTATCGGCGAGGCAGGGGCTGAGCTCTCTACTCGTCGTCGGGCGGCCGCGGCCAGCTTGGGCGCGGCCGTCGAGCACGAACTGGGCGACCTGCGGATGCCCGCCGCGCGTTTCGGTGTGGAGATTCAGTGGCGACCAGATCCAGAGGGCGCCTACGTTCCTGCACAGGATGGGATTGAGGCGCCGGCCGATCGGGTACGGTTCAGCGCCAGCGGACTGGATTGGGTAGAGTTTCTGATCAGCCTCAACCCCGGCGAACCCCTCAAGCCGATGGTCAAGATCGCTTCCGGCGGCGAAACGTCCCGCCTGATGCTGGCTATCAAGACGGTCCTCTCCCGCGCCGACCAGACTCCTACCCTGATCTTCGACGAGATCGACCAGGGAATCGGCGGCCGGGCGGGCCACATGGTGGGCGGGAAATTGTGGAGCCTCTCGCGAGGCCAGACGGGCCAGCGTCAGACCATCTGCATCACGCACCTGCCGCAACTGGCATCCTTTGGTGACGCGCATTTCCGCGTAGAGAAGCGGGTCAGCGGCGGCCGCACTACCACCAGCGTGCAGCTATTGGAAACGATGGATGATAGGGAGGGCGAGTTGGCTCAGATGCTGGGGGGGGAGACGGCCGCCAATCGCCGCAGCGCCCGCGAGCTCCTGGCGAGAGTGCGGCGTGAGAAGCCGGCCGCGCCCTGGTAGCCTAGACGAGGATCCGACCCGCGCGACCACGGCCGCTCGCGTTGCGGCCGGCCCTGACTCGCTCCCCCTTCAATGGGGAGGGTTGGGGAGGGGATTCGACCCACTCCTGCCGGGCCGCCGTGCAGCCCCCGTCTGTCCCACTGGGCCTCGCTCCCGTTGCCGCCGTGCGGCAGGAGTCCTCCCAATAACCTTGCGAAGGCTCCCGAACCGCAGGTTCGCAACCGCAGGTTCGTGACCTTCGCAAGGTTGACGCACTTCCTCCGGCCCCGCATCGCAGCCACAGTGCCCTCCCAAGCGAGTGGCCCAATCCGTGTATCCGTGTCAGAATCCGTGTCGTGCACCCACCTCCAACACCAACCACTCCCACTCGCCTCGGCCGCGCAGCCGCAACATAGAGCCTGGTGCCCGCCTCCACACCTGTGAGGTCTACTGCGCGACGTCCTCCTGGCGCTCGCCTGGACCCGCACAGGTGACTGTTTCACAAAAGGTGAAATTCGTGAGAGAATAGTGCTCGCTGAGTCTCGCCTTGACCGGCCAACTCGCTATGGTATAATGCTGGCGCGCGCCGACGTAGCTCAAGCGGCAGAGCATCCGCCTTGTAAGCGGACGGTTATGAGTTCAAGTCTCATCGTCGGCTTGCAGGGCGATTCTTTACAACCGAGATGGGTCGGTGTCCCGAGCGGCAAAGGGGGCGGACTGTAAATCCGCTGGCTCAGCCTTCGCAGGTTCGAGTCCTGCCCGGCCCACCTGGTGCCTACATAGCTCAGCCGGTAGAGCACGCCCTTGGTAAGGGCGAGGTCATGGGTTCAAGTCCCATTGTAGGCTTCTTGTGCTCATACCCTGCTATGCGGGCTGGTACATGGGCCTCAAGCGGTGCGGGGCCCGGCTCGGTAGCAGGGTGCTTTTGGTAATAGCGAATAGTGATTCAACGCTGTTGAGAAGGAGTGCTGATCATGGGAAAGGAAAAGTTCGTAAGGGACAAGCCTCACGTGAACGTGGGCACCATCGGCCACATCGACCATGGCAAGACGACGCTGACGGCCGCCATCACCAAGGTGCTGGAGTTCGAGCAACTGGCCAGCTACCGCGCGTTCGATACCATCGACAACGCTCCAGAGGAGAGGGAGCGGGGGATCACGATAGCCATTGCCCACGTCGAGTACGAGACGCACGCGCGGCACTATGCGCACGTAGACTGCCCTGGTCACCGGGACTATATCAAGAACATGATCACCGGTGCGGCGCAGATGGACGGAGCCATCCTGGTGGTGGCCGCTCCAGATGGGCCGATGCCGCAGACGCGGGAGCACGTGCTGCTGGCGCGGCAGGTGGAA
>JAUVHW010000334.1 GCA_030593075.1 Ardenticatenales bacterium
CACTACACTGGCGATGCCCCAGGCAACCAGCAGGAGCAACCCCCCTCCGATGAGTTGGGGGACGAAGGCAAACAGCTGATTCAGCAATTCAGTGAGCGGCTCGGCGACCGCTGTCAGGTTGAGCGTCTGAAAGAAGGCCACCAGCACAAAGAGCATGATCAGGTAGAACACACCCCGGCCGGCCCACTTTGCCATCACCTGAGGGGCATCCGCCCGGGCGCCGAAAATGGCCTCTGCCAGGCGGTCATCCAGGGTAGTCCGGCGCAACACACCCCGGACCACAGCGCCGGCAACGAGGGCCAGCAGCCAGCCGCCGATCAAGATGCCTATCGCAACCAGCAGGTTGGGCAAGCCTTCCCCCACCAGGCTGGACAGTCGATCAATCAAAACTTGAAAATCCATTGGAATACCTCCTGTATAGAACTGAATCTGGCTTAACCAATATAGACAACAACTGAGCGAAAAAGTCACAACTCCGGCTTGCACACGGCCCGGCGGCGTGGCCGTTGCCCACTCCGATACGGCCACCACCAGCCCTGGCTTTCGCTTGCGCCCCGAGTTTCGTTCCGCTCTTCAATTGTTAGAGTAGTTCAGTAAAAGTTGAGGCCTGCTGCAGCCTGTTCCGCGTCTGATGCAGTCTTTGAGTCTCGGTGTGCAAGAACTGAGCAAACCATCTGAGATTCGTCAGGAGGAATGACTTGACCTGTTCGGCGATCTCTTGATCACGCTTGCCGCCGGCCATCAATTCCAGATATACCTGCACCGAGGAGGACCAGCAGGAGTCCTCTTCCAAGGTCTTGAGCGCTTCCGACGCCGTCGACAGGCTCATGGGCTATGTGCTCCATCGGTTCACCAGCAGGTTGCGCCGGTTGATCTCGGCGTGGATCTCCTGAACGGCGTCATAGCTGGAGCGGGCGAGAAAGACCCGACCGACTCGCGAACTGTTCTTTCGATAGATGCTAGTAATCGGCGCCGAGGAAGAAAAGCGGTTCTTTGCGCCGCTGCGGAATACGGCCAGCACGCCCGGCGCAACCACGACGCCATTGCCGCACAGGTCAAGCGCGCTGATCCCTTCTCGCTCCAGCTCTTGTAGATGTTGTTCCCTGAGGAAAGGCTTGATGAGCAGCGGCTGGTAGCCCTTGGGGAGTGCCGTTAACTTGAGCCGGTTGAGCCCATCGCGAAACGCCCGGGCGTCGAAGGGGATTTGCATTCGACGGCAAACCTGACCGTATGCTATCGCCAGGATACCTCAACGGCGGGCTCGAGATGGTGGTCTCCGCTTGCCTCTTGCGCACCTTCCAATAGACCAATGGGAGGCGGAGGCAGCAAAACCTGGCCTCGCCTGAGTTGATCTATGATGTCCCGCTCAGTTGGCAGTTTCCTGTTGATGCCCTTTCTCCCGAACAGGACTATAACATATTTCAGGCAGACTCACAAGCCCTGACCCACGAATTGCTGCCGAGGGGGGTGCACCCCAAAAGTTGCACCGTTTTGACCTGTGTTTACTGTGACTCTCTCGACAGACCCTATGCACTGCCTCGGGCAACGGCCGGAATTGAAAGACGAGACGAATCGGCCGGAACCGATCCCTCTCGCCTTCCCCTCGGCAAGCTCGGGACTATAAGCCCTTTGGGGTTAACACCCATTGTACATCAACGATCTGGATCGGGCGAACCGACTTGTGCGCACATCGATGGTTGATTTGATCGAGACACCTCCTTGGGGCTCAAACCGCTGCTCATCCTGCTGGGCCCGAACGGATACGTTGGATGTACGTAACGGGTGCCAAGTAGCCGATGCTGGAGTGCCGCCGTTGGGTGTTGTAGTACTCTATCCGTTCTGCCACAATCGCCGCCAATTCAGGGTTTTCGTAGCAGAACGGGGGGTGAAATCAACCCCAGGGGGCGGACGACTTTCGGTCTCTGAAGAGAGACGGGATGGTGAGAGAATAGGGCATCTCAACATTGAGGAGGTGCCCTATGTTCATTCAACAGACTGTGGAGGGTGGCCCCAGCTTTGATTCTGGGGCCACCCTGTTTTGCCAGGGGCAGGCAGGGGACAGAGAGAGCCTGAGCAGGCTCATGGTCGCAACGACGGCGCGGGCGAAGCTCGGGAGCCTTCTGGCTCGGGCACGGTACGGGGGTCAGCGGTTCGTCATTGAGCAACGCGGCGAGCCGGCCGTCGTGATGATGGGCTACGAGGATTACCACGCCGCAATGGACCTGCTCGAGGACCTTGAGGACATCCGCGACATACTGGAATCGGAGGGCGAGCCGGCTCGCCCACTGAGGGAGTATCTGGCCCAGCAGGGAGCGCCCGGTGCCGTGAGGACACCTAGAGGAGATTAGAGGACCTCTTCTAGTGCCTCCCAACCACTAGAGGCACGCCGTGGCTGTGACCAAGAGCCTGGCCCCAGCGCTGCAGTAGGGACCAGGGGGAGCGCTCGGCCGCGGGGCGGCCGCTGCGCAGCACGGTGGTCAGAGGAGCGGTTTCGGCCACAATGCAATCGACGCAAACCCGACAGCAGGGGAGCTTTCCTGCCGGCCCCGGCTACACCGTCCATTCTCTCTCGGAACTGACAATGCAACTCAAGCCAAACAGCCGACTGCTCTTCATCGGAGACTCGATTACAGATTGCGGCCGCAAACGGCCGATCGGTAAAGGCGCCTTTGACCAGGCTCTCGGGAACGGCTACGTCAGTCTGGTGGACGCGGCCCTCGCTGCCGCGTATCCGGACTATGCAATCAGCACCATCAATATGGGGATTGCCGGGAACACGGTCCGTGACCTCAAGGCCCGCTGGCAGACGGATGTGCTGGACCTGCAACCTGATTGGCTCGCCATCAAGATCGGAATCAACGATGTGTGGCGGCATTTCAGTCTGCCGGTGCGGACGGACCAGCACGTCTCGGCCGGCGGATATGCGCAGACCATCGACGATCTCATCCAGCAGGTGCGCTCACGCCTTCGAGGCCTGGTCCTGATGACGCCCTACTTGCTGGAACCAGATCGGCAGGAGCCGATGCGGGCAATGATGGATCAGTATGGGGCTGTGGTTGGTGAGGCGGCCGCGCGGCACGATGCCTTGTTGGTCGACACCCAGGCGGCGTTTGATGGTGTGCTCCAGTGGGTGCCTCCGATGCAGTTGGCGCAGGATCGGATACATCTGAATCTGGCCGGGCACATGGTTCTGGCGCGGGCGTTCTTGCAGAGCATAGGGTATTCGTGGGAGAGGTCGCCGGCGTCAGGGTCGGGTGCGGGGTAGCAGAGGGTGCGGCCGGGGCTCCGTGAGGCGGGCACAAGAAACCTTGCGAAGGTCGCGAACCTCTGGTTCGGGAACCTTCGCAAGGTTGTCTGGAGACGGCACCCCTCGTGGGTGCCCCTGCGTGGGACGAACCGCAGCGTCGTGGGGCCGGACGGGTCGTCCGGCCCGAGCGGATTAGCGGGCTCGCGCCTCCGCGAGAGCCGCCTGCCACTCCTCGGGGGTATTGACGTTGCGGAACGAGGCCAGATCGGGGTCCAGCTCGGCAATCTCGGCCGGGGCCACGTA
>JAUVHW010000350.1 GCA_030593075.1 Ardenticatenales bacterium
CGTGCAGCGCCTCGTTGCGCAGCCTGGGATCGTCTGCCTCTTCCGGCCGGGCCACCCGGCGGCGCCGCTGGAGCCCGCAAAAGCCGGTGGCAAAGTGGATGCCGGTAACT
Source organism: Ardenticatenales bacterium (assembly GCA_030593075.1). Taxonomy (GTDB): domain Bacteria; phylum Chloroflexota; class Anaerolineae; order Promineifilales; family UBA4811; genus JAUVHW01. The sequence goes on from JAUVHW010000350.1 coordinate 111, forward strand.
TCTATCCCCAATTCTTGCACGATAACGGCAGCCAGCGTGCTGTCCAGTCCCCCGGACAGGAGCGCCAGCGCTCCGATGCGGTCGGTCATGATCGGGTCCTTCTCCCAAAACGCCAGTCTAGCACATCTGGCGGCCGGTGGCAAAACGGGGCCCGCTCGGGCACCCACGCGCCGTCTGGTGACATCTTGCGCCCGAGGGCAGGACGTTTGCCACTGCAAACCGCGTGCGGCGCAGAATATGATTTGACAACGCTGGGGCCGACCCGGCGCGAACAGGTTGCCCGGTGATCAACTGGACGGACCGCTACGCCCAGCGCACGGCGCGGGTGACGGGGTCTACCCTCCGCGAAATCCTCAAACTGACGCTGCAGGCGGACGTCATCAGCTTTTCTGGTGGCCTGCCGGCTCCGGAACTCTTTCCCGTGGAGCGCTTTCGGCAGGCGGCCGACCTGGTGTTGAGCGCTCAGGGAGCGCAGGCCCTCCAGTACAGCCCCACCGAGGGGTATTCGCCGCTGCGGGCGCTGGTCGCCGGCTACCTGGGCCGGCCGGAGATCGACGAGGGCAACGTGCTGATCACCACCGGTTCCCAGCAGGCAACGGAGCTCATCGGCCGGCTGCTGCTGGACCCTGGCGACCAGGTGCTGGTCGAGTCTCCCACCTACCTGGGCGCGCTGCAGGCCTTTGGCGTCTACCGGCCGCGGTTCGTCATCGTGCCGGACGACGAGGATGGCCTGATCGTGGAGGGGTTGGAGCAGGCGCTGGAGGCCGGCCCCAAGTTCCTCTACCTGCTGCCCAACTTCCAGAACCCCAGCGGCACCACGCTCCCGCTGGAGAGGCGCGAGAAGCTGGTGGCCTTGTCTGACGAGCGGGGCCTTCCCATTGTGGAGGACGACCCCTATAGCCAGCTGCGCTACGAGGGCGACCACATCCCGCCGCTGATCGTGTTGGACGCGGAGCGGAACGGAGCCGTCGGCCGCAGCTACGCCGGGGGGGTTCTCTACCACAGCACCTTCTCCAAGCTCCTGGCTCCCGGATTGCGGATTGGCTGGGTGGTGGCTCCGGCCGCCGTGATCCAGCGGCTGGCGGCCCTCAAGCAAGGGGTGGACCTGCACACCAGCACCCTGGCCCAGATGATTGCTTACGAGGTGGCCCGCGGTGGCTTTCTGGAGGAGCACGCCGAGCTGCTCAGGACCAGCTATCACCGGCGGCGTGACGTGATGCTGGAGGCCATGGAGGCCCATTTCCCGGCCGAGGCGAGCTGGACCCGGCCCGCGGGCGGGCTGTTCATCCTGGTGACCCTGCCGGCCGGAGTGAACGCCCGAGAGGTGCTGGTCGAATCGCTCAAGCAGATGGTGGCCTTTGTCCCCGGCGAGCCCTTCTTTCCAGACGGGGGCGGGGAGAACACCATGCGGCTCAACTTTTCCAACGCCAAGCCGGACCGGATCGAGGAGGGGATCAAGCGGCTGGGCGCGATCCTAAAGACGTTCTGCCGGGCCGCGGCCTGACTGCGGCCTGGGGCCGTGGCTCTCTCCTGCGGGCGGCCGCCTTCTGGCGCGGAGCGTGTAGCATAGCCCCTCGTGGGCGTACTTGTGACCACAATCTTGCGCGGGCCGCGTAGCATAGCCCCCTGCGCGGCGCGCTGGTTTGGCCATCATGGCAAAGAAGCTCAACTCCATGCGGCTCCTGGAAAAGGCGGGCGCACCCTATGAGGTGCTGACCTTTCCCGAGAGCCTCCACTCGCCCGATGGCGTGGCCCAGCATTTCGGCATCCCGCTTTCCCAGGTGTACAAGACGCTGGTAGTGGTGCGGCCGTCAGGCGGCAAGCCGCTGCTGGTGATGGTGGCGGCCGGCCGGAACTTGACCCTGAAAGCGCTGGCGGCCGCGGTGGGCGAAAAAAAGCTGGCGATGGCCAGCCACGCCGAAGCCGAGCGGATGACCAGGCTCAAGGTGGGCGGCATCTCGGCCCTGGCGCTGCTGAATCGGGGTTTTCAGGTCTACCTGGACCGGCCGGCGACGGAACTGGAGCGCATCGTGGTCAGCGCCGGCCGGCGGGGAGTGAATCTCTGGGTGGGGGTGCAGGACCTGCTCCGCGTGACCCGCGCGCAGGTGGTGGACGCGAGCTAAGAGACCTGCACGTCATTGCGAGCCCCGCAGGGGCGCGGCAATCTCAGATGCGTCAGATCGTGGGGATTGCTTCGGTCGCTGGCGGTCCTTCGCAAGGACAGGTGGAGGCCGGCATCGTGAAACGGTCCTCATAGCTCGTCGCACAGATCCTTCCACTCAGGGTTCATGCCGTTGACGAGATCGATCTTCCTCCTCCTCGATCCACCTTTGATCTGCTTCTCTCTGGCCAAGGCCGATTTCACATCTGCGGTGGCTTCGTAGTAGACCAGCTTCTTGACATTGTATTCTCTAGTAAACTGGCCGCCGCGGCCCTCCCGGTGCTCAGAGACCCTACGTCTCAGGTTGTTAGTGACGCCAGTGTAGAGCACAGTGTTGTGCCTGTTGCTCATGATGTAGACGCAATACTGCTTTGCCATGAACCGCCTCATCAGCTTGGTCATCGTCAATGTTATCACAGCGCTGCTTCTCGCCGACAATGAACATACGTTTGTGTCATTGCGAGCCCTCAGGGGCGCGGCAATCTCAGATACGTCAGACTGTGGGGATTGCTTCAGTCGCTGGCGCTCCTTCGCAATGACACAAGCGGATGGTCATTGCCGATTGAGCATCGCTGCAACGCGGCCCTGGAACATGTTCCAGCATGCTTCCAGATATCAGGACCTGGTATGCTGGGTTTCGGGCCAGGCCCCGAGCCGGATTGTCCCCCCGGCCGGCGCCTGCAGCCCACTGGCCCCGCTGGCGGTGCTAAAGCTCCAACTGTGGGTTTGCCCGTTGGCGGTGATGCTGACCTGGTAGGTCTGCCCGGCCGTCAGCGGGTCCCGCGGCATGACCACGATGGCGTCCCTGCCGGCTAGAATGAGCCGGCCGATGTCCTGGTCGTACGAGATGGGGTTTACATAACTGGTCTCGTCAAAGACGCAGTGCTGCAGGGGAGTGCCGCCGGGCGTGCCCGCCCGGCTGAAGCTGTGGACGGTCACGCTCGGTGTTAGGCTTCCGTCGCCGATCTGCAGGATGATCGCCGGCCCGGTGGGGGCGCTGTAGCCGGAGCAGCTGGTGAGCGGGTCGGGCCATTCGTATCCGCGAAAGCTGAGCAGCCCGGTCTCTGCGCCGTCGCCG
>JAUVHW010000233.1 GCA_030593075.1 Ardenticatenales bacterium
CGCTAGACGATGTCGGTCATCTCTCGAAGCTCACGCTCCCCGAAGAACGTACGGATCCGCCGCTCGAAGTTCGGCTTGAGCGCGCCCCGAATGAGCAGCGTGGTCACCGCATCGTAGGCCGTGGGCTTAGGGTGCCCATCATCGGCCGGTAGGCTGAACGAGAACGACTTGTGCCCGCGGTGGATGGTGGCCCGGTATCGGCTCGGCGCCTCGTACTTGACTTCGATCTTCAGCCCGTGATCGTCAAGGAAGCGCCGGGCTCGGAGCTCCTGGTCCGTCTGCTTGGTGATGTCATCCCATGTTGGCGCCGCCATCATAATCGCTCGGCTTGCTCGAAGCGCTCAAAGTCAGAGCCGAGCAACGCCCGCAGCATGGGAAGCACCTTCAAGCACTCGTGATAGATGCGCTCAGCCTTCCGTGAGTCTGTGTCGTAGCCCAGGTCTGCCGCCCAGGACTCGAATGGCTGGTCAAGGCCGCTCACGTCCAGTAGGAGGCTATCAACCACGTCTGCCGCATCAGGTGGCGTAGGCTGCCAACCTGGAACGGGCTGGTATCCCAGCGCCCCGTCGGCGTAGGTGGCCGGCTTGCTGTGCCCCGTCCCCATGCGATAGCTGATGTCCGGGTAGGTCCGGCCCTGATACGTGAGCGCGACCGTCCAGGCGTCATGCTCCCAGCCGTCCTCGTTCTTTTGCCGCCCGTTGTATGCCGCCTCAATGCTCACGTCTACCGCCAACGCTGCGATTGTGTCCTGAGTTTCGGTCGTCATCTCTCCTCCAATCTCCGTCTGGCAAAAGGTCAATGAGGGCGCCGGCAATCAGCCTGCGTAGGGGAGACTTGCTGACTGGTGGCATTACAAGCTACTGCTCGACGCCCTCACTAACCTCCTACTCCGGAACCAAACACAGGCTTGAGCGGCCGGCTGCGTGGTGAGCTACAGGTGCCGAACGCATAGAAGGCAGCCCGGCAGTCCGCATCCTCTGCCAGCCTACGACCACGCCGAACCTCGTCTAGCGCCTCCTGGTGAGTCTCGTAAGGGCCAAGCAGGACGCCCTTCCGGCCGCCGTCGATGACCGACACGTAGAAGACCCTATCGGCCTGCTGTGACCAGTAGGGACTGCGAGGCGTGTTGCCTGAGTGTACGGGCGCTGGTACAGGTCCGGTCATTCTTCGCACTCCCACAAGCCCCAGTCGCCGGCCTCGCTACGGCCCCAGGAAGCGCCGTCAACGCCGTGGTGCTCGTTCATGTAGTCGTCGCAGTCGTCCTCACGCTCGCCAACGTACTCGCATCCCGCCCAAGGGGATGATGCCCGCTGCCATACGACGCCGTGGCCCTCACACTCGCAAGGCTCAGGCTCCGCCATACCGTTGGCTTCTGCGATCTCGACGATGCGGTCAATCGCATAGATGCCCCGGGAGCCGTCGACGTAGCACCCAACGTCCGCGAGCGTGTATGTGACTCTAGTTCTGGTCGGCATAGCTGTTCCCTCCTACCCTCTATAACGCCACTCACCCTCGGATCATATCATATTGGCGGCCAATGTGCAAGTCAGAATGGATAGATTCGTATCTACTTCTCCCAAACTGAGCTTTGCTACCATCGAAATTCTCGCGCCACGCGAGGCCCTGGGGTGTTCAGATTCCGTCCAGATGGCCGATACTACCTATGAGAAGCAAGGCCAGCACTCCTATGGAGTGGCTGTAGCGAGCGAGGAGAGAACGATGAGACTGATCGAGATGATGGCTGAGAAGATGGCCCGAGCGCTGGAGACTACGAGGGTGCCAAGGTGCGGGGCGTGCCACCGAGCCCTAGGGCCAGCGAACGAGTCGCGGAGTTGGGTGGGGGGTGTAGTCACGGCCTGCGAAACCTGCTACGTGCCTACTCCCCGAAGGGGAGAGGGTTGCAATTGCTGGGTTCGGGACCGGCCGGCGGAGGAACGCTTCAGCATACGGTACGGGGCGCACGATGTCAGGTGCCCGGCATGGGCGCCGAGCCTTGACCCGGTGGACGCGGCGAACGATGCCGAGCTCAGGCTGAGGCTGGACAGGTGAGTGGGATGTGTGCCTACGACCGCACGGAGATGAAGGTGACGGGGCTGGATGCTCGGCTCGCAGACTATTGTACGTGTGGCTTCCGCGTCCGGTATCACGCATCGAGTGATCGGGAGAGGGCCGTAGCAGAGGCCGGGATGCGGGAACACCTGAAACCAGCGCACTAGCCCTCACAGCCACGTCAGCCGCCGCAACATGGGGTGCTCCCTCCTACACGGAGGGGGCATCTCTTTGCCCTCGCTCACGCCCGCGTGTGTGCGATACAGGCCGGTTTACTTTGAGCGACGCCAGGGCGCGGAATGGAATGTAGCGCCACTGGACTAAACAGAACAGCGCGAAGCGCCACCTAGAGCCGTACCTCAACGCCCTGGCCCGGAATCCAACCCCCACGTCTCCTCACACAACCCCGCTGATCCCTCTTTAGCCCCTCGTGCGAAGAGGAGGAAAATTGAGAAACAGAAAATTGGGGAGGGGGGCCGGGTAATTTGACAAATGAGGGAAAACCCTGTATAGTCGTGAGCACGAGAGAGGAGATTGACGAATGAGCGAGAAGACAGTCCACGGAGTGCGGCACTATCGGAAGTGGGGGTACGAGGTGCGGGACGAGACGCACATGGTAGGCGACGATGCTGAGGTTCGTCTCAAGTCGGCCTACACGCCGGGAGGCGACTACATCGGCAGCCCGAAGGACGCGCGGTTCCTCTGCGCCAGGATGGGCATTAGGCCCGAGAAGCGCACGGCGACATCTAACGTCTGCTCCATTGGGTTCAGCGTTGAGAAGAATGAGTGGTACGGGTGGAGCCATCGGGCTATCTTTGGCTTTGGTGTTGGGGCCGAGGTCAGCGAGGGCGACTGCATCGCCACGGACAACGGCCTTCCAGTCGGCTTCAAGGCCAAGACGTTCGAGGACTGCAAGGCGATGGCGGCAGCCTTCGCAGAATCCGTGTCGTAGGATGGGATGCAAGAACTGCGCTGAGCTTCAAGAGAGCAAGGAGAGCTTCGGGCGGCAGCTTTACGAAGAGAGGAAACTGACGAAGTTCTATCGAGAGAGCCTTGAGGCGGCGCAGGCGAAGCCGACGGTGGAGGACCTGTTTAAGGCGGCCGGTACGGCAGCTCAGATTGCGAGCCTGAACGAGAAGGCTTTCCCCGCTGGAAGTCCAATTACCGATGAAGCGTCTGCGGTGGCGTTGGGGGCGCTCAAGCAGATCCGTGAGCGGTTGGGGGAAGAGGAGGGGATGCCGGACTTGGCGGATGCGCTCGAGAAAGCGAAAGGGTCTGGCGTTCCAGAGGAGCCGGATGTACAAGCTGACCGCTAAGCAGAAGGTGATTCTCAGGCGGCTGGTCGCCGGGAAGAGCCAGAAGGAGGCGGCTGAGGAGCTGGGTATTAGCGTGAAGACCTTGGAGTACCACATGAAGCAGGCCCGCGGGCAGTGGGGCTGCCGTACGACGGTTCAGTTGGTGGCGAAGATTCCCGAGTGGAGGTTGAGATGAGGGAGGTGATGCCTATGACGCTGGAAGGGACACTTGACCCGCAGCCTGCCCCTAAGCAGCTAGGCCGTGGCGGCGGTCAGGTATGCTGCCGACGAAGTGAGGGACGCATCCGAAAAGGAGAGGAGAAAGCTATGCCAGTAACAAAGTCGGACGACCTACCGAAGTGTGTGGAAACCGGCCAGACCTTGGTGACGAGGCTGCTCGACCGCTTCTTTTCCCACCCCAAGGTGGTAGAGAAGCATCCGCACTGGAGCGCGTTTCGGGAATGGCGCCACCTCGAGAAGCTGGACGCCGGCTGCGCGGAGGCGGTGGGCCTGAACGCCGAGCTGGTGGAGCACCTGGGGCACCACTGGCCGCCGAGTGGCATAAACATGGCCCATCAGGCGATCGTCAACGCTGTCGCGGACGGCGTGCCGGTACGCTTTAGCTGGAAGCCGGCGAGGGGGTCGGAGACGTCCATCTCGGCGAGCGACAACGGAACAGAACTCGTCGTGAGGATCTTCAGCCCGGTGGCTGTGGCAGCGCCAGCCCGAGAATCCGTACCGGCCTAACGTCGCCGACAGCAAGGAATCAGCGGTCTGTCTTCTTAGGCAGGCCGCTGGCTTCTGGGCGTGAAGGGAGAAGGATGATGGTGACGCGATCCAATATCTACACACTCATCGACATTGAACGTCAGCGCCAGGACGAAAAGTGGGGCAGCCAGAGAGATCATGAGCCGCTCTTCTGGTACGCCATCCTCGCGGAGGAGTTCGGCGAAGTCGCAAACGCCATACTCGAACAGAAGTCGCCGGTCGAGGTTCTCTCTGAAATCCTCCAGGTTGCTGCTGTGGCTGTGTGTTGGGCAGAACAGGGATTCCCAGATGAGCCGGGCGGCCCAGTCTGGATGACTAATCCTGCCAACGCTGCCGAAGGGAAAGGACAGCGCGGCTGACTCACAGTATCCGCAGCGATGTAAGGAGCTCCAGCGCACTCTTCCGCCGGAGCGTCAAGATTTGGGCAGGCAACCCGGCCCAAGTGCTCATGTACCTGGTGATCCCGTCAGTCTTCGGCACCATCGCCTTCGTGTTCTGGAACGATGCGTTTGAAGTGCTGGTAGCCGTCATGGCCACTAGCGGGCAAGGTCCGGAATTGTCCCCCGCGCAGCAGTTGATCCCCGGCCTGACCCTGATCTTCACGATGATGTCAGCGGGAACACTGGCCATGCGTATTTGCAGGGAGCGGGAAACGGGGAGCTGGCGTCGGTTTCTGGTAGCCCCCATCTGGCGGCCCGCGTTGCCTCTGTCTTGGGCGCTGGCTGCGTACATCCTCTTTGCCTGGGGACCCCTGGTGGTGATGTTCGTCTACGCCAGAGTCGCTTTCGGCATGATGGTCGGCGACTGGTTTGGGGTCCTGCTCATAGTTGGCGTCTTCTCGCTCGTGCCGATCGGCCTGGGGCTCCTGCTGGCGAGCTGGCTCAACAGCGAGAGCCTACTTCAGATGTTCGCGGTCCTGATCTCGGTCCTGCTCGCATCCGTCGGCGGCGCCATGGTCCCCGCTGCGCTCTTCGGGCCTGGGTGGAAGCAGTTCGTCGCCCACCTGACGCCACACTACTGGTATCTCGACTCGGTGCAAGGGCTCATGACCCACGAGAGCGGTCTGATCGACGTACTGCCGGCCGCAGGGATCCTTCTTGCCTACGCCCTGGTGCTTGGGGCGGCTGGGCTTGCAATTCTACACCGACGGGGGTATCTTTAGAGGGAAGCGAGATTCGGTCTCGCGGGGATAGCCGGGACGCCCTTCCTCCCTGGGGGGCGTTCTGGTTTAAAGTGT
>JAUVHW010000085.1 GCA_030593075.1 Ardenticatenales bacterium
TTCCACCTGCCGCGCCAGCAGCACGTGCTCCCGCGTCTGCGGCATCGGCCCATCTGGAGCGGCCACCACCAGGATGGCTCCGTCCATCTGCGCCGCACCGGTGATCATGTTCTTGATATAGTCCCGGTGACCAGGGCAGTCCACGTGCGCATAGTGCCGCGCGTGCGTCTCGTACTCTACGTGGGCAATGGCAATCGTGATCCCCCGCTCCCTCTCTTCCGGAGCGTTGTCGATGGTATCGAACGCCCGATAGCTGGCTAGTTGCTCGAACTCCAGCACCTTAGTGATGGCGGCCGTCAGCGTCGTCTTGCCATGGTCGATGTGGCCGATGGTGCCCACGTTCACGTGGGGCTTGTCCCTTACGAACTTTTCCTTTCCCAAGCTTGCTCCTCCCTGCTGCTCGACAGAGACCTGACCCTACCAGGGCGGGCCTCCACCCACAATAGTCTCAGCCGTTTGCTCACTTACTCCAGCATAGTGATCGAATTCCAGCGTAAACACCCCACGCCCCTGACTCATGGAGCGCAAGTCAGTTGCATAGCCAAACATCTCGGCCAGCGGCACCATGGCCCTGATCACCTGCAGCCCCGGGTTTCGAGGCTCCATCCCCTCTATCTCCGCACGTCGTGAAGAAAGGTCCCCCAGAACCTCCCCCGTCGTATCCTCAGGCGTCACGACCTCCACCTTCATGACAGGCTCCAGCAGGGCCGGTTCACCCCGCTGGACACCTTCCTGCAGGGCCAGGGAACCGGCCACCTTGAACGCTAGGCTGTTCGAATCTGTCTCGTGGTGGGCCCCATCCACCAGGTCCACTCGAATGTCTACCAGCGGATAGCCTGCCAGCACGCCGCTCTCCATCGCCTCCATGGCACCAGCCTCCACCGCCCGGACAAACTCAGCAGGGACGGTTCCCTGACTGGTGCGGTCCTCGAACTGGTTTCCCGCGCCGGCCTCGAGAGGCACCAGGTCCAGCACTACTACGCCATAGTGTCCACGACCGCCGGTTTGGCGAACGAACCTCCCCTCAACGCCGTGTACAGGCTGGGTGATGGTCTCCCTGTATGCCACACGCGGCTTGCCCACACTGGCGCACACCTTGAACTCGCGCAACATCCGGTCAACCAGAACCTCCAGGTGCAGCTCACCCATTCCAGAGATGAGCATCTGCCCGGTTTGCTCGTCAGTCCGCACTTGGAAAGTAGGGTCTTCATCCGCCAACCGCTCGAGCGCGCCCATCATTCGATCCTGGTCGGCCGCGGTCTTGGGCTCAATCGCCACCGAAATGACGGGGTCGGGGAAGGAGATGCTTTCCAAGACGAGCGGGGCCTTGGGGTCACAGAGGGTGTCTCCGGTGAAGGTACGTTTCAGTCCCGGCGCGGCTACAATGTCGCCGGCAAACACTTCGTTCACATCCTCTCGGCGGTCAGCGTGCATCCGCACCAGCCGGCCAAGCCGCTCCTTCTTTCCCAGGGCGGTGTTCAGCAACGACTGTCTCACCTTGATACTTCCCGAGTAGAGCCGCAGGTAGGCCAGTCGACCCACATAGGGATCAGTGGCTATCTTGAACACCAGCGCCGTCGCTGGCTTGCTATCATCCGCCTCTCTTTGCTCCACCTTGCCGGTGTAGGGGTTGACACCTTCGATTGCCTCAACGTCCAGTGGAGAGGGAAGATAATCCACTATGGCGTCCAACAGGAGCTGAACCCCCTTGTTCTTCAGCGCACTCCCGCACAAAACGGGGGTCACCTCTCCCCGCAGGGTTGCCTCCCGCAAGGCCTCCCGCAACTCGTCCGCACCTATCTCCTCCCCTTCCAGGTACTTGAGGGTCAGTCCGTCATCGGTCTCCACCACCCTTTCGACAAGCTGCTGCCGGGCTTCCTCAGCCCGCTCCTGCAGGGTGGCTGGAACATCCTCGTACCGGGGCCTTGATCCCAGGTCGTCGTCCGCCCAGGTGACCGCCTGCATGCCCAAGAGGTCCACAACCCCACGAAAATCGCTCTCTTCGCCGATAGGAAATTGAAGAGAGATGGGGTTCGCACCGAGCCGCTCCCGAATCATGCTCAGCGTTCGCTCAAGACTGGCTCCCACACGGTCCATCTTGTTCACGAAACATATGCGGGGGACGTGGTAGAGGTCAGCCTGGCGCCACACGGTTTCAGACTGCGGTTCAACCCCAGCGACAGCATCAAAGACCACAACGCCGCCGTCCAGCACTCGCAGACTGCGCTGTACCTCGGCGGTAAAGTCAATGTGACCCGGGGTATCGATGATGTTGATCTGATAGTCACCCCAGTAGGCGGTGATCGCCGCCGCGGTGATCGTGATACCACGCTCACGTTCCTGGGCCATCCAGTCAGTGACCGTCGTCCCGTCGTCCACGCTGCCCATCCGGTGCGTCCTGCCAGTATAGTACAGCACACGCTCGGTAGTCGTCGTCTTGCCGGCGTCGATGTGAGCTATGATTCCGATGTTCCGCACTCGGTCGAGTGCTTGCTCTCGCGGCACGGCAACTGCATCCTTCTCGACAGAGCCAGAAACCACACTACCAACGGTAGTGGGCAAACGCCCGGTTGGCCTCCGCCATACGGTGAGTGTCTTCACGTTTCTTGATGGCTGCACCCTGGCTGTTGGCAGCGTCAATTAGCTCCGCGGCCAGCTTCTCGGCCATCGTCTTGCCATGGCGAGCGCGCGCGGCAGCCAGCAACCAGCGCATAGCCAGGGACATCCGCCGGCTGGCGGAAACCTCCACCGGCACCTGATAGGTGGCTCCACCCACCCGCCGGGGTTTCACCTCAACCATGGGCGTCACGTTGTTGAGCGCCTGCTCGAACACCTCCAGGCCAGCCTTTCTCGTTCGCTGTTCTGCCAGCTCCAATGCGTCGCACAATATTCGATAGCCGACGCTCTTCTTTCCCGCTTTCATCAGCCGGTTGGCAAACATCGCCACGTGAACGCTGTCAAAGCGCACATCAGGAGCGATCACGCGCTGGGGTGGCTCTCTCCGTCTCGCCATTCGCTGCTCCTCCGTCTGCGGCCGCTACCTTCTGGGTCGCTTGGTGCCATACTTGGACCGGCTCTTGGAGCGCCCCTCAACGCCATCGGCGTCCAGCGTGCCACGGACGATGTGGTACCGTACGCCTGGCAGATCCTTTACCCGGCCGCCGCGCACCAGCACCACCGAGTGCTCCTGCAGACCGTGACCCTCGCCCGGAATATAAGCGGTAACCTCAATCCCGTTGGTCAGTCGGACGCGGGCCACCTTCCGCAAGGCCGAATTGGGCTTCTTGGGCGTTTGCGTGCGCACCTGCGTGCAGACGACGCGCTTCTGCGGCGCTCCTCTTGGCTGGCGCGTGCGACGCTGCTCGTAGGAGTTAAAGGTGTACAACAGCGCTGGCGCCTTGGCCTTCTTTGCCTTTCTCTTTCGTCCCTTGCGGACCAACTGATTGATTGTAGGCACTCCTACCTCCAAGTGGGGCTACGCCCGGCCTTCTGCCGACGGTCGCTCGCCCCTGGTATGTCCCGGTGCGTCGAAGGAGGCCACCTGAGCAAGCAGATGGCCTCCTTCAGCTATCAGTTGCACTATTCAGTTGACACCGCCCGGTCAGGGGATGTCAAGTCGGATAAAGCAATTCGAGATTCTACCAGACCGACTGGTGAGTGTCAAATGAAGCTCTCGTGCGCGCCAGGCCCAGGAGACCAGTGCCAAGTCGTGGCCTGCGCACCCGGTCCTCATCTTTGCCAAAGCTGACAACCTCACCTGCGTCCGTGACCGCTTCAACTGCGAGACCCAAGGCCTGCAGCTCTTTGACCAACACCCGGAAGGAAGCTGGAATTCCGGGCTTGACAATTGGCTCCCCCTTGACGATTGCCTCATAGGCCTTCACACGCCCCAGCACATCGTCCGATTTGATGGTCAGCAGTTCAAGCAGAGTGTACGCCGCACCGTAGGCCTGCAAGGCCCACACCTCCATCTCGCCAAAGCGCTGCCCGCCGAACTGTGCTTTGCCGCCCAAGGGCTGCTGGGTGACCAGGGAATAGGGGCCCGTGGAACGCGCGTGAACCTTATCTTCGACAAGGTGCGCCAGCTTCATCATGTGAATGACCCCTACGGTGACTGGCTGATCGAACGGCTGTCCTGTCCGCCCATCGTACAGCACCTGTTTCCCAAGCGTCGGGACCGGCTGCCCGCTCTGCACGCTAACGCGATGCACGGCCTGCTTCAACTCCTCATCACTGAACTCGTCCGGATCGAACTGAAGCCAATTTGGCGCCTCTGCGCCCTCGCGCCGCGAAACGCTATTCTGAACGTGACGGAGCCATTCGCGCCAGCAGACGAGTCGCGCTCGCTGGTCCAGCGAGACCCAGTCGCCCTTCGCAAGGCCCCTTGGATCACTGGGAACAAGCTCCTCAGGCTCATACCCAGCTTGGCGCAGCCAGGCCGCCAACACCTGCTGCCTCAGGTAGATCTCGCTAGAATCCGCCTGAGCGGCATCAAAGTCAGGATCGTCCTCCAGCCAGGCGGAGATGAACATCTTCCGCGCCGCACAATCATCTTCTACCTGCTCGAGTTCGACCTCGCTCTCCTTCAACCAGGCCAATGCCCACTCAGTAGCATCCGCCCAGGCGCGATCCATCAACCAGGCACGCGCCAGGTCGGCCTCTATCTCGGTCTCATTCGCGCCGTCAAACACGGGCGTGACGGCACGGAAACCAAGACGACTGGCCGCCCATCCCAGATGGGTCTCTAGGATCTGCCCAATGTTCATGCGACCCGGAACCCCCAGCGGATTCAGGATAATGTCTATTGGGGTGCCGTCCTCCAGGAAGGGCATGTCGGCCATGGGCACGATCCTTGAGATGACGCCCTTGTTTCCGTGGCGTCCCGCCATCTTGTCCCCCTCTGTGAGCTTGCGTGTCTGAGCGACGCTGACACGCACCATCTTGTCCACGCCAGCCGGCAGGTCTCGGTGGTCTGCTCGCGTGAACACCCTGACATCCACAACCTTCCCCTTCTCGCCGTGCGGCAGACGCAACGACGAGTCCTTTACTTCGCGCGCTTTCTCGCCAAAGATGGCGCGCAGCAGCTTCTCCTCCGGACTGAGCTCCTTCTCGCCCTTCGGCGTGATCTTGCCGACCAGTATGTCGTTGGGGCCAACGTTAGCCCCAATGCGCACGATGCCATCTTCATCCAGGTCTTTGAGCACTTCTTCCCCAACGTTCGGAATGTCGAAGGTTATTTCTTCGGGGCCGAGCTTGGTATCGCGGGCCTGCAGTTCGTGCTTCTCGATGTGAATCGACGTGAATTGGTCATCGCGCACCAGCCGTTCGCTGATGAGGATGGCGTCCTCGTAGTTGCCACCCTCCCACGACAGAAAGGCGACCAGCACGTCCTGGCCCAAGGCCAATTCACCATGGTCCGTCGAACAGCTGTCGGCCAGCACGTCTCCTACTTTGACTCGCTGCCCTTTGGTGACCACCGGCCGCTGATCAATGCAGGTGCTCTGGTTGGAGCGGTTGAACTTGCGCAGTCGATAAACACGTTCCTGCCCCTTCGACCGTACAGCAACTTGACTCCCCGTGACGCTAACCACCTCGCCATCCTCAAGCGCGGTAACGACCTGACCCGAGTCCAGGGCGGCCTGGAATTCCATCCCGGTGCTGACTATGGGGATGTCAGGTTGGACGAGAGGCACGGCCTGACGCTGCATGTTGGAGCCCATCAGCGCGCGGTTCGCATCGTCGTGCTCCAAGAATGGGATCAATGCCGCGCTGATGCCCACCACCTGGCGCGGTGCAACGTCCATGAAATCAATCTGAGTGGCAGGAGCAAGACGAAACTGCTGGTTGCGGCGGCTGGATACCGTCTGACGCACAAACTGACCGCGGGCGTCCACCAAGGAACTCGCCTGAGCAATGGAGTATTTGTCTTCTTCGTCGGCCGCCAGGTACTGAGCCTCGCTCGTCACGAAAGGTTCGACGTCAACCTGGTCAATCCTGAGTTTGCGAATCCGCTTAAACGCCTCGGCCGTGACTTCTTCGCCAGCTGCCGCAATCACTTCGCCGGTTTTGGGCACGACTACGTTGCCGCGCAGGCGCCGGCCGATCAGGTCCTTGTCACCCGGCGGCAGGCTCTTGCGGACCCTGCGGTAGGGCGTCTCAATGAAACCGAACTCGTTCACCTTGCCATATGTCGCCAGACGCCCGATCAAGCCAATATTGGGACCCTCTGGCGTCTCGATTGGGCAGATGCGGCCATAGTGACTGTGATGCACATCCCGGACCTCAAAGCCTGCCCGCTCGCGGCGCAGACCGCCGGGGCCCAGCGCCGATAGTGTCCGTTTGTGGGTCAGTTCGCCCAGCGGGTTAGTCTGCTCCATAAACTGGCTCAGCTGTGAGCTGCCAAAGAACTCTCTTATCGCAGCCACTACCGGCCGGATGTTGACCAGTGACACCGGTGTAAGCCCTTCCGGCTCCCGGATGGACATGCGCTCACGCACCACCCGCTCCATACGACGCAGTCCGACGCGAAGCTTGTTCTGGATCAACTCCCCCACCGTCTTGACCCGACGGTTGCCCAGGTGATCTATGTCATCCGGGTCCTCAAGGCCATTATTGATAAGGATCATACGCTCGACCAGCCGGACCAGGTCATGCTGGCTCAGAGCCCGATGATCGGGCGGAACAATGTCATCCAGCCCCAGCCGCTGGTTCAGTTTGTGCCGGCCGACCCGCGCCAGATCATAGCGCCGCTGATCGAACAGCTGACCCTGCAGGAACTCACGAGCGTTGTCCAACGTTGGTGGGTCGCCGGGCCGCATCCGGCGATAGAACTCGATGAGCGCCTCCTCAGCCACTGTACGCTGACCTTTGGGCTCCCAGATTGGCTCCTGGCGCAGAGTAGCAGGGATATACGGACGGTCCTTGTTAGTGTCCACGTTCTCAAACAGCGCCAGGATCTCTTCATCCGTTCCCTCAGCCAGAACCGGATCGCCCAGGCCGTCGCTAACCGCCGCCAAGGCACGCAGCAGAATGGTCACCGGAATGGTCCGCTTCCGGTTGAACTTGACAGTGATATAGTCGGTCCTTCGGGTCTCGAACTCCATCCACGCACCGCGATCGGGGATCAGCTTGCAGGTAGCCAGCGCCCTACCGGTAGCCCGTTCCTCCTCCACATCAAAGTAGACGCCTGGCGAGCGGATCAGCTGACTCACCACTACTCGCTCCGTCCCATTGATGATAAAGGTGCCACTCTCCGTCATGAGCGGGAAATCACCCAGGAAGATGTCCTGGACAATGATCTGATTGGTCTCCGCATTGCGTAACGCCACTTTGAGGTGCAGCGGGGCAGCGTACGTCATGTCGCGCTCCAGGCACTCCTCGCGATCGTACTTGGGGTCGGCGAACCAGCAGTTCAGTCCCAGCTCCTCGGACTCCTGGCTGCGGCTCGGGAAGTAGAGCTGCAAGTTCCCCTTGAAACTCTCAATTGGAGAGATCTCGCCGAGGAGATCCAGCATCGCCTCCCGCTGGAATCTCCTGAACGAATCGATCTGAACCTCTATCAAGGTCGGCAGTTCTTGAGTATCCGTCATACGGGCGTAGGACTTGGTCCAACGGTACTTTGCCATCCTTCCGGTCCTCCTGCAAACAGAGAGCGCCCAACCAACACAACAATAGGGCACACGATCACTCCGTGGCCCCTGGAAGAAAACGAGCTAGAGATTTCAGCGCAGCAACCCACTATTCTATCAAAGCGAGAGAGATCTGTCAAAAAAACGATCGCCGAGTACCATTATTCACTGAGTCTGTCACTCGCGAGCCGTCCACCCAGGCAGCATGGTCCGGCCGAACAGTGCATCCTCTGGCGGTAGGAGCACTCGCAAGGGCCAGGTTGCTTCCGACCTCAACCTCCCGTACAATGCCGCACAAGCTAGGCCTAGAAGGTCAGGCGAGCAATGGGTCTGGCACGGTGGGTTGCCGTGACCATCACCCACAGGTCGGTGGGAGCCGGCTTCTTGAAGGCCTGGCCGGCCCACCACAGGCGCATGTGGGCCGCTGTCAGAGGCCGGATCCCGACCAGGACCCGGCAGGCTGGGTTCCCGACCAGGCCCCCAGTTCGTTCCTGGATGGTGCCGGCCGCGTCGTGGTCGCACCACACACCCGGTGTGACCGGGCTGAGAGCCGAAGGAGCAAGCCGTGAGCAGCCATCTTGAGTACTGCATCCAAAGACTAAACCAGCGCTTGAGCATCGTTGGCGACCAGGTGGTTCGAGAGACCACTCCGGCCACCCGAATTCACCTGCGGGAGCCGTCTGCTCCGAGCTTCGGCCCGCCACCCGACTCTGGAGCCTGGGCACCCATCCGCCTTCGCGGCCGGTGGGGTCAGAAGCAGGGCTGGGCCTTCTTTCGGGCCATTGCAGCCGTGCCGGACCACTGGGAAGGTGGAGCGATTGAGGTGCGCATCCGCAATAAGGCCGGTTACCTCGAGCTGCCTCAGGATGACAACTACCCGGCCGGCCCTGAGGGCCAGCTCTTTGTCAACGGAAAGCGGGTCGGCGCAATTGATGCCCGGCACCATCGCATCCGCCACCCCTTCACCGCTGGCGAGACGTACGACCTGAGGGCCGTCCTTTTCGCCGGCCGGTGCGCTTGCCGCCACACGCTGGAGGAATTCGAGCTGGCCTGGATAGACCAGAGAACCGAGAAGCTGTATCACGATCTCAGAGTGACGCTGATGGTGATCGAGCAGCTGGAGGAGGAATCGCTCGGCCGGCAGGAGTTGCTGCACGCCGTGGACGCAGCGGTCCAGGAGCTGGACCTGCGTCGAGCGCTGCCAGGACAGTCCAGTAGGCTTTTCTACGCTTCGGTGACGGCAGCGCAGCAGGCCTTCGATGCTGCTATGGCTTCCCTAGAGCCGGCCGAACCGGTGCCCCGGGTGGCTGCACTGGGCCACGCGCACATCGACATGGCCTGGCTGTGGCCCCTGCAGCAGACACGCCACAAATGCGTCCGCACCTTTGCCACCCAGCTCCGCCTGCTGGACCAGTTTCCCGGCTGGACCTTCCTTCAATCCAGCCCGCAGGCCTATGCTTGGATGCAGGAGGACGCGCCAGGACTCTTCCAAGAGATCAAGCAATCGATCGCCGCCGGCCGGTGGGAGGCCGAGGGAGCTATGTGGGTTGAACCAGACACCAACCTGCCCAGCGGCGAGTCGCTGGTGCGCCAACTGCTCTACGGAAAGCGCTACCTGCGCGACGAGCTGGGTGTGGACAGCAGGCTGCTCTGGCTGCCCGACACCTTCGGCTACTCGGCCGCTCTGCCCCAGCTGCTTACGCTGGCCGGCATTGAAGGCTTTGTCAGCGGCAAGATGAGCTGGAGCCAGATGAACCGGTTCCCGCACGATACTTTCCGCTGGCGTGGGATCGACGGTAGCCAAGTGCTCACCCACTTTATCACGACCCCCAGCCAGCCCTGGCCCACTACCTACAGCGCCAGGCTCACGGCCGCGGAGGTCAAGGGCATCTGGCGATCCTATCGCCACCAGCCACAGCGACTGGAGCCGCTGATGGCCTTCGGCTATGGTGACGGGGGCGGCGGACCCACCGAGGAAATGCTGGAGACTGGCAGCCGCCTGGCGAACATGCCGGCCGTTGCCGGAATGCCCAAGCTGGCCTTTGGCACAGCCAGAGCGCTGCTGCAGCGCATTGCGTCGCACGCTGAAGAACTCCCAGTGTGGGACGGAGAACTCTACCTGGAATACCATCGAGGCACCTACACCAGCCAGGGGTGGCTCAAGCGAGCGAACCGCAAGAACGAGGTCCGCCTGCACAACCTGGAGTGGTTGGCTAGCCTGGCCGCCGGGCACGGCTACCGGCTGGAGAGGAAGCAGCTGGACCAACTCTGGCAGGACCTGCTGCTGATGCAATTCCACGACATCCTGCCCGGTTCGTCAGTGGGCGAGGTGTACGATGAGGTGCGGCCGATGCAGCAGCGGATCGCCGCCCGAGCCGGAGCGCTGACAGACGAGGCCGCCAGCTTCGTTTGCCGCCAGATCGACACCGCCGGTTTCCAGCAACCGGTGGTCCTGCTCAATACGCTCCCCTGGGAGCGTCGCGAGCCGGTCCTGCTGCCGGACGGAAGTTGGCGCGACGACGTGGCCATCCCGGCCGGAGGCTGGACGGTGGTCGAGGCAGCAGCACCCCCTGAGGGCGGCAGACAGGGGGAACTGATATTGGAAGACGACGGCCGCCGCCTGAGCAACCGCTACTGGCGCCTGCGCTTGGACCAGCAGGGGCGGATTGTGGAGTTGCACGACCGGCTGAACGACCGGCCGGTACTACCCGCGGGGGCTGTAGCCAACGAGTGGCAGCTCTTTGAGGACCGGCCGGCGGACTTTGACGCCTGGAACATCGATCCCGAGTACGAGAAGCACCGGCTGCCGGGACCCGAATGCACCTCAATCCGTGTGGTGGAAGCAGGCGCGGTGCGCGGCGCCGTGGAGGTTCAGTGGGTGTTCCCGCCGACCAGCGAGGGGCCAACCAGCGCCATCACTCAACGGATTGTGCTTTACGCTACCTCCCCCCGCATTGACTTTGAGACGCAGATTGACTGGCACGAGCATCACCAACTGCTCAAGGTCGCCTTCCCGGTCCAGGTACGCACCACCGAAGCGACCTATCAGATCCAGTTCGGACACCTGCGCCGACCCACGCATCGCAACACCTCCTGGGACCTGGCCCGCTATGAGGTCTGCGCACACCAGTTCGTAGATCTGAGCGAGCACAACTATGGGGTGGCGCTGCTCAACGACTGCAAGTACGGTCACGATGTCCACGACGGCGTGATCCGGCTGACCTGCCTGAAAAGCCCCCGGTCGCCTCACGCCCAGGCAGACCAGGGGCTCCACCAGTTCACTTATGCCCTGCTGCCGCACTCAGGGTCGTTCCAGGAGGCCGGGGTGATTCGGGCGGCGGCCGAACTGAACGTCCCCCTCATCGCCGTGCCGGTCGCGCCCTCTCCCGGCAGCCTTCCTCCCAGCCTCGCGTTCGTTCAGAGCGACACTCCTGCGGCGGTCGTGGAGACGCTCAAGCCAGCCGAAGACGGCGACGGGCTGATCCTGCGGCTCTACGAGTCGCACGGCTCCCACGTCCGTGCAACCCTCACCTTGGCCTACGCCCCCCGGTCAGTGCAGACCGTGGATCTGCTGGAACAGCCCTTGGACCCGGAGACCGCGGTCGAACAGAAAGGAGCCTGCATCCGGCTCTATCTGCGGCCCTTCCAGGTCCTCACCCTTCGCCTGAGGATGTGAGCTGCGCTGCCGGCCGGCGTTGCTCCACCCTGCGGAGCAGCGGCACCACAACTCGGGCTGGGACTAGGGCAATCCCCGCTTGCACGCAGCCCGGGCAGCGGCGACTTCGGCCGCCGTGGGAATCCCCTCCAGCCCCGGCCGGGCAACAGTTGGCGCTGCAATCTGGGTGGCAAACCGGGCCGCCTCCCAGGGATCGCCATCGGTTTCCCACAGCCGGATGAGGAACGCGGCCGCAAAGACGTCCCCGACGCCGGTTGGATCCACCTCCGCCACCTCGGCCACGCGGAAACTACGCTCCTCCCCGCCAAAGAGAACCTCGCACCCGGCCGCGCCGTTGGTTATGACCAGGATCCGGCAATAGCGCCAGTATATCGCCCAGGTCTCCTCATCTTGGATGTCTTCCTGGCTGACAATGACGGCCGAGGCCCGTGGCAACACCTCGGCCGCCGCGGGCCAATGCGCAAACCTCACCTGCCCGTCCGGGCCCCTTCGTCTGTGCCACCCCTGCGGCGTCAGCCCGATCATCGAGCCCTCCAGAAGATCGATCACTTGCGGGTCTATCTCATTGGAGACCGGTCCCAGGTGCGCAATCCGCGGCGTGCGCCACTCCTGGGGCACAGCCGCCGGAACAAGTAGTTCAGCGACCGAGTGGAGAATCTGACACCGGCCGGCGTGTAGATGTTCTCAAAGGTTGTGGTGGCAGCAGCTGGCAGTAGTGCCACGGGTATGCCCGCCAGCGCCTCCTCCAGGTCATAATCCGGCTCGGCGCTGGTGACGACTGCCACGCTGCGCCCCAGCGCGCGGGCCGAACGGGGGCTGTACGTCGCCGTTCCACCCACCGACGCTCCAGAGAAGGCAGCGGTACCGGGGTGATCCGGCGCTGCCGCGCCAGGAGCGCTATCGCCGGACGGCGACTGGGGAAGGTCCCTGGTAACGTGCCCTATGCAAAGGTAATCAAGCTGATCCATGCGAACGAACACTCTCCGAACACAATTCTATCATCAGGCGATGGGAATCTCACGGGTGCGGTGCGCGCGGCCGATGTGTGCCAGCTACCCACTTAGCCCCTGTCCAAGCAGTCCTGAGAACATCTCTGCGGTAGCTTCGGTCAGGTCGTCCAACACCAGATTGGCCTCTGCCAGAGCGGCGCGCGGCCGGGTGGTCGCGACTGCCACACACTTGATACCGGCCCGGCGAGCTGCCTCCACTCCGGCCGGCGAGTCCTCCACCACTACGCTGCTCTCCGGGGTCACGCCGAGTCGCCTGACTGCCATCGAGAAGAGAGTAGGATCCGGCTTCCCGGCCGGCAGTTCAGCTCCTGACACGACGGCGCCGAATCGGTGACGAATCCCCAACTTGTCCACCAGCAAGTCGATGTTGGCCTGCGGCGCTGAGGAGGCAACCGCTTGCAGCCAGCCGGCCTCCTCCAGCTCTCCCAGGACGCGCAGAGCGCCCGGCATGGGGCGGGCCGTCCGCTGAGCTTCGAGGCGGAACAGGTACTCCTTGCGGCCGGAAATCGCCAATACCTCAGGCGGTTCGGGCGGCCGCCCCAGAAGGGTGGTCAGAGTATCGCGGTTGTTCATTCCGAATACGCGATCAAAGGTCGTCCGGTCCAGCGGAATCTCCCACTGCGCCAGCGCTGTGACCCAGGACCTAAAGTGAGCCTCGGCCGTGTCGGCCAGCACCCCATCCAGGTCCCACACCACAGCCCTTTCGATCATCGCTCTCCCAGCGGGATCGGCTCGGGCGAGCGCTGGGCGAAGGTGGTCCAGTGAGTGAAACCACACGCCCTGGCTACTTCAACGGACCTATTCCAGCCTGCGACCAAGCCACCGGCAGTATGAGCGTCAGAGCCAAAGGTGAGCAGATCGCCGCCCATCTCGCGGTACCATCCGACAAAGACCGGGTCTGGACTGATCTCGCCCCCCGGCAACTGCAGCGTGGAGGTATTGATCTCCAGAGCAATCCCGTGGCGAATGATGGCTTCAAGAATGGGCAGGATGAAGGCTCGGTACCGCCGTGCCTCGTAGCTCCCTTCAGA
>JAUVHW010000272.1 GCA_030593075.1 Ardenticatenales bacterium
GAGCTGGAGACAACCCGAGGCTCCCACCAAGAAGACACCGCTGAACGAGGTACACCGCGCCCTGGGCGGCCGGATGGTGCCGTTCGCTGGCTGGGAGATGCCGGTGCGGTACCCCGCCAGCGTGCTGGAAGAGCATCTGGCAGTGCGGGAGGGCGCAGGGCTGTTCGACGTGGGCCACATGGGGGTCTTTGAGGTCGCCGGACCGCACGCCACCAGTTTCCTGGATACGGTGGCCTCTAACTATATCGCGTGGCTGGATCCCGGCCAGTCCTGCTACTCCTACCTGCTGGACCCTGAAGGGAACGTCATTGACGACATCATGGTCTATTGCCAGGCGCGGGACCGCTACTTGCTGGTGGTGAACGCAGTCAACGAGGACAAGGACTGGGACTGGCTGAGCGCGGTCAATGACCGGCGGGTCATCATCGACGCGGCCCGTCCTGGTGTACAGGTCTCGGCTCAGGCCGAACTGCGCGACCTAAAGGACCCGGTCAACGGCGCCGACTGCAGGATTGATATCGCCCTCCAGGGAAAGGCAGCCCTCCCCACCCTTCAGGCACTGGCTGACGACGGCCGGGCGAAGGCGGCGCTCCAGCGGCTGCGCCGCACCGATCTGATGGAAGTGGAACTGGCCGGTATCCCACTGATTGTCGCCCGCACGGGGTACACGGGCGAGGAAATCGGCTACGAGATCTTTGTGCACCCGGACCGGGCCGTGGAGCTGTGGAACCAGATCCTGG
Organism: Ardenticatenales bacterium; assembly: GCA_030593075.1. GTDB lineage: Bacteria > Chloroflexota > Anaerolineae > Promineifilales > UBA4811 > JAUVHW01. The sequence goes on from JAUVHW010000272.1 coordinate 741, forward strand.
AAAAGGGCGAACCATTCGGCGTCCGGCCAACCGGGCTGGCGGCGCGAGACAGCACTCGGACCGAGTTTGGCTTGCCGCTTTACGGGCACGAGTTGGCTGGGCCATACAACATCAGCCCGATAGAGGCCGGCTTTCCCGGCTATGTCAAGTATCACAAGCCGTTCTTCATCGGCCGGCACGCGCTGCTGGCGGCCGAAGAGAAGCGGACCAGAGAGGTGCTCCGCTTCCGCTTGAATGATAAAGGGGTGCGGGTGCCCAAGATGGGAGACCCGGTTGCCGACCGCAGGGGAAAGGTCATCGGACACGTGACGAGCTGCTCAATCGACAGCGAAGGATACTTGACCGGCCTGGCCTACTGCAACATGCGGGCCAACCAGGAGGGCACACCGCTGCAGATTCTCACGCTGCCGCACCGGGTTCCGGCCGGCAAGGACGCTGACAAGCTGGAAACAGGGGACAAACTGGTCCTGCCCGATGGCGCTACTGTCCTAACCCGCTTTGTGCAGCGCGAGGAAGTGACGGGAGCGCTGCCGGAAGGCGGCGACTAGGCGAGATCTCGGACGTGCTGTCCAAGATGGCAGCCAGGATGCGCTCAGGGCGCTATGCCCTGATGGCAGTGCTCCTGGTCGCCTTTGGGTTGCGTCTGCTCCTGCTGGGCGCGGCAAACGTCTGGTGGGACGAGGCATACTCTGTCTGGCTGGCGCGCAAGCCGTTGGCAGACGTTCTGCGCATCACGGCCCACGACGTCCACCCGCCGCTCTACTATCTTCTCCTGCACGGCTGGATACGGTTGGCGGGCGACAGTGAATTCGCGGTGCGGTTCCCCTCGGCGGCGGCCGGGGCACTCACGGTGGCGGCAGTCTATCCCCTCGGTGTGCGGCTGCTGGGGCGCCGGTGGGCAGCATTCGGAGCGCTGCTGCTTGCCATCTCTGGGTTCCACGTCTGGTGGTCGCAGGAGGCCCGGATGTACATCGCGGCGTCAGGATGGGCCACGGTGGCGCTGTATCTGCTGGTTCGTCAGACGAGCAGCCAGCGATCCACCTGGGGTTGGGTCGGGTGTGCGCTCTTCGTGGCGCTGGGTCTGTATACTCTGTACCTGGCTGCGCTGGTCGTCCTGGCGGCCGGGATGACGGTGCTGGGGCTGTGGGCAGCGAGGAAGCTCCGATGGGAAGTGGTCCGGCGGTGGGGAGTATCACAGCTGGCAGCAGCGCTGATCTACCTGCCCTGGCTGCTGTATGCCCTTCCTCGCATCCGCTCGCAAGCCGCCGCGGCCGACTCTTCCCCAGCGACCATCGTCGGACTGTACATGCTGCTGCTCTCAACGGGAATCTCCACCAACGTGGATCACTACTTGCCCCTGGCGCTCGGCTACGGTGCGCTCGTCCTGGCTGCCCTGGTTGCGCTGGCGGTGCGCCGGAGTTGGAGAGCCCTGACGGCGCTTGCTCCTGCAGCGCTGGTTCCGCCGCTGGTCATCTACTTGCTGGCTGTGGTCCCCTCGCGCTTTTACTCTCCGGCCCCGGAGGCTCGCTATTTCCTGCTCTTTGCTCCCGTCTGTGCGCTGATCCCAGCGGCTGCGGCGAAAGAGCTGGCTGACTGGCGCGGGTGGACTGGGGCCGCCTTGGCCGTCTCTCTGGTCGGTCTAGCCCTGTGGGCTCTGCCGGCGCGTTATGTCAACCGGTATCTGCGCGATGAGTGGAAGACCGCTGCCCGCATCCTGGGCGCCTACGCAGACCCGGACGACGTGGTTGTGCTTGTTTCTGGCGATCGCTACCCGTTGTTTCTGTACGAGTACGAACGCCTGCCGCCGGCCCGGCCGCCGATCCGACTGGTGCCGGACGGCATCGCGACGCTGACCTCAGAGAGCGTGGACAAGCAGATGACCCGCGCGACGTCTGGCGGGAACCGAGTATGGTTGGTGGAGATCGAGTCGGGCCTGCAGGACCCAGAGGGACTGGCCCGCGCGTGGATGGACGAGCGGCTGCGCGTCGCTCTCTCAAGCGACCTGGACTACAATCGGCTGACGCTATACACGGCGGACGGTGATCCGCCCCACGTCTCGCAGGGAGACATAGAGCCGCTGACCCCAGCGGCTGAGCCAGTGCTAGGCGTGGACCTGCCGGTGCGCGAGTTCCGGCCCGGGGACACGGTCCATCTGGGGCTATATGCCCTGCCTGAGAAGGCAGAGGTTCAGATGGTCCACGCCAGCGGCCTGGTGCTGGCCGAGCGCACAGTACCAGTCGTTGCCGGCACGGGCGTGTTCCGCCACGACATCGTGTTCCCAATTACTCAGGCGACGCCCCGCGGGCGCTACTCGGTCACGTCGGGGGGAGCTACTCTGGAGACGCTTCGCGTGACCCACAGCGATCCGCTGTGGATGGAACGGCAGGTGCCAAGGCCCTGCCCGGCCGGCCTGGGCGAGGCCATTGAGCTGGTGGGCTACGGCCTGACGCCTGACATCTCTCGGCCCGGCGACACGCTCTCTGTAGACCTCTACTGGCGCGCTGACGGCGTTGTCGAACGGAGCTACACCGTCTTTGTCCAGGTGGTCGGGCCCTTTAACCCTGCGAGCGGAAACCCTCTGTGGGGGCAGCACGATGGCCCGCCGGTGGGTGGGGATTTCCCCACCAATGATTGGCCGGCCGGCATGATCGTCCGTGATCGGCACACGCTGACCTTTCATCCGGCCGCGCCGCCGGCCGACTATGCTCTGCTGATCGGCATGTACGACCCGCAGACCGGCGAACGGGTGCCCGTGACAGACTATCCGGACAAAGCCCTGCCGCTGCGCCGTTTCTCTGTCCCCTAGGGGCCTGGCCGGGGTGCCCGATGCATGGGTCTCAACGCCGCAGCCCAGCTGCGCCACAGTGCCGGTCCCACAACACGCCAGCCAGGCCTTTCAGAAGCCTTGACGCACGCGCTTGTGGCTGACGCCTTGAGCAGGATTGATGGATTGGGCTTACTCGGCTGGGCTTCTGCGCCGGTCATGCAGGCGGCGTACAGACCGTCGGCGGACACCCTGCCGGCCCAGTCGCAATGCTGGCCGTCGACCTGCGACGGGCGCCTCTGACGCGTGGCCGGCCGACCCGCGGCAGTTCTGCAAAGACTGGAGATGGTGAGTGGAACAGGATGTACTGGAACACAACAGGGCGACCTGGGACCGCCAGGTCGAGCAGGGAAACCAATGGACCGTGCCGGTCTCACCGGAGGAGGTCGCCCGGGCCAGGCAGGGCGACTGGCAGCTGCTGCTGACGCCGACCAAGCCGGTGCCCAGCTCCTGGTTTCCTCCCATGCCGGGGCTGAAAGTGCTCTGCCTGGCATCGGGCGGCGGACAGCAGGGGCCGATTCTCGCTGCGGCCGGTGCAGAGGTGACTGTCCTCGACAATTCTCCTCGTCAGTTGGCCCAGGATCAGATGGTCGCAGCCAGGGAGTCGCTGCACATTGAAACGGTCAGAGAAGACATGGCCGACCTCAGCATGTTCGCCGACGGCCGCTTTGACCTCGTCTTCCACGCGGTTTCCAATTGCTTTGCGCCAGCGGTCCGGCCGGTATGGCAGGAGGCTCACTGGGTGCTGCGCAAGGGCGGCGTTCTGCTGGCCGGTCTTGCGAACCCGGTCATCTACATCTTTGACCAGGACCTCTACGAGCGGGGGGTTCTGCGCGCCAAGCACAGCCTACCCTATTCCGACGTGGACAGCCTTACGGCTGACGAACTGGAGAGATGCCGGCGCGAAGGCGAGCCGCTGGAATTCGGGCACTCGCTCGAAGATCAGATCGGTGGGCAGATCGAAGCCGGTTTTGTGCTGACCGGGTCCTGCGAAGACGCCGATCCCT
>JAUVHW010000284.1 GCA_030593075.1 Ardenticatenales bacterium
CAGGCCGTCGCCGAGGAGGGCGACGGTGACCTCTTTGACCGGTACGTGCATTTTGACGCAGCCTCCGCCCCGGCCAACTCGCCCCAGGAGTTCCTGGCTTTCTGCGGAGTGCTAGGGCTTGGGGAACTGCTGTCAGAAGGAAAGATGGAGGTGCTGGAGGCCCTGCGGCACCACAGCTCCGACTCGCGGTGGCGCGTCCGCGAGGGGGTCGCCAAGTCGCTGCAGCGGCTCGGCAGGGTTGACATGGAGACGCTTCTGCAAGAGATGGAGCAATGGAGCAAGGGGATTCTGCTGGAGCGCCGGGCGGCCGCGGCCGCGCTGTGCGAGCCTCGGTTGCTACGCGAGAGGAAGCACGCCGAGAGAGCCCTCGCCCTGCTGGACCAGGTGACGGCGTCGATCCGGCAGGTCGAGAACCGCAGAAGCGAGCAGTTCAAGGCGCTCAGAAAGGGCTTGGGCTACTGCTGGAGCGTGGCAGTCGCTGCACTTCCTGAAGCAGGCAAGCCGAGAATGGAGCGCTGGTTCGGCAGCGATGACAAGGACGTGCGCTGGATCATGAAGCAGAACCTGCGAAAGAATCGGCTGGCGCGCATGGACCCAGAGTGGGTGGCAAGCTGGAAGGCCGAGCTAAGTATGGCACCATGAGTCATAGGGTGCGCCTGCTGGTGGTGATGGGATGGATCGTGGCCGGCCTGCTCCTGGTCGCCTGCAGCCAGGTGGAGAGCACGCCCACACCCGCACCTAAACCCATGCCTACGCCCACACCGACTCCGCTTCCGCAAAAACCCACGGCTGCGGCAGCAGGCATCGCAACGCAAGCGGCTGCTGTGACCCGGTTGATCGACCCAGCGGACCTGGTCTATCGAGGCGCATTCCGGCTGCCGGGCAGCCCCGACGGCATGGGCTGGGAATACGGAGGCGCCGCCATGACCTACTATCCACAGGGTGACCCCGACGGCTCGGCCGATGGTTATCCCGGTTCGATCTTTGCGACCGGGCACGACTGGTACCAGCATGTCTCGGAGATATGCGTACCGGTGCCCGTCATCTCACCGGGCAAGGACGTAAGCGAACTGAATACCGCCGCGACGCTGCAGGACTTCCACGACATACGGGGTGGGCTCTTCGAGCAACTCGACTTTGAGATTCCTCGATCTGGCCTGGAGTACCTGCCGAAACAAGCCGAGCAGACAACAGACAAGCTCCATTTCTGCTGCGGGCAGCACTACCAGGAGGGGGAGGCCAGCGTCTCGCACGGCTGGAGCGAGCTGGACCTCTCCAATCCTCAGCCGGCCGGCGCCTGGTACGTCGGCGGTCACTCCAACTATGCCACCAATGACTACCTATTCGCTATCCCGGAGAGCTGGGCCGACCTCAATACGCCAGGGATGCTGCTGGTTACCGGCCGGTTCCGGGATGGCGGCTGGGGTGGGCAGGGCCCCTCTTTGCTCGCCTACGGGCCGTGGAATGAAGGGAATCCACGGCCGCGGGGCAGCCATCTGCCGGCCGTCCCCCTGCTGCTCTACGCAGACTCTCGGACGCCCAGCAGCCTCTCCCTGAACGGCTACCACCACTCCGACGAATGGACTGGAGGCGCCTGGCTGACGGCCGGCGAGAGATCGGCTGTGGTCTTGATCGGTACCAAAGGCCAGGGGGAGTGCTGGTACGGATTTGCCAACGGTGTTGTGTGGCCCGACGAGCCTCCCTACCCTCCGGTGCCTGATCCTCCGTACGACGATAGGGGATGGTGGTCCACTAGCTTTGTGGGGCAGATGCTGTTCTTCGACCCGGCCGACCTGGCGGCCGTGGCCCGAGGCGAAATGGCGACCCACGAACCGCAGCCCTACGCTGCGCTGGAGATCGATGACTACCTCTTCCACATCGAGTCCACACAGCAAAAGCACCACGTCGGCGCTGCGAGTCTCGACCGCCAACGAGGCCTTCTGTACATCTTTGACCCATTCGGCGACGGAGACAGGCCCTTGATTCACATTTGGGCAGTAGAGGGGTAATGGCTGACACCGTAATCGGCCGGCATTCGCCCGAATTCAGAATTCGTGACAGTGTCCAGGGACTGAGATTCTCCCCCACGCTGGCGATCCACGAGCAGATATCCCGCGCCAGGAGGAGCGGCGTCCAGGTGCTCCACATGGGCTTTGGTCAGTCTCCCTTCCCGGTCCACCCAATGATCCGAGCGGCTCTGGAAGCCAGCGCAGACAAGAACATGTATCTGCCTTCAGCAGGTCTGGAGCAGCTGAGAGGCGCAGCCCTAGACTACCTGGGCCAGAAGTTCGGCTTCGACGCGGCCGAGTTCGATGCCATAGTCGGGCCGGGGAGCAAACCGTTGATCCACGCCTGCCAATTGGTCGTTGAGGGGGACCTGCTGCTTCCGGTTCCATCGTGGGTAAGCTACGGGCCACAGGCTATGCTCACAAATGACCACGTCATCAAGATTCCTGCCACAATCGCAGATCGCTACCATATAACGGCCGAGAGTCTGGCGAGGGCCATCGAGTCCTCTGAGCGCGAGGGGTTTTGTCCCACGAAGCTGATCATCAACTATCCAAACAACCCCACTGGCCTCACCTTGTCCGCCAGCAGGCTCGAAGAGCTCGCTCAAACGTGCCGGCGCTACAGCATCCTGGTCATTTCGGACGAGATCTATGGTCTCGTGAGCCACAGGCGGAACCACCTTAGCATTGCTCACTACTATCCAGAGGGGACGATTGTCACCAGTGGCTTGTCTAAACACCTCTCTCTGGGAGGGTACCGGCTGGGGGTGGCCCTTGTCCCCAAGCGCCTCAGGGCCCTGCGAGATGCACTGGTCCGCGTCGCCAGTGAAACCTGGTCTGCCGTATCGGCCCCGGTGCAATTTGCCGCGGTAACAGCCTTCGAGAACAACGACGACATCGAAGAGTACATCCAGAGGTGCACCAGGATTCACGCCCTAGTCTCGAGCTTTGTGCGCGACTGGCTGGTGGGCCTTGGGATCGAGTACCCAGAGCTAGATGGCGCGTTCTACCTCTATCCCGATTTCGGGGCCTTCAGGGCGGCACTCAGGCACAGGCGTGGAGTTGAGACGAGCGAGCAGCTGGCGGACGACCTGCTGGACACCATCCAGCTCGCGACTCTGCCCGGCACTGCCTTCGAAGATGACCCGGACCGACTAAGGCTCCGGCTCGCGCCTTGCGATTTCGACGGACAGGCAGCTCTCGCCTACTATACCGCAAACCCCGGCAGCACTTCTGAGTCGTTCGTACGTGGTTGCTGCCTGAACATCAGACTGGCGTGTGAAAGACTGGGAGAATACCTAGCGGACCTCGGCCCTTGAGGGATTCGGCCCGGCGGGTACCGTACAGCAGATCCCAGATTGCTGCGCCCGTGGGCCTCCCGGTCGCCAGCTGCAAGGTAAGGCAATGCGACAGAGCCTGCTATGAACGTATCAGTAGACAACATGAAGGAGGAGGACTGGCCCGCCATCCGGTCCATCTATGTGGAGGGCATCGCCACCGGGGACGCCACCTTTGAGACCGGCGCGCCCGAATGGGAAGAATGGGACCAGGCTCACCTGCCCGGCTGCAGACTGGTTGCCAGGTCGGGCGGCGAGGTCGTCGGATGGGCTGCGCTCAGTTCCGTCTCAGGAAGATGTGTCTACTCTGGAGTAGCCGAGGTCAGCGTCTACGTTGCCTCGGCCGCAAGAGGACGGGGCGTAGGCAAAGCGCTGCTTGAGGCTCTCGTAGAGGCGTCTGAACGGGCGGGCATCTGGACGCTGCAGGCCGGCATGTTCCCCGAGAACAGCATCAGCATCGCCCTCCACAAGTCCTGCGGGTTCCGGGAGGTGGGCCGCCGCGAACGACTGGGACAACTGCACGGCGTCTGGCGAGACGTAGTGCTTCTGGAGCGCCGGAGCAAGACTGTTGGCGTCTAGCCGGCTGCTGGTTCCCCACACGAGTCCCTGGGACTGCCGGGCACCCCAGGCGGTTGACTCCCTGCCAATCGGCGGCCCACCCTAGCTGACGCAGCAACGGCTATGAGTCCTATGATACCGTGCAACTTGTGCGACCCAGGCCTCTCGCCTATTATCGGGCGCAGCAACCATTGGCTGCTCGTTCTGAACCTGAATCAGAACCTGCTGGGCAAGTGCTTCCTGGTGGCGCGCCGCCATCTCGAGGCGGTGCCGCACCTATCGGCGGCCGAGTGGCAGGAACTGCACGAACAGCTCTCCCTGACAACGCGCACCCTGACCGAGGCTTTCCAGCCCCACCACTTTCACTATGCGTTCCTCCAGAACCAGGACCGTCACGTTCACCTGCACGTGATTCCGCGCTACTCTGGGCCGCGCACGTTTGCGGGTTGCGAGTTCTCCGAT
>JAUVHW010000266.1 GCA_030593075.1 Ardenticatenales bacterium
CGCGTGGTACCCCGTCGAGGTACGGAAGTACAACCGGGGGCCTAGCATCTGCACGACCACCGCGTGGTTGACGTGGGTGGATGCCAAGATGGAACGCGGGTACATCAACAAGTGGGAGTACCGGATTCCACCCGTACTGACCGACAGCGAACGGCGGGTGGCGGGAATGTCGGAATGAACGAGAGGTACGCGCGGATCGTCGGCCGAAGGGTTTGGCACCAGCTTGACGACGACCGTGCGTTCGCCGGCATGGTGGTGACACGCTGTGGACTGGGCCTCTACACGGGTCGCAGGAACACCCACTACGTGTCGGGCACCTTCGAGCAGTTGTCCGAGTATTACTCGGGAGGTGACTGCAACCACTCGTTCGGTATCCCAACCCTGGGCCCCGCTTGTAAGAGCTGTGTTCCTTACGCCCAACCTACAAGGCGCGTGCCTACATACGAGGGGACACAAGCAACGTGAACGACGAACCTAAGGTCGTGACCGACCCCGACGGCAGCCAGTACGAGCAGCTCGACATGAGCCCTCCGCCGGAGAACTGCGGCCACTGCTGGCACAAGACCGGGAGAATGCGGTTGGTCTACCCACCCCAGGTCCAGAAGCGTTGCTGCTTCTGCGGCAAGACGAGATGGGTGAGCGTGGGAGCTGAGATTAAGGTCGCCGGCCACGGGCCCTACCAGGGGATGGACTGATGTTCTGGTTGATCTACGTCTCTTGTCTGGGCGTCGTCCTTGGCCTCATTCTCTTTGCCCCCGGGTTTGGGGACGCGCGCAAGAGCGTTGAGAAGTACTACCACCTGTGGCGTACCCGCAAGGTCACCGGCTTCGCCGCACGCTTCCACAAGTATTCGGACGACAAGGGTCGCTTCTTTGCCGGCGAAAACACCAGCATCCCCGGGGGAGCCAAAGTGGCCGCCTGGAAGTGGATCCAGGGCGAGGAAGGTGGCCACCTGAGCAACTACCTGAACGACCTGGACACCATCTACGCCGAGATTGGCACTGTCAAATCCAAGCTCGCGCGTACGCGGGACGACCTGCTGGACGAGTTCAAGCGCGAGGGGATCCTGCTCGAGGAGGAGGAGAAGGAACACCACTACAAGCAGCTCCTGGACCCGGGGTACGCGGGACGTGTGGTAGAGGCACTGCAGGCTAAGACCGCCGAGTTCCAAAGCCCTCGACCCTTCATGGGGCCCATAACCGCGGCACTGGGGCCCGCGAGCACCGGCATCTTCGGGGGCGCTTTCGGAGGGCCAACCGCCCTCCAGGTTCACTACCCGGGTGAAACTATCCGGGCCCAGTTTGGACCCCAAAGCCTATCAGGCCAACGGCCAGCAACCCCGCTCGCCGCCGCTGCGCGGCAGCGCTTAACGGCGCCCACCCTTCCCCCACTTCTCACGAAACTGGGTTGGCGGTTGGATGTCTACCGTGACCTTGCGAACAAGGTGACCATGTACCGGGCCCACAAGGCCCCGCCGTACTCGGGGCCACCCGAGGCAGTGGTCAGGTTCGAGTTGGGCGATGAGCAGTCGCCCGAAGAGTTCGCGGACATGTGGAGGGAGTTTCTGGGCAAGATTTCGGTGGCCGAACAGGGCCTGAAACCCAAGACAGATCCTGTGGCAGCGGAGGAGCTGCGGAAGGCCATGGGAGGAAAATGACCGTCTCCACCTGTTGGGCCTGCGGCGGCCGGTGGACCGGCCAGTGGTTCTACGAGGGTTCCGAGGCCCCCTGCGAACCCTGCGTAACCCTCAAGGAACGTGAGTTCCCCTACACCTGGGTGGGACGCGCGCTTGTTAAAATTTCCCGCCCCATACTATAATAGCGACAGGGGTATTAAAATATGGCCCGATCAGTGGTCATCACAGGCTCCCGCACGGGCGGCGCCGGGTTCCGGCAGCGCCTGTTCGAGGTGCTCCGCGAGGTCCCCGACGACTTCCTGATCATCCAGGGCGGCGCCCTGGGCGTGGACCAGGCGGCGGCCGGAGCGTGCCGCAAGCTACAGCGGCCGTACATGGAGGTCCCCGCCAGGTGGGACCGGTTCGGGAAGGGCGCCGGGCCCATCCGCAACAAGGCTATGGTCGCCCTGGGGCCCGAAATGGTGCTCGCGTTCTCAGAGTTCCCGATCACTGTAGGCACCGAGAGCACTATGCTCCATGCCCTTGATGCAGGTATCCCGGTCAAGTATTACACCAGGACCCACGGACCCTTCGTTTTCCGTACACTGGCTGACCTTAGGAGCTTCCAAGGTGGGACTGGGAACCCTATGATGAACCTTGACAAACCGGCCACACCGTAGTATCTTTCGCGTATGAGTAAGCCCGACGATCATGACCTGGTGCTGGTCAACGTAACGCTGACCGGCCCCATAATGCTCCAGTGGCCCATCAACGGCCAGCCGATCCCCTACAAGCACGCCCTCGAGAAGTTCCGCGACTGGGCGCTCAACGGGATCACGGTCACTATGGGCCCGTACAACACGGGGTGGTACCCGCCGCACCGCATCATGTACGCGGTCACGGTGCCACAATATGAGGGTGAGGAAGATGACAAGAGCGGGGATGTGGGCCAGAGTTAGCCGCGACCTACACTTTGACGGGATCGCCCTACACTTGGTCCAGTACAAGCGGACCCCGGAGGGCCAAAGTGTCGGTATGGTGGCCACCGAGGTTGTCATGGAAGAGATGGCGCAAGGGGCGTTCTTCCCGGAGCCTTCGGTCAGGCTTTCACAGGAAGCGGCCGTGCAGCTCATGGACGAGATGTGGCGGACCGGGATCCGGCCGACCGAAGAGGGCACCATCGGCCAGCTCAACGCAGTCGAAGGCCACCGGGACCACCTGACGAAGTTGCTCGACCAGGTGCTCCCCCACGCCATGAGGGCCGGCTACGATGCCTAAGTTCGACTGCCTGTACCAGTTCGAGGGGGTCCAGGAGGTTCAGCTAGACCACCCCTTCCGGGGGATGATCTACATAGCACACGCTGAGTCGGAATGCAGCATGTGCCACGACGCCACCAGTTGGCTCAACCTCGACTTCCACTGCGCCTTGTGCAGCACCGAGTGTCACGACAAGCTCCACTGCGAGTACAACGAGGCGATGAGCAAGGGGCAGACGCGGGAGGTAGGTCGCCCGGTGGCATACAACAGGCTGAAAGCTGATGCCCAAGAGATATAGGTTTTGCTACAACCCCGACTGCGTGTTGGATCTCCGCGGCGAACGCGGCGGAAGCCTAACGCTGGTCGACAAGGATGGCAACTGCTCACAGTGCGGAGGCGAGTACCATGGGAAGCCCAAGCAACCTGCCCACGGCATCAAAGTCAAGGGTGGCACGCCTCGGTTCCACGGCGGATCGGGCGGTTAATTGGGTTGTCGGGGTCGCCCTGAACGGGGCCCTTGTTGTCGTGATAGCCGGCGGAGCGCTCTGCCTGGCGGCCAGCATTGGGATCGGAGTGGTCCGTGAGGCCTGGGACGAGTTTCGCGGCACCCCTTGACAAACAGACCGTTCTGTGGTATATTGGTAGACAGACGCAGAACCAATGAAGATGGCGGCCTAGAGCACCCCGGATAAACAACGTGGCTCCGATGGCCTTCGGCCAGCACGGAGCTGGGGCGCCGACCTCTCATTCAGATGGCAGTGGTGATGGCTCGGTAGTTGAACCGTAATCGGTTACATGAAGACCGGGCCATCACTGTCTTTTCAAGCCTTGCTAGTGATAGCGGCAGCACGGTACCTTGGTAAGGTACAAGGGCAGGTTCGATTCCTGCGCGGGGCTCTTGACTGTACAGCCGCGAGTTGGCCATCACCCGCGGAGTCGCCGGCGGGCACGCGGGCCGGTTAAGATGGTCTCACGCAGGGCACGTTGGGGAACGTACACGGCTCCAACCCGTGAAGAGTGGGTTCGACTCCTACGTCCTGTGCTCGTAGCAGCGTGGAGCAGAGGTTAGCTCGCTTGGCTCATAACCAAGAGGTCGTCGGTTCGAATCCGACCGCTGCCATATCCGGGAGCGGACTCAAGGTGGGTCTCCTGCTTTGGAAGCAGGACATCGGGTTGGTTCGATTCCAACTTCCCGGACTACGCACTGGCCGACGGGTCAGGCGGAGGATGGCTGAATAAGGGGTGACGTTCAGCGTAGCCCCTAAAGCACATTCGGCTCACAACGGAAAACCGTCGTTCCCCAGAATGGCAAATGCTAACTGGGATGCCTGCTGCTTCGTGGCGGTGGATGTGGGTGGTGACGGCCAACGAATGGTCGGAGGGAATTCACTAGAAATGAAGGCTGAACCCCTCTGTACGGGTCATGTCCCGTTCCTCAACATGCCTAGATAGCTCACGTGGGAGAGCACTGGTTTGAAGCACCGGTGGGTAAGGTTCGACTCCTTGCTAAGGCACTTCGTCACACTAGCTCATTTGGTTAGAGCGTCTCGTTGCCAACGAGAAGGCGGCCGGTTCGAAACCGGCGTGTGGCTCTAGGTCTGAACCGAACCGATGCGCGGTGTAGGACCTATCCAGGTCTTATAGGGGAGTGGTCGTCCCTGCCTGACTGTCACTCAGGAGATCGCGGGTTCGAATCCCGCTAGGACCGCTTGAAGGGTACCGTAGTGAGATACCCGTGAGATCGGCTTGGCCGGCGCCCAAGACATGAGGCTAGT
>JAUVHW010000170.1 GCA_030593075.1 Ardenticatenales bacterium
GGCGTGCGATTCATTCCGATGACCTGTCTCGGTCGCTAGCCCCAAAGGGGGCAGAAAGGACCGCACGCCGCGATTGGTACTATGGTACCATCGAATCCGCGAACGCGCCAGTGCAGCTTGGGACGCCGCCCGGCCACGAGGGGACCCGCAATGACAGCCGCGCCTTCTACCCGACAAACAAGCCGATGGCAACCAGCAGACGGCGGCTTCCCTGCACGACCGTGAAGGACTTGGCCGCCAATCTGCGCCTATGCAAGCGAACCGGCTGAGACTAGATCCTCCACACGCCACAAGCCTTCACGGTCTCGCCTGCGTCTTGCCTCTTCGAGGCTGACAACTCGGGCCTTGCTGAGGGCCGTCAGATACTTGGTTCTGTACTCGCTGACCTCAGAATAGAATTCGCGGGAGTATCCAGTACCCTGTTGCCATTTTGCCGCATCCTCTCCAACAGCTTGCTTCTCTTCTTCCGTCCTAACGAGGACAATGAAGCGAGGCTCCTCGGGTAGTTGGTCCGTGAGGTCTCCTCTCTCGTCATGGCACGGCAGGTGCATGGGCACGACATCTTTTCCAGAGCCAGAGAGTGTTTTCCCAGCGTGCCCGACGACATGCTCGAAAGTAGCGTCGCTTCTCAGACCTATGCGCTGGTTGACAGGAACATTAGGCCTGGCTCGCCATTCGCGCTCATGTGTCCAGTCTATGCGGTCACCATGAGAACAGTAGCGGAAATGGCAGAATAGATATCGGTTCTCGCTGCCCAATCTTTCCTTTAGCTCCATATCGCCATAGATGACAGGGCGTGCGCCATACGCGTACAGTGCGGTCTTGGGCAAAGCTATTCCATATTGCCTACTGGCGTAACGTGGGTTAGCGTCCACCGACTGGAGGTAGTTGCCAATAGGCGTTTCACTGAAACAGACGGCGGGAGACGAGCCATAGATCGTGGGACGAGTTCCGTCTAGCCCCAGGAAGCCAACCGATCTTCGCGCAGCACTGGCAACAAACACCCCTACTCGCAGGAGGGCGGTGAATCTATCCCGATCCGTCCAGTGAGTAAGGAATTGAGACATGTCAGTACGTTTCTCCGTGATCGTCTGGATAGTCTCTCGATTCACCTGCACCCCCTGTGCCTCCGATCTGAACAGCACACGGCTAGTTGGTACGACCCCGTATGGCCGTGTCGCAGCGCATCTCTCGAGTCAGCCATGCGGTCCGCCAAAGCGCTCGGTACGGGGCGGCCGCTGCCTCGCTAGCGGTGTGTGTTGGCGAGAAGGCAGCAGTCCCGACGCTGTCGTTTCTGAAAGACACGCCAAATCAGCCACACTGTCCGGCAAGTGCGAGCATGACAGCCGCGCCTTCTAACCGACAAACAAGCCGATGGCAACCAGCACGGGGGTCAGGATGTTGATGATCACGTTCTGGCCCAGGGCTGGCATCAACCGCTGGGTGTCTTCGGCGTGCTGGCGGGCGCCGGCAAAGGCTCGCACGGCCAGGAGCAGAGTCACTAGCCCGATGAGGCTGGCGGGAGGCAGGAGCCGCAGGCCGACGCCCACGACTATGGAGAGATAGGCCAGCAGCAGGAAGGCGCCGTACACAATGCTGCTCGCTTGCCTACCCAGGACGATGGGCAGGTTCCTCCTCCCTGTGCTTCGATCTGCGTCGACGTCGGGGAACTGATTCAGGAGCAGCAGGTCGTTCACCAAGAAGAAGGGCACCAGCGAGGCGACCAACGCGGACCATGAATAATGGCCCGTGAGGACCAAGTCGGTACCCATCACGATCAGCGGGCCAAAGCCCAGGCCGGGGGCGATCAAGCACAGCACCGGGCTGTGCGCGAGCCAGGGGGTGTAGATGAATATGACCAGCAGCCCCAGCAGGCCCAGCGGCAGCAGGGACCAACCTCTGACAGAAAGAAAGTAGACGCCAATCAGCGCCACCACGGCCGCCGCCGCTAACCCGGTGTACAGCGCCGGCCGCGCCATCTCCGGCCGTTCCTGCAGAGTCCCGCTGCCGCCGCTAAAGGGCGTCCGCACTGTCCTGGAATCCAGGCCGCTTCTATAGTCAAAGTACTCGTTCAGCACATTGACGCTGACGTGGGCCGCAATCGCGCCGATGAATGCCAGGATCGAGTACAGGACGCTGACCGGTCCCGACGTCCAGACGGCCGTCCCGAGTCCCAGCAAGGCGCAAGCCGGCGCCAGGATCAAGAAAGGAAGGCGCATGGTGCCCAAGATGTACTTGACGTTCTTCATGACTGGTCGCTCCTACGGTCTGTCGCGGTGCGGGGTCTCGCCGCATCCTTTGCCTTAGCGCAGTCCTGTCGCAGGTCTGTCTACTCGCGGCGGCAAGTATGCCACGTCCGCGTGTCGCTGTCCAGTGAACTCGTGGCACTTCACTTGGATGGGGTCTTGCGCCTCCGCTCCGGCCGCGCGGCGCAGCCGCGATTCAGCCCCCATCTGTAGCATAGGGCCTTGTGCCCATCCCTGCTGCCCGACCCCCAATCCGTGGCATAGGGCCCGGTAGGCGTCCACACGTGTGGCAGGAGTCCTCCGACTAACCTTGCGAAGGTTCCCGAACCGCAGGTTCGCCACCGCAGGTTCACGACCGAAGGTTCGCCACCTTCGCAAGGTTCTTTGCGCTGGCCGGACGGCCCACCTGGCGTGCCGCTAGCCGCCATGGCGCCTGGCCCTGAGCTCCCTCCCCCTTCGAGGGGGAGGGCGCCGGCCTTGGCTCAGCCCCAGGCCGGTTGATGGGGGTCCGGCGCACTCCTGCCCAGCGCCTGCTGTCTGGCCGGACGCCATTCTCCTCCCCTGCTGGCACACCCTGGCCCGCGGAGTATAATCGCGGCGCGCCGCGCCCAATGCGGTGCGGCGTCTCGGCCGATAACTGCATGAAAGGAGGACCAACAGATGGCTAGAATCCGCGTCAACGACAGGTGCTTTGGCGGCGCCCAGTACGGCCGCCTCTCACCCCAACAGTGCCAGAAGCTGCACAACGCGAGTCTCGAGATCCTGGCTCGCACCGGCGCCCGGCTCCACGATCAGGAGGCAATTGACCTCCTCAAAACGGCGGGCGCTTCCGTCTCGGAGGGGAATCGCGTGCGGATTCCGGCCGGGCTGGTGGAAAAGGCCTTCAGCACCGTGCCCAAGCGGGTCACGCTTTTCGACCGCAACGGCCGGTCGCCCATCTTCCTGGAGGACGGCAACTGTCACTATGGCACCGGCTCTGACTGCCTCAACATCGTAGACCACCGCACCGGGAAGCGGCGCAAGCCGGTGCTGCAGGATGTCGTGGACGGCATCACCGTGTGCGATGCGCTTCCCCACGTTGACTTTGTCATGTCCATGTTTCTCCCCATGGACGTGAACGCCATGGTCAGCGACCGTTACCAGATGGAGGTGATGCTCAACACCACCACCAAGCCCATAGTCTTTGTCACCAACGAGTTCTCGGGCTGCGTGGACGCGGTAGAGATGGCCGAGGCGGTGGCCGGCGGGGCCGAGGCGCTGAAACTGAGGCCCTTTGTGGCCTGCTATATCAACGTCACCACCGGCCTGCGCCACAACGAGGAAGCCCTGCAAAAGCTGCTCTTCCTAGCCGGCAAGGGGCTGCCCGCCATCTATGTCCCGGTGGTCGTCTCCAGTATCAGCGGGCCGGTGACCCCGGCCGCCAGCATGGCCCTGGTCAACGCCGGCGTGCTGGTAGGCCTGGTTCTGTCGCAGCTCAAACGGGAGGGCGCCCCCTTCATCGTGCCCGGCTGGGGCGCCGAGGGAATGGACATGAGGACTATGGTCAACCTCTACTGCGCTCCCGACCCCAAGGGCATCTCCCATGCCATGGGCCATTACTACAACCTGCCCATCTTCGGCCTGGGCGGCTGCAGCGAGGCCAAGGTGCCGGACCAGCAGGCCACGGCCGAGGCGGCCCTCACCCTGATGGTCGAAACGCTGGGCGGGGCCAACATCATCCACGACATGGGCTACCTGGAATCCGGCCTCTGCGGTTCCCTGGTGCAGTTGGTCATCTGCAACGAAATCGTAGGCTGGCTGGAGCACGTCATGGCCCCGGTGGAGATCAATGATGAGACCCTGGCGCTCGACCTGATCGACGAGGTCGGCCCCGATGGCCAGTTCCTGGATAGCGACCACACCATGGCGCATTTCCGGGAACGGTGGAACCCGGATCTGTTCGAGGCCGGCAACTATGAGCAATGGATGGCCAAAGGAGGCCAGAGCTTGACCGAGCGCGCGGCCGCACGCGTGAAAAAGATCCTCGCCGAGCACCGGCCGGAGCCGCTGCCCGAAGAGGCGCGGGAGAAAATCAGGGCGGTCGTCCGGCGCGCGGAAGAGCAATTCGCGGAGGGATAGCTCATGGCCAAGTGGGAGTACACCGACCAGCCAATGCATTCTGAGCACCGCCGGGCGGACGCCCGCTACGCTGAGAAGGATCTGGCGACTCAGTGCTTGCACGCCGGCGAACGCTGGGAGAAGCAGGCCTTCTGGACCTCCAGCACTCCGATTCATAACTCGACCACCTTCTTCTATGAGAGCGCGCGCGACCTGGATGACCGGGTCTATTACCGCAAGCCGGGGTACGTCTACTCCCGCTCGGGCTCTCCCACCAGCACCGCTCTGGAGCGGGCGCTTTCCACCCTGGAAGGGGCAGAGGTGACCCACGTCTGCTCTTCCGGGATGGCAGCCAGCCACCTGGCTCTGCTGGCGGCCGGCGCGGGCAGAGATCAACTGATCCTGTGCTGCAGCGACGTCTATGGCAGCGTGTACACCATGGTGGAGAACATCTTTCCCCAGCTGGGTGCCCGCAGCATTCTCACCGATTTCAGTGATCTGGACCGGCTGGAGGCCATCATCGAGCGTGAGAAACCTGCGGTAGTCTACTTTGAGGTGATGACCAACCCCATGCTCAGGGTGATCGACGCCCCGGCCGTGATCGAGATGGCCCATCGTGCCGGCGCAGCGGTGATCGTAGATAACACCTTCACCACCCCTTACCTGCTCAAGCCCTTTGAGATCCAGGCCGATTTCGTCACTCACAGCGTGTCCAAGTTCCTTTCGGGCCATGGGGACGTGCTGGCGGGATCGGTGAGCTGTTACCGCAAGGACTTTGACAAGCTGCACGACATGCTCATCCAGGTGGGGTGCACGCTGGGGCCCAACGAGGCCTGGCTGGCTCTGCGCGGGCTCAAGACCTTCTCCCTGCGCATGGAGAGCCACTGCGCCAATGCAATGGAGGCGGCGCGATTCCTGGAGAGCCATCCTCTGGTCGAGCGGGTGCGTTACCCGGGCCTACCCAGCCACCCCCAGCACGAGACGGCCGCCCGCATCTTGCCCGATGGAAGGTATGGGGCCATGCTCAGCTTTGACGTCGCCGACTGCGACAAAGACAAGGCCTTCCGCTTCCTGGATGCCCTCAGGCTGATACTCCCCGCCACCACCCTGGGCGACGTCTACTCGCTGATCGTCAACCCGGCTCGCACGACCCATCATTGGCTCAATGGGGACGAGCTGGCGGCCGTCGGGATCAGCCCCGGTACCTTCCGCATGTCGGTCGGCATCGAACATATTGAGGACCTGAAGGAGGACCTGGACCACGCGCTCAAGGCGTGCCAATAGCCGGCCGTGCGTGTGCCGGAGGTGGAAAGCGCCGGCGCAACCTTGTCTGAACTGGTCCATCTCTTGCGAGAGGCCGGCGCGGTGGACGCGGTGAACCTGGATGGCGGCGGCGCCACCCAGGCCTATTTCATGGGCGGCCGGGTTATCGTGCCCGGCGACCGTCGTGGCTTGCCCCTGGTCCAATGTGAGCGGATGGTTCCGTCGGTGGGCATTGTGTGGTTGAGGGAGTTGATATGCGGCCGTTTGCCGTTTGCTGTGCATGCCTGCGCCGCAGGGAAGCTGCGCCGCAGGGAAGCTGCGCTGCAGTTCCCCTGCGCTGCAGCTTCTCTGCCATCATCTGACTTTGCCAAATGGCACAATATCGAGTGTCCTCTCGGTTTACGCAGAATCACGTTGACGCCATAGGAGAGGTATTCAGGAGGGCAAATGATCCAACCCCCGTTGGTCGTGTTGGCGGCCGGTATTGGAAACCGCTATGGTGGGCTAAAGCAGATTGACCCCGTGGGACCGGGTGGTGAACTACTCATTGACTACTCGATCTATGACGCCTTGCGGGCTGGCTTTGGCAAAGTGGTCTTTGTGATCAAAAAGGCAATCGAGGATGATTTTCGAAAGATCGTCGGCGATACCATTGACCGGCAGTGCGAGACCGCCTATGTGTTCCAGGAAGTGTATGATGTGCCGGAAGGCTTTTGCGTTCCACCGAACCGGTTAAAGCCTTGGGGGACGGGGCAGGCCACGCTGGTGTGTAGAGATGCCGTAGATGGGCCTTTCGCGGTGATAAACGCCGACGACTTTTACGGGTTGACGTCGTTCCAGGCGGTGCATGACTACCTGATCACATCTGAGGAACCAGACGGTGTGCACGACTACTGCATGGTCGGCTATATGCTGGCGAATACGTTGAGCGACCACGGACACGTGGCCCGCGGGGTCTGTTTGGTGGACGAGGGCGGGTATCTGGTTGAGATTCACGAGCGGACGCGAATCGAGAAGCATGGTGCTGCAGCCGAGTACTCGGAAGATGGCGGCATGACCTGGAACGAAATCTCGATGGACAGCCTGGTCTCGCTGAATATGTGGGGATTCACGCCCAGCATCTTTGACGCACTGGAGGCGATGTTCGCGCGCTTTTTGCAGGAAACAGGTAGCCTGGAAGAGCCCGAGTTCTTCTTGCCCGAGGCGGTCAACAACTTGCTGAAAGCGAAAAAAGCACGGGTCAGAGTACTGCCCACGAATGAGCGTTGGGTGGGCATGACGTACCGTGCTGACAAACCAACAGTCGAGCAATACATTCACCAGCTCGTTCGGCAGGGCGTGTATCCGGAGAGACTGTGGGAGTAATTCCTGAAAACCGGTACAATGTCTTGACAGAGACCCACAGGTAACTGGAGAAGGTCAAAGGTAGGCCACAGAAACTCAGCGTTCTCCGCGATCTCCGCGGTGAGTAAGCTTCGCCCGGCTCGACTGAGGAAATCAGATTCACCGCAGAGCACGCAGAGATCGCAGAGAGAGCGGGCGAACAGCCGCGCTATAATGAGGAGCTCACGGGAAAGCAGTGGAGCTCAAACGTGGAGCAAAAAAAGCTCAGCGTTCTCTGCGATCTCAGCGGTGAACACTACAAGGAGAGTGAGATGTATCAGTCACGGGACATGGGCATCAACCAAATCAAGGCCCGCAAGGACCACCGCTGCTATGGCATGGGCCTGGGCATCATCATCCTGGATGACGTCTATCCTGGGTTCCCCGGCGACGTGCGCAATGCCAGCGCCTTCCCCTTTCCCATTCAGTACGAGATCGCCGAGGGGGTCGATATCTGGGCATTGGTCCACGAGGAAGACAAATCACCCTGCCGGGAGCCTATCCGGCGGGCGGCGAAAAAGCTGGAAAGCATGGGCTGCCGGGCAATCGCGGCCGAATGCGGCTACTTTGCCTATTTCCAGCAGGACATCGCCGGCTATGTAAGCGTGCCGGTATTCATGTCCAGCCTCCTCCAGGTGCCCTTTGCCCAGCAGCTCATCGGCCCGGAGAGGGTGGTAGGCATCCTGGCAGCGCGGGGTGATTGCATGACCCAGCCGCACCTGGAGGCCGTCGGCATCCGGCCGGGCAGCAACTATGTATTGGCCGGTGCTGAGGACAGCGGCCGCTGCGAAGAGTTCGAGCACCTATGGTACGAGCCCAAGCGGACCGACCCGCCCGGAGCCTACTATGACAAGGCGGAGGAAGAGTTCGTGGGGGTCGCTGTCGATTTCTACCGCGC
>JAUVHW010000257.1 GCA_030593075.1 Ardenticatenales bacterium
GGGTCGCCCTCGTCCACCAGCTTATCCATGGCCAGGGCTATCTTCTCGTAGGGTATCTGCCGCTTGAGCACGTCCATGAGGGTGTCGGTCCCACTCGTGCTGTTGCCGCCGGGGTTGCGGCGAGGGTCGTGTCCACGAGCAAATGGCTTACCGCGAGGTTGCAGCACCATTTAGCAGCACCATTGTGTAAAGTCCATCGCCCCAAATGCTAACCCACCGCTCGGTATTCGTCAAGGCTGACAGGCTCGTCGACGCACCCTCTCACGCCTCTGTCAACAGTCGGGGCGATTTGGCCTCGGGCGCCGGGCTGGGCCGAAAAAGGCAACTCGGAAGCAAATTGCAGGATACGCGTCGTTATGTCGCGTGTCGTATACGGGAAAGTGTAGTTAGTGCTTCGGTCAGGGTATGACGCGTGTCCAACGCGTGTCCATTGCGTATCCGCGGTAAGAGCCTTATCATTTACGGACACGCGATGGATACCTAACGGACACGTGTTGAGTCTGGAAATGGTGAATGTTGGATACCTAACGGATACCTAATGGACACGCGTGGTACTTTAGTATGGGCTAAGTTGGTTGGATTTCCTTCATGTAACATGGCTCCTGGTAGAATCAGGGAGGGATATAGCGTTATACACACACCCCACCACCCCTAAGGGGGTGGGGGGTGTGAACGATAGACCCGACTACCCTCACCGGGATTTGGATACCTGTTAGAGAGAGTAGAAAAGTTCTCAGAAAAAACTTTCGTTTGGCCCTTCAGGCGCAGGTAGTGGTGCCGATAATATGGGTAGAAGGAGGACGAGACGATGCCACTTTCCATACGAGACTACAACAGAGAGAACGACCCAGACTGGAAGAGACGCTCGCAAGCGGCCAATCGGGGCGCACACACTAAGCAGGTCAATGAGGAGCGACGGCGGTGGGCCATTCGCGCCCTGCAACGGGACTCGGCGCCATGGAGCGAAGCAGACATAGAGGCGCGGATACTCGAGAAGTACGGCGAGCGGCGATACAAGACCCCCTCACACATGACCTAGCCCCGCACCATGCGGCCCAGCGACGTGGCGGCGCGCTGGGCGGGACGGTACGAGGAAAGCGGGCGAGGCCCAGCCTCCACAACACCCCGTAACGGGGCTGACGTCCACGAGAGCGGCCACAACGAGGGGCGCCCCTACCTACCAAGGGGCGTTCCTTTTTGCCCACCCTGACGAGCGCCTGAGAGCTGCACACCCGATCACGGCACAATTTCACACTCGCTAGATACGAGCTGTGGTGAGCAATTTGGCACTAGATTCAAACTATTTTCGCGGCACAGGCTGGTGTGTGCGGTGTGCGCTTGCCACCAGGCGGGCGTTCCGGGGTGACGGCGCCGGGCTTCGTGGCGCTTGCGGGGCGGCGGGCTTGGTGGTATAGTGGCGGCTATGAGCAGCCTACTCGAAGAGCTGGACGCGCTGATTGCGGAGGCGAGCCCTGAGCCGTGGGTGCTCAGCGCCGGCGGTCAGTGGGTGTGGAGCGGCGCCGGTAGCAGCCCCTACCCGATACTTGTGCCACATCCGCTACACCCTTCCCCGACGCTAACGGAGCGCGCCAACGCCGGCCTCGCCGTCCATGCCGTCAACCACCTGCGCCGGCTGGTGGAGGCGCTGGGGATTGATCACGCTGCGAACCACCATGTTGGCGGGCCGCGCAAGGTTCACGCTTATCACTGCAAAGGCTGCCAGGCCCTGGCCGCGTTGGGGCGCGACCTGGCCAAGCTGAAGGAGAGGACAGAATGACAGTAGAGAAGAACGCGAAGGACACACAGGCCCAGGTAATCGAGCTGGCCAAGGACGCCATCGGCAAGGAGGACGAGGAGACCACCTCACTGGCCGAGAGGGCGGCCGAACTAATCATTGGGACCGCAGAGGAGCTCGCAGCGAGCGCGGCGCTCCTGGGCAACGTCAAGGGCCGGCAGAAGGCGCTGGCGGATCTGCGGCTGTCCATCACGCGGCCGATGGACGCGGCGAAGAAGCAGGTGCTAGAGCTCTTCAAGCCAGCGATCGACCGGCTCGCCGAGGCGGAGGCGACGATCAAGGCGGCGGCGCTGGCGTACAACCAGAAGCTACAGCGGGCGGCGGCGGCGGCGCAGGCGGAGCTGGACGCCAAGGCGGAGGAGGAGCGGCAGCAGCTAGCGACCAGGGCGGAGATGCAGCGAGACATAGGCGACGAGGCCGGGGCCCAGGAGCTCGAGGAGCGGGCGGAGACGACCACGGCGCCGGCGGTAGCCCAGCCGGAGGCGATGGGGTCGGGGCTTAGCACGCGGACGGTCTGGCACGCCGAGGTGACGGACCTACGGGCGCTGGCCAAGGCGTGCGGGGAAGGGACGCTGGGGCTTGACTTCGTGCTGGCGAACATGCCCTTGCTCAACGCGACGGCGCGCGAGCTGAAAGAGACCTTGCAGATCCCCGGGGTCCGGGCCGTGCCGGAGGAGCACGTCGTAACCCGCCAATGAGCAAGGAGGAGCAGAAGGGAGCCGACATGCTCGTGCTGCACAGGAAGCTTGGGCAGGGGGTGCTTATCCGTGCGCCCGGCCGCGAGGAGGAGATCGTGGTCTCCGTTCTTGAGGTCGGCCGCACGTGGGTTAAGCTGGGGTTCAAGGCGGACGCCGACATTCGGATCCTGAGGGAAGAGCTGGAAAAGTGAGATACCGCGTACCGACGGAACAGACTCGCCGAGAGATCGAAGACGAGTTCAGGAAGTGGCGAGCGCATTCATGGTCAGACTCGGACGTATCTGACTACGAGATCCCGCTGAGGATGGACCGCGGCCAGACCAGCGCGTTCGTGCGGTTCGTGTTGCGCGGCATCCCGGTCACCGTTGAGTGCTCGAGCCAGGAGGGCTACCGGGACAACCTCCGCTGCATCTTCTACGCCATCGAGGCGATGCGGATGAACGAGGTTCGCGGCATCGCGGACACGATGAAGAACGCCTATCTACAGCTCTCGGCGCCGGCGCAGGGCAGGGATGCTTACGAGGTGCTGGGAGTGCGGCCGGACGCGGATCCCGAGATCATCGGGGCCGCCTACCGGGCCCTGGCGAAGAAGCTCCACCCCGACGTTGGGGGGGGCGCCGACGCGTTCAAGGAAATCGACGACGCGTACAGCAGGATCGTCAAGGACCGCAGCGAGGCCTCGCAGTAGTCACCCCCTGCCGAGTATATTACTCCGGAGGTACATATGAAAATCCACGAGCTGAAGAGCTGGGCCGGGGAGTTCTACCTAATCAGGAACGGGGAGAAGCGCGCGACGTTGCGCGTCGACGACCGCTCCTACAAACTGGGGGACATACTCTACCTGACGGAGTTCAACCCACAGTGCCCCGAATACGAGAGCCCGCACAGCCTCCGCGCCCAGATCACGCACATCCAGCGGTGTGGGGAGCCACCGCTAGACGAGCTCCCGGAGGGCTGGGTGATGCTGTCGGTTCACCTGCTGCCGGCGTGATGGCCAAGAAGACAGTAGCCCAACTGGTTGCCGACGATTTGACCGCATTGGCCATACGAAGGAGCAAGGGGCGCATCGCCGCCCTAGAGGCCGAGAACGGGCGGCTGCTGTCACGCTTAGAAACACTGAGTCGCAACTGGCACGAGCAGCGCCATATGGGCTCGTGGGAAAGCTGCCTGCTGTCCTGCCAGGAAGACCGCGCCGCGCTCGCCAAAACCGGCGCTTGACAGCAAGCCACATTAGTGGTATGGTGCCGTTGGTTGGCCGGGCGCGGCTTGGGTTGATGGGGATAGCCGCCACTGTCCCCGACTTCGCCGAGCGCCCCGGCCGGCCGCTCCTGATTGGTAGTCCGCCAGGGCCAGCAAGGATGCAGCGGTTGCACGATGCAAAGCCCCAGCCCCGGCCAGGCTGCACGGGGTGCCGGTAGTCCCCCCGCGAGTCAACTACCGGCGCCCCACTCCTTCCCCGCAAGACCCGTTACGCCATGCCAGACGACCCTAAACTAGGGGCCGTTCGGCACGTGACGCGATGAGTGGGGCCGTGCAGAATATTGAGGCGAATCTTGTCGCGGGGGTTCAGACCCGCAACGCTGGCGCCGATGATAGCGTTAGGAGGTGGAGAGAGATGAGCGACCTGAAATGTGACGACTGCGGCAGGGCGCTGGGAAGCTATGAGTTCAGCCGCCCCTTGACAGCCGAGGAATCCCAGCAGCATTTCGGCAGGCCTGGGCCTGTTCTGCCTCCGCTCTGCAAGCCGTGCTGGAAGAAGGCGTACAAGGCCCGGTTCGGGGAGGAGCCCACGCCATGACCATCGCCACGATGATAGGACAAGCGCTCGACAGGCTGGGCGCGACGCCGTTCCCCACCTGCCAGGCTTGCCACCGGACCGTAGGGAGCCGCAACCCGGCAACGCGGGCGTTGATCACCAGCGCCCCGATGGCGGAGGAACGGACCGAGATGATAATAGGATGCCGGGTTTGTTCAGGAGAACGGAGAGGAGTGACTCTAGGCCAGCCAGGGTGTCGGCAGTAGTCCGGTTTGCCACCAGTCAGCAACCTCCTCCGGTCTGATTGCCGGCACCCTGATTGATCTAGAGAGGAGAAGAAACGATGGGCACCGCAACGATCATGTTCCTGGCCTGGATGGGCTGCGGCTGGCTGGCCCGCCGAGCCGTAGGGCTTCGCTTGCTGGGCGCATCCTATGAACCGAGGTGTCACCACTGCGGCCTAGCCGTAGGGGCGCAGAACCCAGCCACACAGCCCTTGGGCGGGGTTGCAGTGGGGTGCGCGACCTGCGATCCGTAGTGCGGCACGGGGCCCGGGGCGTTCGGGAG
>JAUVHW010000331.1 GCA_030593075.1 Ardenticatenales bacterium
TCCGGCAGGCCTGCTGTTTGCAGCTGCACCCCGATCAGGTTGCGCAGCTTGCGCGACTGGCGGGCGGGGTCGACGCCCATGACCTGCAATGATCCACCGTCGGCCGCACGCAGCCCTTCCAGGCTCTCCAGCGTGCTGGTCTTTCCAGCGCCGTTGGGGCCTAGAAGGCCGAATACCTCGCCCTGTTGCACGTCAAAACTGATGCCGTCCACGGCGACGAAATCGCCGTAGGTCTTGCGAAAGTCTCTTGCTTGTATAACTGCGTCCTTCATGGGATATCACCTCGCGACCATTCCTCTTTCTGACGTGACGTGGGTGTCGACGTCGGCCGTCAGCGCAGCGCCACCGGGTGCAACTGCTTGTCGGGCAGAGTGCCGAACGTAGAAGAATCACTGACTCAGACCTCGGCCGATCTGAAAGGCTCGGTGCATTACCTCCGGCCTCTCGTCAACGGTGTCCTCCTCGGTAAGGCCCACTTTGGCAACGACTAGCCTCTCAATTACCGGGATCTCCAACACGTCCATTACCACACTGATGGGTTCTATGGTTTCGTGGAACAGTTCGGTACAGCCTTGCACGATGATGATGGCTTGTCTGCCACCAGGCACGCGCGACCGTTTGGTTACGTGCTTGTCTTCGTCCACTTGATAGACCAACTGGCTGCTGCAGAAGCGATCCAACCAGTTCTTCATATAGCCTGTGACTGACCGGTTGGAGGAGGGTGTTGCCACGATCAACACATCCGCCTCCAGCAGCTGCTCGAGATGTTCCATGAAGCCATCCTCAATAGGGCAAACACCAGGGGTAGCCCCCCAGCATTCTCCACACCAGTTGCAGTAGTCTAGGTGGAGATCCACCAGATGAACGACCTCGCACTGGTGGTTGTTCTCGCTGGCTCCTCGCAATACCTCGCTGATTAGCTTGTATGTATTCCCGTTCTTGTGTGGGCTACCATTGACGCCCAGTATCTTCATCTTTGCCTTGCTCTGGATACCTGGTTCTTTTCAGCTGTGCCACATCGCGCGAGACCGCCCTGTGCCAATGTTTGGTCCGAGGACGCTAGCTCATCGCCTTGGCACCAGTCTTCAATTCACGCTACGCCGTCTAGCGACCCGCGGTTCACCGCATGGCTCGCCAGACAAGGGGCCAAGCCTGCCTGTCAGTATAGCGCAGCGCGATGGACAGGACAACTGCGGTGCTTGCACGTCGGCGTCTGCTACCTCAAGTGCGCTGAAGCGCACTGTCCCAGCGCTCAGGCTCCACGCCATGGCACCCATGGTACTGCCCGCAGGCCATGTGTGACCGAACGCCGTGTGAGGTCGTCCGCGACGAGCGGAACACAGCAGGCGGCTGAGCGGCTCGCGGCGGGCCGCCCATCCGCCGGGAGCGCAAGGGTGGTGCCGAGTGCGGCCTCAGTAGGGGCAGGGTCGCGCCGCCCTGCAGCCGAAGACCTCCGAGGTCTCGGAGGCCTCGGAGGTCTATTGGCGCGGGCGCGGAAACCACACCCCTACGACGGAACGCGGCGGCAGGGCGGCCACGGCCCTGCGTAGCGGTCTCCGCGCACCGGGCCTTCCGGCCGCACGGCCAGAGGGTCACAGATCTCGCTAAAGGGCCTCGCGGCCTCCATCCTGTTTCCCAGGCTGAACGGGGCTGACCTCTCCCGTCAATATGACGCAGCGCGATGGACACGGCAATGTACAGTTCGCCAGCACCATGGCCTGCGCACGTGGCTGCCAGCATCACCGCTGCTCCCCCTCCCCGCAAGATGAGCGCCGGCTGGCCGCGCCAGCTTTCTCCCCGGCATTCGTCCTGATTTGCCGCTGCGCCCCTCTTGGATTACAATTGGGCTATGTTGCTGCCATCGGCCGCCCATACCTTGCCGGGTAAGAACGCACTCCGGACTCTGGCCAACCTGAGCCCCACGCTACCGCCCGGGCTGCTGCTGGGGCTGGTTCGCGGCGTGAGCAACAACATCCCCCGCAGCGCAATAGATTCTCTCATCGCGCGCAGTGCTTCTCGTCTGCGCGAGATCCAGGCTTCCGCCCCTGACTTGCGTTCCTCGGCCGCGAGCCTGCTGGAAGCCGCCAACACATCCCGCCGGAGGTGCAACCGCGAGGAATCGGCCCTGGCCCAGGCTCTCCTGGCGCTGTGCATCGGGTTGATTCTGCAAATGCTGGCGCCTAGCAACCTGTACTCGTCCGGCCCTCCGGACCCAGCGGTCCACAATGGTCCGCTGCCCCCACAGACCTTTGCGTCTGGCTTTTCCCCCAGCCCAGGCGTGACCCACCTCAAACGTCCACTACCAGCCTAAAAGCCCCAACTCACGATTGCTAGTCGGGGCGTTGGCCGCTCGCGCCTGCGAGCCGGTTTCGGCAATCCCTCGCCGGCATGATGGAAACCGCGCTGCGCCTGCGGAGGCCGCATGGCTGGGTTTCCGGCCAGGCAATTGGCTCATTAGGCTGCTTTGCAGCGAACTCATTTCAACGTTCACGACCACCACGCCGCGGGCCAACCCGCTGGCGTGGCGGCACACGAAACACACTTTACTGGAGGATGTCAATGAAAATCAGGCTGATCGAGCCTAAACCTGCGGGAATCAACGTGTTTGATCGAGCTTTGCTGCCCCGGCTGGGGCTGCCCCTCATCGGCCGGCTGCTGGCTGACGCGGGCCACGACGTGCGCATCTACGTTGAACAGCTAACCCCGGTGGACTGGACCGACGTCCTGTCGGCCGACTTGGTAGGCTTCTCCGCGACCACCTCTACGGTCCCGGTCGCTTATGCCCAGGCAGCCACGGTGCGCCAGGCAAAGGTGCCAACGGTGATTGGCGGCTCCCACGTGACCTTTCTGGCCGGCGAGGCGCTGGACCATTGCGACTATGTCGTGCGGCGTGAAGGGCAGACGACCATGCTGGAACTGGCGGCCGCCCTTGAGGGAGAATCGGAGCCAGGGAGAATCGCCGGTCTCTCCTACTGGGCCGCCGGCCGCAAAGTACACAACCCGGACCGGCCGCCTTGCAGCCAAGAGGCATTCGCGGCGCTTCCCGCGCCGGACCTCAGCCTCATTGCAGGGTATGAGCGCATGACCAATATTCCCATCATGACTCAGTGGGGGTGCCCCTTTAACTGTAATTTCTGCAGCGTAGTCGCCATGTTCGGCCGCCGGGTTCGCGCCCGGCCCGTGGACGCGGTGCTGGATGAACTCGAGCAGTACCGGGACGCGGGGAGCGTCTTTTTCTATGACGACAACTTTGTGGTCAGCAAGCAACGCACAAAGGAACTGTTGCGCGGGATGATCCGGCGCGGAGTGACTCCGAACTGGTCCGCGCAGGTACGCGCTGAGGCGATCTTCCGGGACAAGCGCACCAGGGCCTGGGACACGGAGCTGCTGGAGTTGATGCGCGACTCGGGCTGCAGGATGGTCTACTGCGGCTTTGAATCGGCCAACCCCGAGACGCTGAAACTCTACAACAAGCAGCAGGAGGTGGAGGAGATCCAGGACAGCATCCGCGCCTTTCACGCTTACGGCATCAAAGCACACGGGATGTTCGTCCTCGGTTCGGATGCCGACGATGCAGCCAGCATCCAGATGACGGTTGACT
>JAUVHW010000074.1 GCA_030593075.1 Ardenticatenales bacterium
GCCGCGGCCCCTGTGTCTGCCGAGGGGGAGGTCATTGAGCCATGTGAAGCCGCGGCCCCTGAGTCTGCCGAGGGGGAGGTCATTGAGCCAAGCGAAGCCGCGGCCCCTGAGTCAGCCGAGGGGGAGGTCATTGAGCCAAGCGAAGCCGCGGCCCCCGAGCTGGCTGAGGACGAGGTTGTTGAGCCAGGCGAAGCCGCGGCCACCGGGCTGGATGAGGAGGAGTAGGAGTGGCTATCGACGTCAAGATGGTAAAGGAACTTCGCGATGCTACCGGCGCCGGCGTGCTGGACGCCAAGAAGGCGCTCGAAAGCTGTGGCGGAGACCTCGAACAGGCCGCCCGCCTCTTGAGAGAGAAGGGGTTGGCCCGAGCGGCAAAGCGCTCGGGGCGCGAGACAACCGAAGGCCGGGTGGAGGGAGCGGCCCAGGAGGGGCGGACCGGGGTGCTGGTGGAGGTAAACTGCGAAACGGATTTCGTCGGCCGCACTCAAGGCTTCCTAGAGCTTGCCCAGAGGGTAGTTAACCGCCTGATGGAGTCCACGACAGAGGAGCAGCCTCTTGAGGCAGTGATGGACCTTCCCTTTGCTGATGACCCCGACGCAACCCTGGCAGGACTGATCCATAACGAGATCTCAGTGACCGGGGAGAACATGGCAGTCCGGCGTTTCGTGCGTTACGAACTGGATGACCGGCCGGGCGTGGTGGAGGTTTACGTCCACCCCGGCAACCGTGTAGGCGTCATGTTGGAGGTCAACAGCGAGACCCCGGGCGCCGCAGAGCTCCAGGCCTTTGGGGTCCTGGCTCACGATCTGGCGCTTCACATTGCCGCCTGCGCACCCACGTGGCTGACCCGAGAGGGCATTCCAGGTGACAAGCTGGAGGCTGAGAGAGCCAGCTACCGCCAGCAGGCTTTGGATGCGGGCAAGCCGGAGGCAATCGTCGAGCGCATCGTTGTAGGGCGTCTAGGGAAATACTACGAAGGCGTCGTCCTGTCCGAGCAGTCGTTTGTCAAGGACGACGAGATTCAGGTTGGCGAGCTGCTCGCGCAGCGGGCTGCGGAGCTGGGCGAAGAGATCACGGTCCGCCGCTTCGTCCGCTACGAACTGGGCGAAGCGCTAGAGTAGAGGCGCAGAACCGGCCGGTTGCTCTCGTCACTTGCTTTTCCTGGCGGCTCCGGTACAATCCAAGGTGCCGACAGTAGCTTGTTGGGAGAGAGTATGCCGGTTCCGAAATACGGGCGGGTACTAGTTAAGCTGGGCGGCGAGGCGCTGGCAGGGCCTGGGGGCACGGGGATCAGCCCTGTCAGGGCCAAGAAAGTCGCCGCCAAGATCAAGGCCGTCAAGGACCATGGCATCGAAATCGCGATGGTCATAGGGGGCGGCAACGTCTGGCGCGGCGAGGACGGGATAGGCCACGGGATGGACCGGGCTACGGCCGATCACATGGGCATGCTGGCCACCGTCATGAATGCGCTGGCTCTGCGAGACGCACTGGAGCAAGTCGAGGTCGTCACCCGTGTCCAGACCGCTATCGAGATGCGCACCCTGGCCGAACCATACATACGGTTGCGGGCGTTGCGCCATTTGGAGAAAGGCCGAGCGGTCGTCTTTGGCGGGGGGACGGGCAATCCCTTCTTCACCACCGACTCGGCCGGTGCGCTGCGCGCACTGGAGATCAACGCCGACGTGCTGATCAAGGCGACCAAGGTGGATGCCGTGTACGATGATGATCCTCACTCGAATCCTGATGCCAAACGCTACTCCCATTTGAGTTACATCGAGGCACTGAATATGCAGGTCGGTGTGATGGATAGCACTGCCATCTCTCTCTGCATGGACAACAACTTGCCTATTGTGGTTGTCGATTTGTGGGAGCCGGGTAGCCTGGAGCAGGCTGCTCTGGGAGAGCCGGTGGGCACTCTGATCGGTGCCTGATTCCCTGGTGCACAGGAGGCTGACATGAAAGCACAGGCACTCAAGGAGGCATCCGGCCGCATGGACGGCGCCATAGAGGCGCTGAAGAACGATCTGGCTGGCTTTCGGACGGGCCGGGCTACCCCCGCCCTGGTACAGCGAGTGATGGTAGACTATTATGGAGTGCAGACGCCGCTAACTCAACTCGCCACGATCTCCGCTCCTGAAGCGCAGTTGCTTGTCATTCGCCCCTATGACCCCTCTTCACTGGGGGCCATCGAGAAGGCCATACTCAAGTCGGAACTGGGGCTCACGCCCAACAACGACGGCCGGATCATCCGGCTGGCCATTCCTCGGCTCACCGAGGAGCGGCGACAGGAGCTGGTCAAGATCGTTGGGAGGCGTCTGGAGGAGGCCCGTGTTGCCATCCGCAACGTTCGCCGGGATACGCTGGATGACTTGCGCGCGTTCGAGAAAGAGAAGCTGATCTCGGAAGACGAGTTCTTCCGCGGCAAGGACGACCTGCAGGAGCTGACCGACAGATACGTCGAGAAAGTGGCGCAGATGGGCCAGCACAAAGAGAACGAGATACTGGAAGTCTAGATCCGGTGCCGAAGAAGCGCTCCCCTGAGAAACGTGAACTCAGGATTCCCGCACACCTGGCTATCATCATGGATGGCAACGGCCGGTGGGCGCGTTCCAGAGGGCTGCCTCGGCAAGCTGGACATCGGGCCGGCACTGAGAATCTGCGCAGGACCATCAAGGCCTGCGGTGACCTGGGGATCAAGATCCTGACCGTATACGCGTTCTCGACCGAGAACTGGGGGCGGCCCGACAGAGAAGTCAAGGGCCTAATGAACATCCTGGCGGACGTCATAGACCGAGAGTTGAGCGAGTTGCACGCGAACGGGGTCCGGCTGCGGCACATTGGCGAGCTCAAGCAACTGTCTTCAAAGCTCCAGGATAAGGTGCGTGGAGCAATCGAACTGACCAAGGAAAACCGGGCCTTGACCCTCAATGTGGCCTGGAACTATGGCGGCCGGCAGGAAATCGTGCACGCGATCCGCGAGATAGTCAAGGCGGGAGTCAAGCCGGAAGAGGTTGACGAGGCGCTGATTGAGCAGCATCTCTATACGGCCGGCTTGCCGGACCCTGACCTGATAATCCGTACCAGTGGTGAGCTGCGGTTCAGCAACTACCTGATTTGGCAGGGCGCCTACTCGGAATACTATGTCACGCCCACCTATTGGCCCGATTTCGACCGTGCCGAGCTGGAGAAGGCCCTTGAGAACTTTGGGCAGCGCGAGCGTCGGTTTGGCCTGGTCCTCAATCCCTCTGATTGACATCACATAGCTACACCCACAGCCCTATCCAGGTTCTTTCCTCCGATGCTACGTCAGCGCTTCCTCACTGCGGTCATCCTGATCCCATCGGCTCTTGGTCTACTGTGGTTGGGAGGCTGGTGGTTCTCCGTTGCCATCGGGCTTGTCCTCGCACTGGCGGGCTGGGAATACGTGGAACTGGTCAGGAAGGGCGGGCGCGCCTGCTGGATTCCTACTGTGATCGCCCTGACCTGGATCCCGCTGGCCGACCTTGCCTGGCCGGAGCGGGAGCTGCTCGGGCCCGGGCTAGTGCTGGCGGTGATCGTTAGTCTGGTGTGGGCCATGGTCCGCTTTGATCGGGGAGACGCGGATCCGATGGCAAGCTGGGCGCTCACGGTGGCGGGTGGCATCTACCTTGGCTGGACGGGTTCGCACTTTTTGCGGCTGCGGGGGCTAGAGGAAGGGTTGCTCTGGTCACTGATTGCGTACGGCGCCACCTGGCTGGCTGACAGCGGAGCCTACTTTGTCGGCCGCGCCTGGGGCCGCCGCAAGCTGGCCCCACGGCTCAGCCCAGGCAAGACGTGGGAGGGAGCCGTGGGCGGGCTGATAGTAGGTGGCCTCTCCGCCGCGCTGCTGGCTGCCCTGCTGGGGTTGAGAGCCTGGCATGGACTGGCCCTGGGGTTGTTCATCGCTGCCTTGTCGCCGATAGGTGACCTGGGAGTGTCCATGATCAAGCGCCAGGTCGGGGCCAAGGACTCTAGCACTCTGATTCCGGGGCACGGTGGAATCTTGGACAAGATCGACAGCCTGCTCGTCAGTGTGACACTCGCAACCTACTATGTGGTTTGGGTCGTGCAGTGAGGAGGTCATCCAGTGCCTCGGCATGAGCTTGTCACCATTGATCACCACATTCTGGAGTCGCAGAAACTGCACCCAGAGGCCACAGGCGAGTTCACCAACCTCTTGTATGACATTGCCCTGGCGGCAAAGATAGTGGCGCGCGAGGTGAATCGCGCTGGCCTGGTGGAAATCCTGGGGCTGACGGGGGAGGAGAACGTGCAGGGTGAGGAGGTGCGGAAGCTGGATGTCTATGCCAACGAGACTCTCATCCGGATGAACGAGTTCACCGGCCGGGTCTGTGTGATGGCTTCCGAGGAGGATCCAGACATCATTCCGGCTCACCCTGATGGGAAGTACGTCTTGATCTTTGACCCGCTTGATGGGTCGTCCAACATTGACTATAACGTCAGCATAGGAACAATCTTTGCCATCTTTCGGCGAAAGACGACCGGGGATTCCTGTTCGGTAGAGGATTGCCTGCAACCGGGGCGTGCGCTGGCAGCGGCCGGGTACGTGGTCTATGGGTCCAGCACGATGATGGTCTACTCTACCGGGCACGGGGTCTATGGCTTTACGCTGGACCCCAGTGTGGGAGAGTTTCTGCTCTCCCACCCCAACATCCGCTCTCCTCAGCCCAAGTACTATAGCGTCAACCATGCGTACGTCCGCCGGTGGAGCCGAGGCGTTCAGGAATACGTCAAGTGGCTTCAGGGTGAGGGCGATGACGCTCCTGAACTCTCTGAGCGGTACATTGGCTCCATGGTGGCTGACTTTCACCGCAACCTGCTTGCGGGCGGCGTCTTTATCTATCCCAGCGATGCCAAGCGGCCGCAGGGGAAGCTGCGCCTACTCTACGAGGCGGCGCCACTTGGCTTCCTGGCTGAGCAGGCGGGAGGCTATGTCTCTACCGGCCGGGAGAACGTACTAGAGGTGCAACCGACCAGTCTACATCATCGGGTTCCTGTCTTTGTCGGGGACCGCCGGCTGGTGGAGAAGGCGGAGGAGTTCATTCAGCGGTACGATGTGGAGGGCGGGACCTGACCGCTAGTCTGGATTGACCGTCGCAGTTGTGTCTGCTATAATCCTGCCCGAATCGGGTCCGAATCGGATTCCTGGCTTCCTCGCAGTCTCCCCTTTGTCGTAACGTACAGGGTCGCGAGCACCGTTCACGTATGGACATAGCTAGCCCGGTTCCTGAGGTGCGCTGCTGCGCACACCACTTGATCCCTCCATTTCAGTTTTCATGCGTCAGGGCGGCAGCGCCCTGCTCTGCTGGAGAGTAATAGATGGACATCGCCAAACTGGAATCAAAAACGTTGAGCGAGCTTCGCGACATGGCTCGCGACCAGAGCATATCTGGGATGAGCCGCCTCAAGAAACAGGACCTGATACTGCGCCTGCTCCAGGCGCAGGCAGAAAAGTCGGGACACGATTTTCGTGGTGGCGTCTTGGACACCGTCGATGAGGGGATTGGGTTCCTGCGGGCTGAGCAGTATATGCCTGGCCCAAACGACATCTATGTTTCCCAGTCACAGATCCGCCGCTTTGGCCTGCGGAGGGGAGACATGGTGGCAGGGCAGGTACGACCTCCGAAAGACAACGAAAAGTACTATGGGCTGCTGAAAGTTGAGGCTGTGAATGGATTGGACCCAGAGACGGCCAAGCAGCGGCCCAACTTTGAGCGGCTCACGGCCATCTTCCCGGAGCCAAAGTACAAGCTGGAAACCAGCCCCAACATCCTTGCCACTCGGCTGCTCGACTTGGTCTCTCCGATCGGCCGAGGCCAGCGGGGTCTGATAGTCTCTCCGCCAAAGGCGGGCAAGACCACCATCCTCAAGCAAATCGCCAACGGTATCTCTGCCAACTACCCGGGAGTTCACTTGATGGTGGCGCTCATAGGTGAGCGGCCGGAGGAGGTCACCGACATGGACCGGTCGGTGGAAGCCGAGGTGATTAGTTCGACCTTTGACGAGCCGGTCCGGAGCCACGTGAGGGTGGCGGAGATGGCTCTGGAGCGGGCCAAGCGGCTGGTAGAGTCGCGCAAGGATGTAGTGATTCTGCTCGATTCCATTACCCGCCTCACCCGGGCCTACAACCTCGTCGTGCAGCCCAGCGGGCGGACGCTCTCTGGAGGGATTGACCCGGCCGCGCTCTACCCCCCAAAACGGTTCTTTGGCGGGGCACGCAACATCGAAGAGGGGGGCAGCCTGACCATCATTGCCGCCTGCCTGGTGGATACCGGCAGCCGGATGGACGACCTCATCTACGAGGAATTCAAGGGGACGGGGAACATGGAACTGCACCTCAGCCGAAGGCTGCAGGAGCGGCGGATCTTCCCTGCCTTTGACATTGAGCGTTCCAGCACACGGCGGGAGGAACTGCTGCTATCGCGCGACGAGTTGCAGCGCGTCTACCTGATGCGTCGCATGCTGAGCCAGTTGATGGTGCCCCCGCCCAACGGCGCCGGGTACGAGATGTCCGCTGCCACCGAGGCGCTGCTCAAGCGGATGCGTGGCACCAGCACCAACTATGAGTTCCTGGAGACGCTGACCAAGGATCTGATGTAGGGGTCTCCATGTGGGGCGCCCACAACCCCCATCTGCTAGCTGCAACGAGTCACTGATTGTGGGTATTCTTGCTTCCCTTCTGAAGCGCGGCCGGGAGCTGACTGACCAACCGCGAGCCAGCGACACGGTCCAGCGCTACGGGGTGCACTTTGGCCTGCTTGGCGTAGCTGCGGCGGTCCTGCTCGTCAGCCGGCTGGCGCCGGCTCTGGCCGGTGTCGACCTGGGATTGCCGTCGCAGCAGCCGGTGGCGTTGGCGATACCTTCGCCAACGCCCGAGGAGCCCTTGCCGCTGCCCCTTCAGGTGCCGGCCGTCATTACTGATACGTACCTCCACCGCGTCGCCATTCCTCACACCTTCAGCCCTGAGCTCCCTACCCACGATTTGACCCAGCACGTGGTAGAACGGGGGGACACCCCGAACGGGATAGCAGAAGAGCACGGCATTGACCCTGCCACGCTGCTGTGGAGCAACCCGAACCTCTCTGACGAGTCGCAGCTGCTTCAGGTGGGAATCACCTTGACCATCCTGCCGGTCAACGGAGTGCTGCACACCGTGGTGGCATCCGACACCGTGGAGAGTATCGCCGGGATGTACAATGTGGACCCTCAGGCGATCACCGAGTATGGCGACAACCACCTGGAGAAATGGCCGCACCGGCCGGTGCCGGGCACCGAGATTGTGGTACCGGGCGGCGAGAAGCCTCTTGAGGTCTGGACCTTTACCGCCAACTCGCGCTACGGTCGGGTGCAGGCTTCTGATTGGTATGGGGGGCCGCTGGTCTACGCTGGTCTGGGTCGCTTCATCTGGCCCACCTGGGGGGCGGTCACCCAGATCTACTGGTGGGGACACCGGGCGATTGACATTGCGGGGCCGATAGACCGGCCGGTCGCTGCCTCCGACAGCGGCACCGTGGTCTATACTGGGTGGAGCCCGGTGGGCTACGGCAACCTAATCGTTCTGGACCACGGCAATGGTTTCCAGACCTACTATGCTCACCTGAATTCCATCTGGGTAGCCACCGGGCAGTGGGTCACTCAGGGGGCAAACATAGGGGGAGTGGGCACGACCGGGAGATCGTCTGGTCCGCACCTGCACTTTGAGATTCGCTACGGCGGCGCCCTGCTCAATCCCTACGACTATTTGCCGTAGCAGCCGGCCTCCTGCGGCATGCGCTGGCCGCGAGACGGGTGGTGCCCGAGCCTGGCCAGCAGGCTCGTGGCTTACAGCCCCTTTGCCCTATCCTGACTCCTACTTGGCATAGTCAACGGCGCGCATCTCGCGAATCACCGTCACCTTTATCTGGCCGGGGTACTGCATCAGCTCTTCCACCTTCTTGGCCACCTGCTTGGATAGCTGCATGGCGGCTAGGTCGTCCACCTCTTCTGGCTTGACGATGATTCGTACCTCGCGACCAGCCTGGAGAGCGAATGACTCGGCGACGCCATCAAAGGAGTTGGCCACCTCCTCCAGGGTCTTGATGCGGCGCAGGTAGTTCTCCAGACTCTCCCGGCGCGCCCCTGGTCGGGCGCCCGATATGGCATCCGCCACCTCAACGATGACATCCTCGACCGTCTCCTGGTCCACCTCATGATGGTGGGAGGCGACGGCCTGGACCACGGCCGGCGACATGCCGTACCGGCGGCATACTTCTGCCCCCAGGGCCGCGTGGGTGCCCTCCACCTCGTGGTCAACCGCCTTGCCCAGGTCATGGAGCAACCCCGCAGTCTTGGAGATGTCCACATTGGCGCCCAGTTCGGCCGCCATGAGGCCCGCAATGTGTGCGGTCTCCACCGCGTGGTGAAGCTGGTTCTGTCCGTACGAGGTTCGGTACCTGAGGCGTCCCAGCATCCTGGTGATTTCGGGGCGCAGACCGTGCACGCCGGCATCAATTGCGGCCGACTCGCCGGCCTCTTTGATGTCCCGTTCCACATCCGCCTTGGCGTCAGCGACCAGCTTCTCGATGCGAGCTGGGTGTATCCGGCCGTCCAGCACCAGCTTTGCCATCGCGCGGCGGGCAGTCTCTCGCCGGACAGAGTCAAAGCAGGAAATGGTCACCGCCTCGGGGGTGTCGTCCACTATCACGTCGACGCCGGCCGCCTGCTCAAAGGCGCGGATGTTGCGCCCGTTCCGGCCGATGATCCGCCCCTTCATCTCCTCGCTGGGCAGCGGAACGGCGGAGACCACCAGGTCTGCAACGTGATCGGTCGCGATCCGCTGAACCGTCCAGGCGACTATCTTGCGGGCGCTTTCGTCGGCTTTCTCACGGGCCTGGTCTTCTATGGCGCGAATGGTTCGTGCCATGTCCTGCCGGGCGGCTTTCTCCACTTCCTGCAGAAGCAGTTCCTTGGCCTCCGCGGGCGTGAGCTGAGAGATTCGCTCTAGCTCTGCCATCTGCTTCTCGTGAGCCTGTTGAAGTTCATTTGACCGCTTGTCTAGCGAACTCTGACGTTTGCTCAGCCTCTGCTCGCGCTGCTCCAGACGGTCGCTTCGTTCCTCCAGGGAGGCGCGCCGCTTGTCATTCCGGCGCACTTCCTGCAGCAGTGCCTCGCGCTGCTCCTTGATCTCCTGCTCAGCCTCTTGCCGGAGCGCTATCCCTTCCGATTTGGCCGATAGGACGATCTCTCGCGCTTCGGCTCGGGCATCCTCCAGGATGCTCCGCGCCTCCGCGCTCTCCTCTCGGTCCCGCTTTGCGATCGTCGTCTGGTAGTAGTAGCGTCCCAACAGAAAGCCAGCCAGCCCTCCCCCCAGGATCAACGCGACAACCTGTATCGTACCGATCAACCCGTATTCCATGTTCAACCTCTCCTTTCCAGGTGCTCAGTTCTCGGAATCTGGGTCCCGCTCGTCTTGCAGGCGATCCAATGTCTCCCGCACAATGGAGTATGGAAAGCCGCGGCGAGCCAGGAACGAGCCCAACTTGCGCTTGAAATCATCCCGTGATAGGGTGGATAGGTGCTCCGCTCTGCGGCGGGCTGCCTCGTACGCCAGCCCCTCCTCGTCTATGGTTTCCAGCGCAGCGCGGATAGCGTCGTCGTCCACTCCCTTCTGCCTCAATTCATACCGCAGCATGGCTGCCCCGCGCGGGCGGAAGAGCTTTCGCTGCTCGATCCAGTACAGGGCGAATTCCACGTCGTCGATCAGTCCTCGCTCCTCCAACCGCGAGAGGGTGGCGTCGACAGTGGCCTCGGAGCACCCCTTGTCTGAAAGGTTGCGCCGGACCTCCTGAACGCTGCGCGGCCGGTAGGACAAGAAATCGAGTGCCTGCTGATAGGCCGCCGCCATGACGTCGGCTTCGCGCATGACCTCAATGTCGGCGTCCTCCAGCCACTGTCCGACGCGGAGACCTGCCGCCCCTGTGGCTTGGAGGCCAAAGGCGAACCGGTCATCGAGATAGACGCTGACCCGTTTACTGTTGCGTCGTTGCACTCTGAGTGCTGTTACTGTGCCAGCCATTGGCATGCAAAAAGCCGTGACGCAGGCGCCACGGCCTAAATACCCCCATCCTGATTTCCACCACGGCCGGCCCAGAGGCCAGCCGCATACCGCATACTTGTCCTAGAGACGCCGTCCGTTAATTGCGAATCCGCCGTTTCGGGCCTGGCTACACTATCGACAGGCGAGTGGCCCTTGGCGGCGATGATGCTGCCGCGCCGGGGCTCACAGCAGAAATGCGGACAAGACTGACCTTCCGCCGGCCGGAGCTGCGTGCAGCTCCCGCTGATAGTCTCCGAGAATCACGATTCGGCTCTGACGCGGTCCGCTTGGTGGGAGCGCGCCGGCGCGCCCGCGCCTGGCAGGGCTGCTTGGCCGGCATGTCCCTGTGGCAGCCGGCCGGTGTGCAGGACGGCCCTGTTGCTCGCCTGTTCGCTCCCGCGGCAGGCGTCGCGCCGCCGAGCACAGCAGACGTGTGCAAGGGCGGGCCGTCGGGCTGTATTCCGACGGGTGCGGTGGGAACTCCGAACGTGATCGGGACAGTGTGCATTTCCGTAAACATGCATGGTGGATAGGGATGGTACCGTGTAACAGCCTACGTGTTTGGATCAGTCAGAGGCGGGGTTAGGATCGGCCATGGGTGGGAGAGGCGGCAAATCAGCCGACTCCCGGATCTGGCTTTCAATTGCCCGGGCCACATCGGGATGATCGCGGAGAAAGCCCTTGGCGTTCTCCCGCCCTTGCCCGATTAGATCCTCCTCAAGGCGATAGTATGATCCCCGCTTGTCAAGTATACCGTGCTCTACTCCTAGATCTAAGATATCTCCTACTTTGCTGATCCCCTCCGCGTACATGATGTCGAACTCTGCTTCGCGAAAAGGAGGGGCAACCTTGTTCTTCTTGACCCGGGCGCGCACCCGGGATCCGACGACTTCTCCCTGGAATTTTATTGTCTGAATGCGGCGAACATCCAGCCGCACACTGGCGTAGAACTTTAGCGCTTTCCCGCCAGTAGTTGTCTCTGGACTGCCGAACATGACGCCGATCTTTTCCCGCAACTGGTTGGTAAAGATCATGGCCGTGTTACTCTGCTTGATGGCCCCCGACAGCTTGCGGAGCGCCTGGCTCATAAGGCGGGCCATTCTCCCCATGTGGGCATCCCCCATGTCGCCCTCGATCTCGGCACGGGGAACCAGGGCGGCGACCGAATCCACCACGACTATGTCCATGGTACCGGAGCGGATAAGCATCTCGGCGATTTCCAGTGCCTGCTCCCCGGTGTCGGGCTGGGCAATGTACAGACTGTTGACGTCGACCCCACACTTGGTAGCGTATACCGGATCCAGCGCGTGCTCCATGTCTATGAAGGCACAGATGCCGCCGCTCCGTTGCGCTTCCGCTATGATGTGTTGGCAAACGGTGGTCTTGCCCGACG
This sequence comes from Ardenticatenales bacterium, assembly GCA_030593075.1. Lineage (GTDB taxonomy): Bacteria > Chloroflexota > Anaerolineae > Promineifilales > UBA4811 > JAUVHW01. The sequence continues at coordinate 11,508 of JAUVHW010000074.1, forward strand.
CTTCGGGGCCATAGATCTCGGTAACGCGACCGCGTGGAATACCACCGACGCCCAAGGCGATGTCCAGCGCCAAGGAACCGGTGGGGATGGCATCAACCTCCAGGTGCACTGCCTCCCCCAGACGCATGATTGCACCGTCACCGAACCTCTTGGTGATGTTGGCTATTGTCACGTTGAGAGCTTTCTCTCGTCCTTCTTCGGACATTGGGATCCTTGCGTCGCTTGGCCCCGTGGGGCCCTATACTTAGTGTACCGGATTCGTACCGGTTTGGCAAGTTCAACCGCTATTCGCCGCCTGCCACCCTGAAAACCGCCACACCGGCCGGCGCGCCCATTTCGGCGTTCCATACCAGTTGCAGGCCTGGATCTTTCTCGCGCCCCTCGTACAGTGCACTCAGAGGCTCTGGTCGATTGTGGTCCAGTACAATGTAGTCTGCCCCGTAGCGCCGGGCCGCTGCCAGGGTTCGTTCCACTCCCTCGTTTGGGACTGCTATCGCCAGCAGGCCGGAATGGTAAGTAAGAGCCGGGGGGTTGCCCACCATGACGATAGGCTCACCCTCACCCTGGGCCTGCAGCCATTCGCCAACCTGCGCCAGGACAACATCAGCTTCGTTCCAGGCGGGTTCGGCCCACGTTCCGTTGCCGATTACGCGCTGCGAGTAAATGTACGCGCTCATGCCGGCCGCCAGTAAAACCATGCTTGCGCCGAAGAAGCGGCGCGCCACTCGCCGGTTCCAGGCGCGGCGGCGCCGTGCTATCCAGCCTACTCCTGTGTCCAGGCCCACCATAGACGTGGCACATATCGCTGGTAGGAGCGCCACGCTGGAGTGAAATACTCCACCGCGGGCGCCCGGGAAAGTAAAGAGCACTGTCATCACCCCGTACAGGGCGACGCAATAGGCCAGCGCAGGCCAGACAAAGCGGCGGCGGCGCATTTGCCACGCTCCGAGCAGGCAGAGCGGCGTCAGGAACACCAGGCTGTCTACGGCGACAAAGGTCTGCAAGTTGCTCCACGCGGCCGCCACCTTGGAGCGCAGGATTTCCTGCCATCCCCAGGCCACGTAGCGTTCCCAGGTTAGGGGAGTGCCGTAGCTGAACAGCTCGTCATAGTCGGTCAAGAAGATGGTCTTGGTACCGGCCGTCGAGAGCGGGGCGCCAATGGTGAGCCAATTGCGGGCAAACCAAGGCACCATGACAATCGAGTAGCCGATTAGCAGCACTGCTGCAGACAAAACGGCGCGGGCCGGCCGCCGGCGGCCGGCCGCCAACACGCAGAGGATTCCAATGCCCAGCAGCAAGGCTCCGTCGGCCCGGCAGAGGTGCCCTAACCCTGCCAGCACTCCGGCCCCCAGCAGCCACAGACCACGGCGGTGCTCCAGGAACCGTCCTATGCCATACAGAGTGAGTCCTCCGATCACCGCAAACGGGGCAAAGGTCTCCGGCACCGTCCAATAGGGTACATAGAAGCCACTAAAGACGGTGAGGAGTCCCGCAGTCAGTGCGTTCCGTCGGTTGTGCCCCAATTCCCAGCTGGTGGCGTAGCTGATGAGAGGTAGGCCGGCTGCCAGCAGCACAAAGGGAACCTGGGCCGCGCCGAAGGACGGGCCGAGAAGCCACTGCGCAGCGGCAACAAGGAGGGAAGGCAGCGGCATCCAGTAGAGGTGGCTGGGCGCAGGGAGGTCGGGAGGGTCGTCGAGGTAGTTCCATATGTAGGGCTCTACAAAGGCCCGGTACTCTTGCAGGCTCCGGCCGCCGCCGTAGTAATAGTGGGAATCCATCGTAGCTGGCTGGCTGATGGGCAGGGCAGCCAGCGAGTAGACGATAAGCCCGGCGACCGCCAAGAGGAGAACCCGGGAGGCATGGGCCGGCCGCTGTGGGGCGTCAACGGTCTCTGTCATCAGGGCAGATCGTAGAGGAACATGGAATGGCCCAGAACGGCGTCCGGCTCCCTCGACCGCAGAGGGGCATAGAAATCCGGATCGGGCGTGCACAGCCCCTGCAGGCAGGTAGCGCTTACCGCGACCCAGCCGTCAGCTGGCAGGTCCGCGTCCGGGCAGGACAACAGCCCAAGACTTGGCAGACATAGGTATTCTACTCCATACGCGGACGGGTCGGCCGAGCCGAAGTAGCTCAGGTGAACCGGCCCGGTCTGATTAGCCACCTGGAACTCGGCCAGGGAAACCAACTCCTGCCCCCAATCCAGGTTAGAGTCCACCAGGTAGCGGTGGCCGGCCGCCGGCCGCCAGGTCTAGGTAGGTGAGGTAATGCGGGAAGGTCGCTAGGCTCTCCAGGGCTAACCACAGGGCCAGGCCGCCCAGAGCCAACGTGCCGCGACGGCCGAGAGCCTCCTTGGCCAGCCGCCCAATACCGACGTAAAGGAAGGGCAAAACCGGCAGCAGGTGCCGGTATCCCAGATTGAGCCGGCTGCTGAGGGAGAGGGCGAAATACGTCAGGGGCGGAAACGCCAGGAACAAGGCGTCACGCCAGTGCCACGGTCTCCCTCCCCGCAAAGAGCGATCAATGTGGCGAACAGCGATCGCCAGCGCCCAGATCAGGAGCCCGAGAACAGGCAGGGGAGTCTTGAGAAGAAACACCACTGGGAAGTACAGCGGCGTCCCGACCGCAAGAACCTCTCCCATCAGGAAGGTCGGTCGACCCACCGAGTAGCTGTCATACAGTGTCCAGACACCGAAGAGATAGCGCAGAAAGGGAACCTTGACAGTTGCCCAGGCCGGCCACTCACGCGCCAGTGCTTTGCCCTGTAGCGACAGCTGCTCGCTGGCGAACTCGGCCAAGGAGATCAGTTCCATGCCTGACACCAGCCA
>JAUVHW010000392.1 GCA_030593075.1 Ardenticatenales bacterium
GGAAATGGGCGAGATTCTAGAGCTTGGCTTCGGTGACGGCATCAACCGCTACGATGGCGTCGGCCTGGGCCCACATCCACACGTGGTCTGCACCAACTGCAGGAGCATCGTGGACATGGATGTTGACGTCGCGGGTCTGAGCGGAATACCTCAGGAGGTGGCGCACAAGACTGGTTACACAATAGAGAACTACCGGCTTGATTTCTTTGGCACTTGTCCCCAATGTCAGGAACAGAAGCAAGGCTGACCTAGGGGAGACAGTAAATAGGAGGAATATCATGTTCGACAAGAAAGTTCAGGGTGCGATGAACGACCAGATCCAGCGAGAGTTGGAGTCAGCCTACATCTATCTTTCGATGGCGGCCTACTTTGAAGGGTTGAACTTGCCCGGTTTCGCCCAATGGATGAAGGTGCAGTATCGAGAAGAGGAGGCCCACGCATTCAAGTTCTACGACTATGTGAACGACCGGGGCGGCCGGGTCATGCTCCAGGCCATCGGGCAGCCGCCGACCGAGTTTGAGTCTCCTCTGGAGGTCTTTGAGAAGGCGCTAGCCCACGAGAAAAAGATCACCGGCCACATCAACGACCTCTACGCTCTTGCTGTCCAGCAGAATGACTATCCAAGCCAGGTCTTTCTCCAGTGGTTTGTGGAGGAGCAAGTGGAGGAGGAAAAGACGGCCGGCGATATCGTCACCCTGCTCTCAAGAATCGGTGACAATGAGCACGCGCTCATCATGGTGGACCGGGAGGTAGGCCAGCGACAGCCTCCGGCCGGGGCTGGAGCCGAGTAATCCGGCGCGCCGGGGAGTGTGCTGGCGTGGCTGCATCCGGGACTAACTCGCGCCCTGGCTCTGGAGTCCGGGCAGAGTACAACGCCACTACGGTGGGCAAGACCCTGGTCACACCCGACCTGATGATCCTGCGTGTGCGGACCGACGAACCCCGTTCCGAATTCGAGGCTGGCCAATACACTGTGCTGGGGATGTACGGCTCTGAACCGCGTTCGCCCAACTCGGTGGCGGAAGCTGATCCGGCCCCGCCGGACAAGCTGATTCGACGGCCGTACTCCATCGCCTCGACCCGCACCGAGACGCAGCAATTCGAGTTCTACATCAGCCAGGTCAAATCGGGCCAGCTGACGCCGCGCCTGTTCAACCTGGAGATGGAGGGTCGGCTGTTCGTCAGCAAACGGATCGTGGGTGTGTTCACTCTGGCCGATACGCCGCCTGGGTGCGACGTTGTCATGGTGGCTACCGGCACCGGAATGGCGCCCTATGTCAGCTTCCTGCGCTCCCACATCACGGAGCGCTCGGGAAGCAAGCTGGCCGTGATCCAGGGTGCGGCTCATTCGTGGGACCTGGGTTTCTACAGCGAGCTAAACTTTCTGGCGAGCGCGTTCTCCAACTTCCACTATCTCCCTACGGTGACCAACGGGGATAAGACGTGGGCCGGGCATCGCAAGTGGATAGAGGAAATCCTGCACGAGGGAACCCTGCAGCAGGAGACTGGCATTGTCATGGATCCTGACAGGACCCACTTTTTCCTCTGCGGCAACCCCAAGATGGTCGAGAACGTGTCCGCGTTGCTGGCCGACCGGGGCTATACCCGACATCGAAGAAGAAGCCCTGGGTCGCTGCACATTGAGGAGTTCAGGTAGCAACCAGCGTAACCAAAGAAGGCGCTACGGATGGCGCGTTCGTTAGGTTGAGGAGGTGCATCATGAGGAAAATGACACAGGCCAATCTGGAAGAAGCTTTTGCTGGTGAGAGCCAGGCACATATGAAATATGCCATCTTTGCCGACAAAGCGGACAAGGAGGGCTACCCCGAGGCAGCGCGGCTGTTCAAGGCCATCTCCTACGCCGAACTCGTCCATGCCACCAACCACCTTCGCGAGTTGGGCGGCATCGGCAAAACCGTCGCCAACCTGGGCACGGCCATGGCGGGCGAGAACTATGAGAACACCGAGATGTATCCCGCCTTTGACGCCGTGGCCCGGTTGCAGGAGGAAAAGGGCGCCATGCGCAGCATTCGCTACGCGCTGGAGGCCGAGAAGATCCACGAGGCGATGTACGGCCAGGCCAAAGAGTCGGTGGCGGCCGGCAACGACATCAAGTCTGCGCCGGTGTTCGTCTGCCCTGTCTGTGGACATACCGTGATCGGTGAGGCTCCGGACAAGTGCCCGGTATGCGGTCTGCGCAAGGACAAGTATCGCGAGTTCTAACCGGGAAGTTCACGCGGCCGAACCAATTTCACGTGGACTGCCGTAGGTGTAGCCCGGTGACGACTGTCGACCGTCCGCTGCCCAAGGAGAAACCATGGACTGGATAACCTTTCTGAACGTGATGATCGAAGACGAGAAGGCTGCCATGAACAAGTACCGGCTGGCTCTGGAGCGCGCCGACACGGAGCCGCTCAAAGCCGCCCTGGAGCGGCTCATGCACGAGGAGGAATTCCACGTTGATTTTCTGGAAGGAGAGATCCTCAAACTGCAAGCCGCGTGAGTCGGCGCCTTGTTCGTGGCAGAGCCGCTGGTCGGTCTGGAGACGCGCCTATGCAAGGGGATAGTGGCGTGCGAACACCTGCCTCCAATGTAGCACTGGCGGCTGTCTTGGCCCTGGGCATCGTGCTGCTGGTGGCTTGCGATGCCGTTCCGCCGACCGAGACTGCCGAGCCGCCGGCGAGAGAGCAGCCCACCGTGCTGCCTACGGAAACTGCCGTGAGGGAACAGCTGACGCGGGCGCCCACGGAGACTCCCTCCGAGGAGCTGGTAACCGAGGTGCCCACGGCGCTCCCC
>JAUVHW010000061.1 GCA_030593075.1 Ardenticatenales bacterium
CAGGCAGTTTCCCTCCGGCTACGAAGTGGAGGCAGCACTCCGCCTGGGGTGGTATGAGGGCGCCAAGGCCAGAGAGGAGCTGGGATACACCAACCGGCCGCTTATCAGCACCTACCGGGCCACGCTGGCCTGGTTGAGAGCAGTAAGGGTGCTCAAATGAGCTGCCGGCCGGGCCGGGGTGAATTGCGGAGTCGGTGGCACGACCGCGGCCGCAGCACTACCCCTACCCGGCGTGATGCTTGGCAGGGGACGCGGTTACTTCTGACACTGGTCGCTGACCGGCTCCCTGATGTAATGGGGCGCGAGATACACTGGCGAGGTGGTCGATGAACGTGAAAGCGGGGATCCGCCGCGAGGACAAGAACATCTGGGAACAGCGGGTGCCCATCACCCCTCAGCACCTTTCAGAGCTGATGGAGGAGGCGGGGCTCACCTTCTGCGTCCAGCCGTCGGAGATTCGCGCCTTCCCCAACAGCGACTATCGCGCGGCCGGGGCGGAGATCGCTGAGGACCTCTCCTCCTGCCCGGTGGTGTTCGCGGTCAAAGAGATACCACTCGAGTTCATCCAGCCCAACAGCACCTACCTCTTTTTCGCCCACGTCATCAAGGGGCAGGAATCCAACATGCCCATGCTCCAGCGGCTGCTGGATCTGGGCTGCACTCTGATTGACTATGAGCGTGTGACTGACGAGAAGGGAAGGCGGCTCATCTTCTTCGGCCGGCACGCCGGTTTGGCAGGCATGATCGACACTTTGTGGGCACTGGGGCTGCGGCTGGAATGGGAGGGCAGGTCGACTCCGTTCAGACAACTCAAGCAAGCGTACCACTATGGCAGCAGCACGGTGGCCAAGGAGGCGGTGCGCCGGGTGGGAGAAGAGATTGCGGAGCAGGGCCTGCAGCATCCCTTGGTCTGCGGCATTGCAGGCTATGGCAACGTATCGCGCGGTGCGCAGGAGGTCCTGGACCAACTGCCGGTGCAGGAAATCGCTCCCAAGCAGTTGGTCACTCTGGCAGAGGGCGAGTACGATCGGCACAAAGTGGGCAAGGTGGTCTTTCACGAGGTCCACACGGTCAAGCCGGTTGACCCGGCACAGGGATTCGACCTACAGGATTTCTTTGAGCACCCAGCCAAGTACGAATCCCAGTTCGAGCGATATATCCCCCATTTGACGGTCCTGGTCAACGCAATCTACTGGACGCCCGCCGGCCCGCGGCTGGTGACCAAGGCTTACCTCCGCCAGAGCTACGGCCGGAGTCAGGCGCCCCGCCTCAAGATCATTGGCGACATCAGCTGCGACATCGAAGGCGCCATCGAGGCAACGGTGCGGGCCACCGACCCCGGCGAGCCGGTGTACGTCTATGAGCCGGCGACGGGCAGGGCGCCGGCCGGGATAGCCGGGGAGGGGCCAGTCATCATGGCGGTGGACAACTTGCCGTGCGAGTTTGCGGCCGAGGCCTCGGCCGATTTCAGCGCTGCGCTGCGGGACCACGTGCCGGCCATAGTCACGGCCGACTATGGCGTGCCTCTTTCCGACTGCAGACTGCCACCGGAGATTAAACGCGCCGTCATAGCCTACCGGGGCCAACTCACACCCGACTATCGTTATCTGGAGCAGTTTCTCGGCCAGAGCTGATGGCGCGCCGGTCGGCGCTCCGCTGCCCCACATTCGATCACTGGTGCTTTGTCAACGATGTTTTGACGGGTAGCCTAGCCCCTTATGGGCGTCATTTCCCAGGAGAAACGGGCACAAGGCCCTAGACTACGGCCATTAGATGATGCTTGACAAAGCACTAGTCAACAAGGAGAGTTCGGCGATGCACAAAGTACTGGTGTTGGGAGCTGGCATGGTCGCCAGGCCGCTAGTTCGCTATCTGATGGATTCGCCCGGCTACCAGGTGACAGTCGCCAGCCGGACCGTGAGCAAGGCCGAAGCGCTGGTGGGCGAGCACCCCCAGGGCAAGGCACTGGCGGTCAACGTCCAGGATGACGCCGCCCTTGGCGCTCTCATCCGGCAGAACGACCTGGTGGTCAGCCTGGTTCCTTACGTATACCATCTCAACGTGGCTCATCGTTGCCTGGAACACAAGAAACACCTGGTGACCACGTCCTACGTCAAGCCGCCGATACAGGCGCTGGACTCACCCGCGAAGGAAGCGGGCGTTGTCCTCCTCAACGAGATCGGGCTGGACCCGGGCATCGACCACATGTCAGCGATGCAGATCATCGACGGGGTCAAAAAGGAGGGGGGACAAGTGACCACCTTTGTCTCCTACTGCGGCGGTCTGCCGGCCCCGGAGGCCAACACCAACCCCTTTGGCTACAAGTTCTCCTGGAGTCCCCGCGGCGTGATCATGGCGGGCAAGAACCCGGCTCACTACCAGTGGGAGGGCAAAGAGGTTCACATCCCCGGCGAAGAGCTCTTTGACCACCATTGGCCGGTGGAGATCAACGGGCTAGGCACCTTTGAGGGCTATCCCAATCGCGACTCGATGCCCTACACCGAGGTCTATGGCATCCGGCCGTCCGGCACCATGTTCCGGGGAACTCTCCGCTACCCCGGCTGGTGTGCGACCCTAAAGAAGCTCTCCGAGTTGGGCCTGATGGACGATTCTGTTCGAGACGACCTGAGCGGGCTCACCTTTGCCCAGCTGACCGGCAGGTTGGTTCAGGCAAAAGAGCCGGCCGGCGCCAATAAGCTCAGGGCAGCTCTGGTGGCCAAGCTGGAGATCGAACCAGATTCATTTGTCATCAGCAACCTGGAGTGGCTGGGGCTGCTGAGCGACAATCCACTCCCCTCCGGCGCCAACACGCTGATGGATGTGCTCGTCGCCCGCATGCTGGAGCTGATGCCCTACGAACCGGGGGAGCGCGACATGATTGTGCTCCACCACATCTTTGTCGCCGAGTATCCTGACCGGGCGGAGCGCATCACCTCGACGTTGATCGACTATGGAATCCCCCACGGCGACACCTCCATGGCGCGCACTGTCAGCCTGCCGGCCGCCATCGCGGTGAAGCTCGTCCTCAGCGGCCAGATTGCGGTCACCGGGGTGCAGGTGCCGGTACTGCCGGAGATCTACAATCCGGTGCTGGCTGAACTGGAGACACTGGGGATCAAGTGCGTGGAGGAGACGCACCGGCTGTAGTCGCGTTGCCCCCGGTAGCCGTGAGCCCTGCTGGTCCTTGGCTGCCCCTGACAGGCGGTCCGCCGTCAGCCTAGCCTGGCCGCCAGGACGGCTGCGACGGCCGCACCAACCACAGAGCTGAACAGGTTGACAAGGTCATTGTTCAGCCAGCGCCACCCCCGCAGTTGGCGGCTCCTCGCACCACAGCGGTGTAGGACTCGTTCGGTCTCCTTGGAGCACTTGTCGCAGTAGTAGATAGCCTGGACGCTCGCCCCGAGCAAGCTATCAAAGAGCGAACCGGCTAGCCCGCCGAGAAGGCCGCCGAGGACCAGGATCAGCGGGTTTTCGGCCGGCCGGCCGGACAGCAGCCACAAGACTCCCGCCAGCAGGCCGATGAACCCGGCGCCTGCCAGGGTGGCGGCCGTTCCCAGCCAGCTCACGGCGCCCGAGGTGCCCACCGCTACTTCCCGGCCGGAGGTGATCAGACGCGGTCTGGTTCGGCTCAGGACTCCCAACTCGGTAGCCCAGGTGTCGGCGTTGACGGCCGCCATAGCTCCCACATAAGCCGCCAGCCAGGGCAGTTGTGAGCCCCCGGCGACGGCCGAGCCAGCAGCCAGCAGTGCCCCTACTCCTCCGTTGGCTAGCGTCTGTCCCAGGTCCCGCCGGCTCCCCTTGGCGAATTTCTCCGCCAGGGCCTCTTTCTCCCTTTCCCGGTAGCGGGAGAGAAGGCTGGAGGACAGAAAGAAACCAATCAGCAGGACTCCCCAGTCCCAGCCGCCCAGGCCAAAGATGAGGGTGCCCACCAGCACGGCGCCTACCACACCCGAGCGGCCGAGTGCCCTCCGGGAGTAGCCAAGGTAGCCGATGGCCAGGCTGATGCCCAGCCCCAGCAACAGCGAGGCCATCTCAGACCTTGACGAGTCCGAGAAAGGCAACCGCGAGCAGGACCTGCAGGCCGGCGGCCGCGGCCCACAACAGATAGGCCGCCATTCGCTCGCCGAGCCGCCGATAGACGACGTATCCCAGGAGACCGTCGGCCGCCCAGGCCAGGCTGCCAAGCCCGGCCAGGGTGAACAGCTCGGCCGGCGAGCCCATCCGGTCCGGCGCCCCGGCCAGGTCAAAGTGCAGCGGAAGCGTGTGCGGCAGCCGGTCAAAGTAGATCGTGAGGAGCAGAAAGAGGAGAAGGCTGAGGACCGCGCCGGCCGCCAGCAACAGGAGCGCCATCCGGTCGAAGAAGAAGCCGGCACGGAGAATGCGGGGCTGCGCCAGGCTCTGAGCCACCGTCTCATGCACACCCATCTCGCGCCGAGCGGCGAGTAGGTCTGCGTACTCGGCCGGGTTCTCCGGTGAGATGGCATAGGACTCAGATGGGGTCTTGATGACCAACTGGCGCTCCAGTGGCGCAGTGCAGTAAAACTGAACCGCCCCGACGCCGACGATGTGGCCCCGGCCGGCCCAGCAGCCCGGCCATCGGATGCCGCGCAATTCCCCTACCTCACCCAGCTCTGCCCCCGGCAGGACCGCCTCCATGGATGCGAAGGGAATCACCTGGACCCTGGGTCCCCAGCGGATGGTGAGGGAGTCCCGCTCGATGGAATAGCTCGCGTCATGCAAGCCCACCAGCCCGTAGAGCACGATTCCCATGACAGGCAGGGTGAGCAGGACAAGCACGACCCGGAGAACGGTAAGCGGCGTCACGGGAGCCAAGAGCGCTAGGGTGACCAGTCCCACGTCCAACAAGATCAGCCCCAGGACAAGCACAAGGCCGAAGGCTATCCCCAACCGGGTATGGGGCTTGTGCTGCATCGTCAGCGGCCAATCATGGCCGGCGGCCAATCATGGACGGTCCCACAACCGCAAGACTAGACGGAGCGTCCCGTCGGTCTCTGCTTGCCAGGCGACAACGAGGGTCCAAGGAGGCCATCAACGCCGCGCCGGGCCGCGGCCCGCTCGGTCAAATGCTCGGTGGGGCCGGCCGCTTGAAAAAGAACGCCAGCTCCCCGTCTTGTTGTGGGTCGGGGACAGCGGCGACAAGCTCCCAGCCGTCGTCTTCCAGCCTGCTCCAGGCCGACCGCTCACCGAGGTGGGAATCGGACTTGTCCTCGAACAGGCCAGACGCCCCCACAAAGTGGACTCGTTTCCCGACCAGCTTACAGTGCTGCCATTTCTGCATGGGGGTTCCTCCTGTGCAGTCCAGTCAATCAGGGGGCCCGGTTCGCCTGCCGGCGCGGGTGCTCTTTCAAGCCTCAGTGTCGTCTTTCAGCTCCGCTTCGCCGTCGATGGTGGTCCACTGGTACGCCTTGGCGACCAGCTCATCCATGTGTTCGGCAACCACAGCCGGCGGGGCCAGCTCCAGAAACAGCTTCAGAGCCAGGGCAATCACCGCCAGGTCGTCCAACTGGCCCAGTCCCGGGAGCACGTCAGGAACCACATCGACCGGGATCGCCAGGTAGACCAGCGACAGAAAGGGGATCACTTTCAGCCAGGCGGGCACGCGGCGGTCAAACAGCAAGCGCCACGCCAGCAACAGCTGCCGGATGAGCCCTTTCCATAGATTGGTGTCGGGTGGTTCTCCTGGCCCCAACTGCGGGGTCTCGTTCTCAGCCACTATTCAACCTCCGAGTGCTTTGTCAAGCATCATCTGATGGCCGTAACCTAGGACCTAGTGCCCGTTTTGCCTCGAGAGCGACGCCCACAAGGGGCTAGGCTACGCGTCAAGGCATCGTTGACAAAGCACTGAGTGCAGTTCAGCCAGGGGGATTATAGACGCAACGAGCACCAGCGGCAAACCAGAGGCGGCTCTGCTTTTCAGCTCATGCCAGCTATGCTACAATAACCCAAGGAACCAGACGATGGGCAGGGACCAGATTGTCGACCAGCTACGAGAGGTTGAGCTATTCGGGGAGCTGGATACGCGCGCCTTGCAGCGGATTGCCGGTCTGCTCGAGCGCGTTTCGTGCAAAGAGGGCGACTATATCACGCAGCAAGGGGAGCCAGACGACCGCTTTTTCCTGGTGGAGAGCGGCGAGCTGGCGGTGTGGCACATGGACTCGGCCGGGCATGATAGGCCGGTGGGCACCCTGTGCCCGGGTGACTGGTTCGGCGATGCAGCGCTCTTCGACGAAGAGCCCTGCGAAGCGACGCTGCGCGCAACCGAGGAGTCAGTAGTACTGTCACTGCGACGGTCACGGTTCGATCAGCACCTGCAGGTCTTCCCTGCAGTGCGGGACGCCCTGGTGCTGCCTGAGGAGCTGGATGATCGACTGCGTGCGCCTCGCTTCAGCTGGATGATGCCTGACGAGCGCACGGTGCTGCTGGCCAGAAAAACCCGCTGGGCCCTGATCTGGGCCGAGGTCTTTCCGGTGTTCATCTTTGCGCTGCTGATGGCAGTGGCGGCCGCCATTAGAGGCATGACGGCGCCGCCTCCAGTACTGATCCTGTTGGCGGCCCTGGTGAGCGGGACGCTGGCCTTTGCTCGATGGTACGACTGGCGCAATGACTATTATGTGGTCACCAACAAGCGAGTGGTCCATCACGAGAGCCGCTTGCCCACGCTGCAGGTCACGGTCGATCAGGCGCCGCTGCACCAGATCCAAAACGTCACCATGCTAAAGCCTGGCCCAGCAGCCAAAGCGCTGAATTACGGTACGCTAGTGATACAGACCGCCGGCCGCGCCGGCTCTATCACCTTTCGGAATCTGGACGACCCAGAGTACCGCCAGGCGGTCATCTTTGACCTCCTGGAAGAGGTGGGTTCCTTGGCCAGAGGCAGCGAGCGGGCAGCTATTCGGGAGGCAATCACCCAGCGGATGCAGAGCTCAGAGGCGGAAGCAGCACCTCTCATGGTGGACCCCGCTGGCGAATTGGGCGCTGACATGGATGTAGCTGCTCCACTCCCGGCCGACAGGACCCACCTGCTCTCGGCCGTGGTCCAAGCAGTCCTCGCCCTCCTGCCCCATTTTCGCCAGGAGGAGGGAGACACTGTCACCTGGCACAAACATCCCTTTGTCCTATTCAAGGCCATCCTGATGCCCACCATTCTCCTCTTGGCCTCTCTGCTGGGAGGAATGACGTGGACCGCGATCGGGGGCCAACCTCTAGACACCGTGGTGGTGGCGCTTTTCGCTGCCTGGTGCGTGGGGTTGTTCTGGCTGTTGTGGCGGTACGAGGATTGGCGCAACGACATCTTTCAGATGACGTCATCGCACATTGTGGACATTGACCGGCTTCCGCTGGGGCTCAGAGAAAGCAAACGACAAGCTTCTCTGGAGCAAGTGCAGAACATCAACGTAGACATCCCCAACGTCTGGGCCCGCCTCTTTAACTATGGCAACGTGGTGATAGAGACGGCCGGAGCGGCCGGCGACCTGACCTTCGAGTGGGTGATGCGGCCTCGCGCGGTGCAGAAGGAGATATTCGACCGCATCGATGCCGCCCGGGCCACAAGGCGGGCCGAGGAAACCCAGCGGAGGCGCGACGAGATGTCTGACTGGTTCGCTGTCTACCACAAGATGAGCGAACAGCAGGAGATCTGAGAGCAGAGTATGGCAGTCCGCGAGGTAGTCACCCTCCCCCATCCGGTGTTGCGCCAGAGAGCGCGGCCGGTAACCGACTTTGGGCCCGAGCTGCAGCAGTTGGTAGACGATATGTGGGAGACCATGCACGCAGCCCATGGCATGGGACTGGCAGCCAACCAGGTAGGAATACCTGCCCGCGTGATCGTGGTGGAGGTGCCCATGCCCGAGTCGGACGACGAGGAGCCTCCACCCCACGCCGGAGAGCGCTTTACGCTGGTGAACCCGCGCATTAGTTGGCATACGCGCGAGACGGTAACGGGCGTCGAGGGATGTCTCTCCCTGCCCGGACTGGCCGGGGAGGTCGAACGCTACAAGGAGATCCGGATTGAGGCCCAGGACCGCCGGGGCAAGCGCTTTACGAAGCGGTTCACAGGCTGGATAGCCCGCATCTTCCAGCACGAGATCGACCATGTCAGCGGAGTGGTCTACACCGACCACATCGACGACCCGGAGAAGGTGTGGTCAGTAACGCCAGGGGAAGAGGAGAGAGAAGAGGCAAAAGCCGCAATCCTCGCCTGAACGCGCCCTCGATGCTCGATAGCCAGTCTGTGGGTGCGGCCGCCTGAAGTGAGGCCTGCGGGCGGCCGCGGCTTCCCTCTCCCCAGCAATTCTCATTTTGGCGACTCCTGGGCGTCATTGCGAGGAGCGGCAGCGACGAAGCAATCCCCAGCAGCCCAGCAGATTGCTTCGCTTGCGCTCGCAATGACATATTGAGAATTGCTTCCCTCTCCCAAGCTTGCCTTCTGCCACTTAATCAATATAATAGCAGCCAAGACTGTTTGTGAGGAGAATGGATGAGTGAGAATAGTGCTCCGTCGGAGCAACCTTTGGCCACTCCGGCGGCCACTGATCAGCCAGTTGTAGACCCGGCCGGAGACTGGTTCACCGAAGGGGCCGCTGTTGACGTGCCGGTCCGTGGCGACATTAGGAGCGGAACCATTGCCAGTGTGAGCCGGGCTGAGATCCTGGTAGACATTGGGGCCAAATCTGAGGGGATGATTAACAGCCGCGAAATAGAGAACATGTCCCGCGAAGCGCGGCGGAAGCTGGCTGAGGGGGATGAGGTCACGGTGTACGTTGTTAACCCCGAGGACCGGAACGGGAACATCATCCTCTCTCTCGCCAAGGCTGAGGAGGAGATGGACTGGCGCTCGGCCGAGGAGCTTCGCAAGACCCAGGACGTCCTGGAAGGGAGCATCGGCGGCTTTAACAAGGGCGGCGTGCTGGTTCAGATGGGCCGGGTCCGGGGCTTTGTCCCCGCCTCCCAGCTGGACAGCGCCCGGCGCGAGATTCGTCACGGCTCTTCGCCAGAGGAGCGTTGGGCGCACCTGGTGGGCGAGCCGATTCAGGTCAAGGTCATCGAAGTAGACCGCAGCAGGAACCGGCTCATCCTCTCCGAACGAGCAGCTGTCAAGGAATGGCGCGACAGCCAGAAGGAGCGGTTGCTGGATGAGCTTCAGGAAGGGGAGATCCGCGAGGGCAGGGTCATCAACCTGGCGGATTTTGGGGCCTTTGTTGACCTGGGGGGAGCCGACGGATTGATACATCTCTCAGAACTCTCGTGGAAGCGCGTAGCGCACCCACGAGAGGTTATCGATGTCGGCGCCGACGTCAAGGTGTACATCCTGAACGTTGACCGAGAACGGAAGCGAATAGGACTGAGCCTGAAACGGCTGGAACCAGACCCATGGCTGGCCGTGGAGCAGAACTACCAGGTGGGGACGCTTGCAGAGGCGGTCGTCACCAAGTTGACCAAATTCGGTGCTTTCGCCCGGCTCTCGGGCCTGGATGAGATTGAAGGCCTGGTTCACATTTCCGAGTTGTCAGAAGAGCACGTCGAGCACCCTCGAGAGGTTCTGGAGGAGGGGCAGACAATCACGGTTCGCGTGATCCGGGTGGATGCGCAGCGTCGCAGGTTGGGGCTGAGCATCAAGCGTGTCGACTCGGACGAGTACGTGGATGCGGACTGGTTCGACGGCGTTGGGTACGACGCCGTCGAGGTCGACGACGCCGAGGTCGACGACGCCGAAATCGGCGTCGCGGGACTCGATGACTGGAAAGTGGACGAGGAGAGCCTAGGCCCGGACGACAGCGAGGAATAGCAGCCAGGACAACCTGGACAGGTTAGGAAC
The DNA here is from genome assembly GCA_030593075.1 of Ardenticatenales bacterium. GTDB lineage: Bacteria > Chloroflexota > Anaerolineae > Promineifilales > UBA4811 > JAUVHW01. The sequence goes on from JAUVHW010000061.1 coordinate 9,836, forward strand.
TCGCCACACGTCTTTGCGGCCGCCCGTAGTGGCGGCTGCTTTGTTGTCGAGGTTGAGCGGAGCAAAAAGGCGGGCTCTGGTCTCTCACACCGCCACCGTAACTGAGGCGCCAGGGTGCGATGCGCTCCGCCGGCTCAGGAACGAGGGGTGGGCTCGTGAGAACATAGATGCGAAAGAGGCGAGTGGTGTTCACTGGAGGATGCAGTGGCCAGTAGGATGGAACGCTTTACCCAGCGTGCTCGTCAGGTGCTCAGCCTGGCGCGAGAGAGCGCCGAAGCAATGGAGCACGCTTACATTGGCACCGAGCACGTACTGATAGGATTGCTCGAAGAAGGGGGATTGTCTGGTCAGATACTGCTCGAATTGGGGCTGGATGCCGACCGCGTGAGGACACTGGTGCAGCGGATGTCGCGCTCAGCCGCCCGGCGACCGTTCGGCCGCGTGGAACTCTCTCCCGGCACCAAGCGACTGCTGGACCTGGCACTGGACGAGGCCCGACAGCACGGCCAGCACTACATCGGCACCGAACACCTGCTGCTGGGGTTGATAAGACAGAGTGAAGGAATTGTGGTCGACATCCTGCGGCAGTTCGGCGTCACGCCTGAGCAAGTGCGCCGCCAGACGAAACAAGCCCAGAAGGAAGGTGCTGCTACCTCCAAAGCATCGCCCAAGGGCAAGGACAAGAGCACGACGCCGGTCGTCGATCAGCTCACGTCTAATCTGACGGTCCAGGCCGCACAAGGAAAGCTGGATCCGGTCGTCGGCCGGGAGACCGAGATCGAGCGGGTGATCCAGATACTCTCGCGCCGGACCAAGAACAACCCGGCGCTCATAGGCGAGCCCGGCGTAGGCAAGACCGCAATTGTGGAGGGGTTGGCTCAGCGTATTCACGCTCAGGAGACGCCGGATCCGCTGCTGAGCAAGCGACTCTTGCAGTTGGACGTGGGCAGCCTGGTCGCAGGCACCATGTACCGGGGCCAGTTCGAGGAACGGCTGAAGCGAGTGATTGAGGAACTCAAATCCAGCCAATCGATCTTGTTCATTGACGAGGTCCACATGCTGGTCGGAGCCGGCGCTGCGGGCAGCTCGGTGGACGCCGCCAACATTCTCAAGCCCGCCCTGGCTCGCGGCGAGCTGCAGTGCATCGGCGCGACGACACTGCAAGAGTACCGCAAACACATCGAGTCCGATGCCGCGCTGGAACGCCGCTTCCAGCCCGTATACGTGGACGAGCCGACCATTGAGGAGACCATCAAGATTCTGCATGGGGTCAAGAAGCCATATGAGAATCATCACCAGTTGGTCATCACCGACGAAGCAATTGAGGCGTCAGCGCACCTCTCCGCGCGATACGTGACCGAGCGGTTCCTGCCGGACAAGGCCATTGACCTGATCGATGAAAGCGCCTCCCGGGTCAGGATGTACACTGCTCCCCAGGCCAGGCAATTGCGGCAGACGTACGCCGACTTGCGTCTAGTCCGGGCCGACAAGGAGACAGCCACCGAAGAAGCCCGCGACACAGATCTAGACTCCCTGCAAGCCCGCGAGAGGGAGCTGGAGACAAAGATCGCGCAACTGCGAGAGGCGTGGCGCTCCCCCGAGAACCGGCCGGCCGTGCATGAGGAGGACATTGCCGAAATAGTGTCAATGTGGACCGGCATACCGGTAACCCGCCTTGCCAGCGAGGAAACCGAACGGCTGCTGGAGATGGAAAGCGCCCTGCAGAAGCGGATCGTCGGTCAGGAAGAAGCCATCACTTCAATTGCCAAGGCGGTGCGCCGTGCCCGAGCCGGTCTCAAGGACCCTAGACGGCCTATCGGCTCCTTTATGTTTCTGGGTCCAACTGGCGTGGGCAAGACCGAACTGACCAAAGCCCTGGCCGAGTTTGTGTTCGGCAGCGAGGAAGCCCTCGTCCAGATGGATATGTCCGAGTTCATGGAGCGGCATACCGTTGCTCGCATGGTTGGCTCCCCGCCCGGCTACGTTGGCTACGAAGAGGCCGGTCAGCTCACCGAGACTATCCGCCGCCGGCCGTATTCGATAGTGGTCTTTGATGAGATGGAAAAGGCGCACCCGGACGCGGTCAGCATCCTGCTTCAAATCATGGAGGAAGGCAAGCTCTCTGACGCCAAAGGGCGCAAGACCAGCTTTTCCAACGCGATCGTTATCATGACCTCCAACATCGGCGCGGAGTTGATCAAGCGAAACACAAGCCTGGGCTTTAGTGTCCACCGGGACGAACTATCCGAGGAGCAGAGCTCGTACGAAAAGATGCGCGAGACGCTGCTGGAGAAGCTAAAGAGCGAGTTCCGGCCGGAATTCCTGAACCGTGTAGATAGCGTAGTGGTCTTTCGGGCGTTGAACAGGGACGACATCACGCAGATCGTGGACCTAGAAGTAACCAAGGTCAACGACCGGCTGCTCGAGCAGGGGCTGAGCCTTCGGCTGACTGACGCAGCCCGCGAGCTACTGGGAGAGGAGGGATACGACCCGGACTATGGCGCGCGGCCCCTGCGGCGAGTGATCCAGAGGATGGTGGAGGACCCGATTGCAGACGACGTGCTCGCAGCGAGGTTCCAAGCGGGCGACGTGATTGTGGTTGACGCTTCAGAGGGCTCTATCCAGTTGCGGCCGGAAGATGAACGGGATGGAGAGAGCGTGGGGGAACCGGACGACGTCCTCACGGAGGCGGCCGGGTAGCGAAGTAAAGCCCGTTACGGGCGTGACGGCAGACGTGGCCTCCGGGGAAGAGTGATCCCCGCGGGGATCACTCTTCCCCGGAGGCCTTTTTCATTCGGCCGCCAGATACCAGGTCTCTACGTTGTACCAGGTACTCCACGGGCCTGGGTTGATGCCGGTCAGCCGCCGGTTCGCCCCGGTAAGAGCCAGCGGCACGTAGAGCCAGCTGTAGGGCAACTCATCGTAGAGGGCAGCCTGGATCTGCCGGTAGACCACGCCGCGGTCGGCCGCTCTGCAACCCGGAACGGTAGCTCCGCTCCGCCACATCTGGTCGAGGCCGGGGTTATGGTAGGAGACAAAGTTGAACCCCCGGCCGGGAACGTCGTTCTCTGAACCGAAAAAGAGAGAATCGTCCGGGCTGTTGCCCAGGTTGGTCCAACTGATGACTGCCAGGTCGAACTGCTGCCCCAGCAGCAGCCCCACAAACTGACCCCACTCCAAAGCCTCAAACGAGATATCGAATCCCAGTTGGCCGAGCTGCTCGGCGATCAGTTCGCCAATCTTGACTCGCTTATCACTGTTAAGGTTAGTCCGGAGGCTGAGCTGCAACGGCAGGCCGTCTCTCTCCCGTATGCCGGTGGTTCCGTTCAGCTCCCAGCCCGCTTCCTCCAGCAGCTCCGCTGCCTTTTGCGGGTCATAGTCCCGCGGCTCCAGCTCATCGTTGTAGGCCCACGCCAGCGAGGGGAGCAGATTGGCAGAAAGCGCCACCCCCTGCCCCAGCTCGGCCTGGGAGACAATAGCACGACGATCTACACCAAGGGCGATGGCCTGGCGGACGCGCCGGTCGCTCAGAATCGGATGCTCGCCGTGGGCCTCGTTCAGGCCTAGCTCCCTCGTCTCCTCCTGTTCCAGCCAGCGCGGCTGCGGGTCCGCGGGGTTCCCCAGCTGAAAACTCAGGTAGACGTAGCTATCAGCCAGCGTCTTGTACACCGCGAGTTGGTCCATCAGCTCGATTTCGACCAAGAAGCGAGGCCGGAAGCCCTCCACCAGGTCGACCTGACCAGTGCGCAGCATCTGGACCTGGTCCTTCTCATCCGGCACCAGCCGCACTATCAGGCCATCCAGACGCGGCGCCCCCCGAAAGTAGCTGGGGTTGCGCACCAGGCTAATGTGATCGTCCCGAACCCACTCGTCAAGAAGGAATGGGCCGTTGGACACGGCCGGAGCGTGGTTCATCTCGCTGTTCTCGATGCCAGAGAAATCCGGGTCGTCAGCGTCCCCAAAGGGGCCCAGCGGCGTCACTGGCCCGCTGTATTCCCAGGTGGGACCGTACCGGTGTTCAGGCAACCAGCCCAGGTTGAGGTGCCGTACGTCGGCGCATTCATTCCTCTGCATGGTCACCGTGACCGTTCTCTCATCGAGCTGGGCAATCGACTCGACAAGGTCTGACACCTCCAGGCGAGGAGAGTCGAGGCTCTGGTTGGCGGCACCCCACAGCAGGGCCGTGTAGGTGTAGGTGAAATCGTCGGCCGTCACCGGCTCACCGTCGCTCCAGACGAGGTCATCTCGCAGCACAAAGGTGTAGGTCCTATCGACCAGCTCCCAGCTCTGGCAAAAGTGGCAGACCAGCTCTCCGGTGAACGGATCGGTGCTGAGCATACTCCCATAGAGGAAGGAGCTGATGAAGCGCGACTCGTCATCAGAAAAGAGAAGAGGGTTGAGGTTGTGCGGCTCGTCTCCCCTGGCGGTGACCAGGAACCCGCCAGAGGGAATCGGCGTGGGGGTGGAGGTGACCTCGACTACGGTCGTTTTCTCCACCTCCTGCACAACGACTCGGGTGACCTCTACCTGCTTGGTCACCTCTTTCTCCACCAGCTGGGTCCGGCCGGGATCCGAGGATTGGCAAGAGGCAACCAGAAGGCTGCCGAGGGCGGCGATCAGGAGAGCGCTGCCAAGCGAAGAGTCCTTGCCGAGCACGATATCAACCAGCGGGTTCCGGGCCCTCCCAGGCGGAGGGGAGCCAATTGTAGGCCCCGGCCGGCAATTGGTCAAGCTCAGTTGGGCGAAGGGGCGTGCGCCAAGAGCTCTGCCCGGCCTGCTAGCGAGCAGCCTTCTTTACCCCCCAGTCAATCGTCCAGGCGTACCAATGCGCGCCGTCGGCCGAGGCATGGTCCCTGTGGAGCCAGGGCTTGGTGACATAGTTGGCGCCGCCGTGGAACAAAAAGGCAGCGACAACCTCTTCGCGCGCCAATATGTCCTCCGCGCGAGCATAAAGCTCCCGGCGGAGGGTAGGATCGGGCTCTCTAGCCGCCTCAATGACCAGGCGGTCGAACACAGCCGGACCGGAGAAGCCAGCGCAGTCCGGGTCAGCACATCTGCGGCGGACCCGGTTGGCGCCCTCCTGATAATGGAACACCTCACGCAGCCAGTTGTTCTCGTCAGGATAGTCGGCGCACCAGCCCATTCGAAAGATGTGAAACGCTTCCTCTACCGGCGTCGTTCTGTTGGTGGCCTCCAGATGCGCGGTCCAGTCCTGATCCGCCACAGTGACGTTGACCCCCAGGGCACTGGCCCACATCTCCTGGACGGCGGCCGCAACGCGGGCGTGGCGTTCGCCGGTGTTGTAGCCCAGCATGATGTGGTACCGGGCCTCAAAGGCCGCTGCGTCCTCCAGACCGGTTTCGTCCAGGTACGCCTGGAAAGCAGCCCTTGCCAGTTCCGGATCATACCCCAATCCCACCTCCCCTGGGGCGGGAGCGCCCCAGGTCCCGGGCGGCGCAAAGCTGGTAGCGGGAATCTCTCCGCCGTTCTCCAGCACTATCTCGATCAGGGCTGCACGGTCAATGGCGGCCGAAAAGGCGGTCCGCACCCGCAGGTCGTCAAAAGGCGGCTTGGTGGTGGTAAAGCCGTAATAGTCAGTGCAGGGCACCGGCTGGCGCACCAGCTGCCAGTTGAGCTCTGGATCCTGCAACACGCCCGGCAATTCGGCCAGCGGCACCCGAGCGCTGTCCAGTTCGTCCTCCCCGTAGAGAGCGAGCCCGGTGCTGATATCGATGACTATTATGGCTTCAACGACTTTTATCTGCACCTGATCGGCGTGGATCCAGAAGGGGTTCTCTTCAAAGCGCAGCGAAGTCTCGGGCGTCCATTCGGTCAGCAGGTAGGGGCCGTTGGTCCAGATGCGAGCCTGCTCGGTCCAGTCTTCACCGTGCTCCTCAATCGGCTCCTGCGGCTGTGGCTTGGCGATCCACAGGGCAACGATGGCAGGGAAGTAGCTGGCCGGCTCCTCGAGGGTGAATTCAACCGTGATGTCATCCAGCGCCTGGACGCCAACCTCTTCCAGAGGCGCTCCCAGGCGCGCGGCAGCCGCGTTCCGAATGATAGAGAGCACGTAAGCATAGTGGGAACCGGTGT
>JAUVHW010000421.1 GCA_030593075.1 Ardenticatenales bacterium
TGGCGGTGTCTACCTGACCGATTTCGGTATCGCCAAGGTCCTGGAAAGCAACCTCCAACTCACCGAAACCGGTGCGGCTATCGGCACTCCGGCTTACATGGCCCCGGAGCAAAGTCTGGGCAGAGTGGTCGACGGCCGGACAGACATCTATGCCCTGGGAATCATCCTCTACGAAATGCTGCTCGGTCGCCTCCCCTACCAGGCCGATACGCCCATGGCGGTCGCATTGGCCCACATCCACGATCCGTTGCCTCTGCCGCGTGAGATCAACCCCAGCATCCCCGAACCCATCGAAGCGGTCATCCTCACGGCGCTCGCCAAGGAACCCGACGACCGCTACCAGCACGCCTCCCAGCTGGCCGAAGCTTTCAACCACGCCATCGCCGAGGCGAACATAAACCGGGCCGACAGCGCGCTGGCCGGGCTGGCAGTCGAGGCGCGCAAGGTTCGCGCCGGGCACAGCATTCCCCTCAAGGATATCCCGCCCGATGCTCTGCCCCCTGTCGCGCGGCCGGCACCCCCGGCCGCTCGGAAGAGCATGCCGGTCTGGATGGGGGCCGCGCTGGCAGGTGCGCTGGTCACCATCGGGGTACTGGCGGCGATGGTGCTCCTGAGGCCGCGAGGCGATGAAGAAACGCAGGCCGCAGCCAGGACACCCGCTATGGCCGCCACGGTGACGGTCGCGGCTACGGAGGTCGCACCACTGCGCCAATCCACCGCTACTGAGGTCCCAGCGGTGCAAGAACCAACGGATGCGCCCACCCCAACGAAAGTCCCGCCTACTGACACACCAACCCCGGAGGATTTGCCAACGCCAACCGAGATTCCACCGGTTGACACACCCACCCCGGAGGACGTGCCAACCCCAACTGAGGTTCCGCGGATTCTGTTCGAGGATGACTTTGAGGACGGAGACCTCAGTGGCTGGACTGCCAACGGTGACTCGGGTGCCGTGATTGACGTGATAGACGATGGTACGGGCAACCACGTAATGCGTATTACACCGGGCCAATGGTTTGCCAGTATGGCTTATGGCTCGCCGGAGTGGGAAAACTATGCCGTTGAGGTGCGCGGCTTTCTTGCAGAGACCAGGCCCGCCCAATATGACCCAACACTAGAGCTGCACTTTCGCGTTGACCGCACGAGAACGGCGTGCATACGTTACCAGTTTGAGATCACCACTAGTGGCACAAGCATCGCGAAGCTAGGTGAAGAAGCTACTTGCCCATGGCAAAACCTTGGTGAGAGCTCCCGCTCCCATCGCCTGCTGAGGGAACGCTGGTACACGCTGCGGGTAGAGGCGTATGGTCCTACAATCAGGGGCTATGTGGACGGGGAACTGGTCCTGAACATAGCAGACAGAGAGCTTCAGCGCGGCCACATTGAGGTTGCGGTCCGCCCAGGTGACACGGTGTACTATGACGATGTGCGCGTCTTCGAGCTGATATCTGCCCCGACGTCACAGTGAACCGAATCCCCGGATAGAGTCCGCGTCAGAATAGGGGGCCGCAACCAAAAGGGGCCGTGGACGCTGTAGTGTGGGCGCGAAGGCCTCCGCAGGGTCGGGGTCGCCCCGCCCCGTTACAGCAGACCTCGGAGGTCTGGCAGACCTCCGAGGTCTATTGGGGCGGCCGCGAGCGCTCGACACGGATTACGCTGCCGGCCGGTTCCCACTGCCGCCAACGCTCGGGCTGGACGGCTCGTCCAGCCCCTGCGGCCGAGCGACGACACGCTCACATGCAAG
>JAUVHW010000006.1 GCA_030593075.1 Ardenticatenales bacterium
TGGGACGACCACGATCCACTGAACGTGGACGACACCCTAGTCTCGGGAACACTCGAGTTCGTCGATGACTTGGCCCAGCGCTTCAAGACAAACACGATCGGTGGCGGCACTATCATTACCGACCTCTACAAGGGCATGGACAAGTACCTCTCCGACTTTGACGTGCGGCAGGGGTACGTCATCACCATGGTGAATCAGCCAGATTTCTGGTGGGTAGCGGAGGAGGTGGAGGCCAGCGAGGACGTAATTCTCTTGCTGGGCTTTTGGCAGCTGCAGGGCGACAGGTGGGTGCGCCTGGGCGGACACTATGTCACACTCCCCGGCGTGGACAAACAAGGAGGTTTGGTCGCCTTTTCCGACCCCTGGTTCGACCGCATCGAGCAGACCTGGCCCTACGCCGGGGTCGGCGGCGCGAGCGGCCGGCCTGCATATCTTGGCCGGGTAGCCGACGGCTGGTTGACGCGCCACCTGCACCCGGCCGCGCCACCGGAGTCGACTCACAACGACGCTGGAAACGTCTCGCACGACGCTTACCGTGCCATCGACACCAACAGTCCGGGCGGCGTCTGGGGGCCGGGGGAATACCTGGAGGAGGACGAGCCTACCATAGACAACTTCCTTGGTCAGAACGGCCAGCAAGACCCCGCGTCTCCGACTGGGGCGCCCGTCCAAACCGAGGTGGAGTGGGCGGTGGCTCTATCGCCGGTGGCTGACTTGTGGATCATCAAGACGGTCACGCCTACTGTCGTCAGCAAGGGCGGATGGGTCACCCTTACCATCGCCTTTGGCAACGAGGGCTCGCTGCCGGCCGAGAACGTCATCATAACGGATGTCCTACCACCGGAGTTGGTGAACCCCAGTTGGCAGCACTGGACCTCCGGCGGCATGCCAATCACCGCGCGACCTGGCAGCAACTACATCTGGGAGCTGCCCGACCTCGCCTGGAGAGAGCAGGGTGTCATCACTGTTACCGCACAGTTCAGTTTCACGCTCAGCGGCGGCGCTCTGGTCACCAACACAGCGCAGATCGGCACCAGCAGCGTCGAGCAGTATCAGTTGGCGCCGCTGCCCAATGAGGACTCGGCCGTCATCCAGAAGAGAATCTACAGTCTCTACCTGCCCCTGGTGCTGAGGAATTACTAGCCCCAGGGCAAAGCCCCTACGCCTGGACGGAGAGCGATAGCTGCCAGGCCCGCAGGCGGGGCCCGGCAGCTCGAGTCGTCATGGCCGCCCAGGCAAATCGTCCGGTCCGGCCGCTACGCCGCGGCCGGACGGATGCTCACATGCCCCAGGTCGCATGGCCACAGAAATCGCCGTGGTCCTTCCTGAGAAAGGCTCGGAGGGCGCCCCGTATGTCGCCCAGCCGGAACGGCGCACCGTGGCCCGGATAGCAGATCGCTTCGTCAGGCCATGACAGGACTACCCGCCGCAGAGTCTCCAGCGCGACGTTGAAATCCTCGGGCGACTGGGTTTTCCCAGGGCCGCCCTCAAACACAGCATCTCCCACAATGACGCGATGGTCCTCCTTCCCCTCGTCGTCCCAGAGGGCAAAGCAGACCTGGTCATCGGTGTGACCGGGTGCATGGTAGACACGCAGGGTGTGCCTTCCCACATTCAGGCGGTCACCGTCGCCGATCCAGCGGTCGGCGACCAGGTTCACGCCATGGTGGCGCGATCCCGGATGCGCCATCACCGGAGCGCCCAAGCGAGCACGCATCTCGTCCAGTGCACCAACGTGATCAGGGTGCGCGTGAGTGAGTAGGATGGCAGCGGCCTCGGTGCCGACTAGCATGTCCATCAGCTCTCCGGGATCTGCGCCCGGATCAATCAGGACGCTTCGCCGAGTGGTCGGGCAGACGAGAACGTAGGCGTTCACCGGCCAGGGTCCGACGCAACTGCTCCTCAGTTCCAATCTGTCATTGCCCATGCTGACCTCTGTCATCCTTTGCTGGGCAGGACCCGCAGACCATCGGCTCGGGCCCTGATCTAGGCTCGCATTCCACTTGCCTACCAGAACGAGAGCTGCCCCGGAGGCGGCGAGAGGTCCCGGCCGGCCACGCCCAGCAGTCGCACCGGCCGCCCTAGCTGCCAGGCTCGCTCGAAAAGGACCAGCGCCGCCCGATAGATCTTCCGCTCATCGTCCACGGGCACAGCCAGAGCCATCTGGCGGCTGAACGTGGAAAAGTCAGCGTACCGCACCTTTACCGCCACCGTACCGGCCGCCAATCCCGCCTTGTTCAGGCGCCGCGCCGCGCCCTGGCTCAACCGCCACAACTCCCGCTTCAGGGTCGCTGCGTCGGACACGTCTCGGGCGAAGGTCCTCTCCTGGCTCACCGACTTGGTCTCGTGCTCCGTCACCACCGGCCGCGGATCCACCCCATGGGCCTGGCGTGCCATTGATGCCCCGTGCCGGCCGAACCGCAACCGCATCTCATCTTCCGGCAACTGCGCCAGTTCCCCCACCGTCGACACCCCCATCTCGGCCAGTTTCGCCTCTGTCACGGGCCCTATCCCCCACAGTACTCTTGCAGGGAGCGGCGCCAGAAAGGCAGCTTCCTCGCCCGGCCGCACCACGGTTAAGCCATTCGGTTTGTCCGTGTCCGAAGCGACCTTGGCGACTAGCTTGTTGGTCGCTACCCCAAGCGAGGATCGCAAGCCGATTTGCTCCTTCACCTGCCGCTGAATCCCGCGGGCGATCTCAATCGCTTCGTCCCAGGCCTCGACGCGGCCGGTCAGATCGAGATACGCTTCGTCGATGCTGATCTGCTCCACCAGGGCCGTTTCCAGCCGGAGAACCTCCATCACACGCCGCGAGTACTCTCCATAGAGACGATGGTGAGGAGGAAGCACTACTGCGCCGGGGCACAGGCTCAGCGCCTGATACATGGGCATCGCCGAGCGAGCGCCAAGGGCCCGCGCCGGATATGAGGCCGCGGCGACGACACCGCGCTCTTCCGGCCGGCCTCCAATCAGCACCGGCTTGCCCACCAGGTCTGGGTTCTCCAGCACCTCGACGGCTGCAAAAAAGGCATCCAGGTCCAGATGCACAATAGCTCGCGGTCGTACTGGCATTAGGCGCTCGTCATCAACGGCTCAGCGTGGCGTCCTCTCGTCAACTCAGCGCCAACAGGGGCACGGCCCCGACCGGGATTGCCACAGTCAGACGCTGGCACCATCCGATCCCGCGTGTGTCCTTTGTCATGCTTTGTAGTATACTCCCGCAGGTCAGACGGACGTCACTGGAACCCATCCACGCCGGCCAGGACTGTTCGGGCAGGTGCGTTCGGCGTCCGATATCGGGAGGTACTCGGATGGCAAAGAAGAAAAAGGGCGGCAAGAAGGACGGCAAGAAGAAGGGCGGCAAGAAAAAAAAAGGTAGCTGCCCGCCACCCAGCACAGGGCCCGTAGGTTGAGTGCGGGCTTCTGAGTACCTCATACAAACCACGGGCCGTCCCTCCCGGCCGCTGCCAGGCACGGCCGATGTCCGGCGCATGGTACTCAACTGCCAGTCCTGGCGCCATCCACTGGCGCGCTCCGCAGGGCAGGTCGCTCACCAGGGTGGCCCACACCCTCCTGAAGCCAGGGTGCCCTTTGGGGCTCGGGCGAATCTCGGGGGCTCGCTGTTCCAGCGAGCCTTCTAGTAAAAGATCGTCGCCAGGTCCCAGAACTCGGGATCGAGTTGCTTGGTCCGGCCGGCCACGTCGCGCAACGGAAAGGGGACAATCCGGTTGCCCTGAAGCGCGACCATCTGCCCGAACCACCCCTGCTTGATCAGATCCACCGCCCGAACCCCCAGGCGGGTAGCCAACACGCGGTCAAACACGGTGGGTGAACCGCCCCTCTGGAGGTGGCCCAGCACCACCGAGCGGCATTCGTGATGCAGGCGGGCTTCAATCTCTCTCTGGACCTGCTTCCCAACGTCACGTCTGTCCAGGCGGACGTGTCCAAAGGCATCGATGTCGCCCAGGTCCGGGTCCTTCACCTCGTAGATCTTGGCCCCTTCGGCAACCACGATGATACTGAACCTCTTGTTGCGTTCCTCGTAGCGCTTGGTGATGTGGGCACAGATCTCGTCCACGCTGATGGGACGCTCGGGGATGAGGACCATGTCGGCGCCGCCGGCCAGCCCGCCAAAGGCGGCCGTCCAGCCCGCGTCACGACCCATCACCTCCACCACAATCACGCGGTGATGGGCGTCGGCTGTAGTGTGCAGCCGATCCAGCGCATCGGCGATGACAGTCACAGCAGTGTCAAAGCCAATGCAATAGTCGGTCCCCACCACGTCATTGTCCATCGTCTTGGGAATGCCCACAGTGGGCAGACCGGCATCGTACAGGCCGGCCGCCACACCGAGCGTGTCGTCACCGCCAATGGCAACTACTGCGTCCAGTTTTGCCTTCTGGGCGTTCTCCACACACTGAGCGATCTCGTCTTCCTTGTGGAGCGGATTGGTGCGCGACGCGCCCAGGATGGTCCCCCCCATGTGCAAGATGCCAGAGATGGCCTGGTCATCCAGCGGCCGCATCCTGTCATGCAACAGCCCAGCCCAGCCGTCCAGAATCCCCACGACTTCATAGCCGTGCCGGAACGCAGACCTGGCGACGGCTCTAATGGCTGCATTGAGGCCGGGAACGTCACCCCCGCCGGTCAGGACTCCAACTCTCATTCGCGGCCTCCAGAAGCCCAGCAGAAAACCCTCATATCGCCTTTGCCGCTGGCGCCATTACCCACAGACCAGCTGTGACCTGCTTCTGAAAGGCCGGGCCAGCCCGCCGCAGGCGCATTCCAACGGCTGGCCGAGCACCGCCTCCCAACCACGGTCGCCTGAGTCGAGCCTCCGGCCAGGCCCCTAGCTGACATAGTTGAATAGATCAAGGTACTCTTGTTTCACCTCACGCTGGCGCGACGTGGCTTCCTCCAGAGAGATAGTGCCGATCTCGCCCCCCTGCAGCCCTACCATCACCCCCGAGTTGCCTGCCAGCAACTCATTGACGGCCGCGACCCCGAGTCTCGTCGCCAGCAGCCGGTCAAAGGCAGTAGGCCGGCCGCCACGCTGCACGTGCCCCAGAATGGTCAATCTTACGTCGAAACCCACCTCGTGCTGGCGCAGGTACTCGGCGACCTGGTTAATGTCGTGCTGAGCGCCTTCGGCCACAACGATGAGAGCATGGCTCTTTCCCTGGATGTAGGCGTCCTGCACTGCATGGGCAACGTCCTCCAGATCAAAGGCTGCCTCTGGGATAAGAATCATCTCCGCGCCGCCCAATATGCCGCCTACGGCCGCCAGATAGCCGCACTTTCGCCCCATAACCTCCACCAGGAAGGCTCGCTCATGGGAAGAGGCAGTATCACGCAGCGCATCCAGTGCCCGCATGATGGTATTGAGCGTGGTGTCGGTCCCGATCGACATGTCGGTGCCGGCGATATCGTTGTCAATGCTGCCCGGGGCGCCCACCACCGGGAACCCCATCTTGTGCAGCGCAATCCCCCCGCGCAGGCTCCCGTCACCACCGATGACGGTCAACCCATCAATCCCTTCCTCATTCAGCCGGCGCAAGCCAAGCCGCTGTCCCTTGGGCTCCATGAACTCCAGACAGCGCGCGGTCTGCAAGACCGTGCCGCCACGCTGGATGATTCCACTCACGTCCCGTCTACCCATTTCGTGGATGTCCCCGTCGAGTAGCCCCGCAAAACCGCGCTGAATGCCCTTCACCGTGAGCTCTTTAGCCAGCGCCGTGCGGACCACTGAACGAACACAGGCATTCATCCCGGGCGAATCCCCACCGCTAGTCATGACACCAATGCATTTCATGGTTCACCTTCCTCCCAACGTCAGGTCGCCGCTACGCCCACCAGCGATCACATCGCGCGGAATTCTAGCCCAAAGCCGGCTATCCGGCAACTCGCCAACTCACCGCACCAGCACGTCGCTGACACCCGGCAGGGCGGCAACCTGTTGGCGGAGACGGGAGGACCACGCGGTGGTGGAACTGGGAAAGTCCAGGGCAAACTTGACCCCCTCCACTCGCAGCTGGAACCGGTCAGTGCCTTCCTGCTGATCGAGAATCTCCACAACCTGGCGCATCACGGGCTTGAGCCGATCGAGCTGGTCAAAACGGAGCACCACGGTGACAAGTTGGCCCCCGTCAGGCGGCTGCTCCTGGTTGATGCCATCCTGGGCGGCCGGCGCAACAGCAGCGCTGTCGAGATCTGGGAGGCCAGCGGGGGCAGCACTCTGAGCCACCTCACGCGGTGCCTGAGAGATGTCGTCCTCTGCCGGCGCCTCGGGTGCAGCTCGAGCCAGTTCTCTGTCAGTGGACTGGCCGGCGGCCGGCGCCTCCTCCAGTGACTTGACGAGAACCTTGGCTCCGCCGCGCGAGCTGTCTGCCTCGCCGCGCACCAGCAGCACCCTCTCTGGCGCCACGAGTTCGCGGTAGCGCGCCCACTCTCTGGGAAAGACCACCAGTTCAAAGCTTCCCTGCACATCCTCCATCCCCACCATCGCCATCGCCTGACCCTTCTTGGTCGTCAGAGGCCGGATCCAGGTGACGAATCCGGCAAGCGTGACCAGCTCTCTGTCAGGCAGTGCGCTCAGGCCTCCGCTGAAGGCCGTGACATGTTCTCCAAGCCTGTCCAGCGCCTTTTGCATCGGGTGGGCGGATATGTAGAATCCGACGAGTTCCTTCTCCAGCGCACACCTCTCCCGCTCGCTGACAGGCGGGGCAGCGGGGAGCGTGTCTTGGACCCGCGTAGACGAGGTGGCAAAGGGGGTCATTCCGAACATGCTGAGCTGTCCGCCTGGACTATGAGCCTGCTGGCTGATGCGCATCAGGCGGTCCACAACCGCCAGATGCTGAGCGCGCGTCCCACCCAGGCTCTCCAGCGCTCCCACCTGAATCAGGCACTCCGTGGCTCGCTTGCCCACCTTGCGCAGGTCCACCCGTTCCGCCAGGTCATCCAGGTCTCGAAACGGACCACCCTCCCGACGCGCCTGGATGAGAGCCTCGACGGCTCCTTCCCCCACATTCTTGACAGCGCTCATGCCAAAACGGATGGCGGACCCCCCGGCGTGCCCTGGCTGCAGATCGGTGCCCACAGGATGATCCTCGATGGTAAAGTACGAATGGCTGGCGTTGATATCGGGTGGCAGCACCTCGGTTCCCATCCGGCGGCAGTCCGAAACGTACAGCGCGATTTTGTCGGTGTTGCTCCTCTCAACCGTGAGCAGCGCCGCCATGTACTCGAGCGGATACCACGCCTTCAGATAGGCGGTCTGGCAAGTGATGACAGCATAGTCGGCCGCGTGAGCCTTGTTGAAGCCATAGCGGGCAAAGAACTCAATATCGTCCCAGACGGCGCTGCCGACCTCTTGGGGATACCCGCGGGCCACCGCGCCGGCGATGAACTTTTGCTTGTGCTTGTTCATCAGGCGGCGTTTCTTCTTGGCGACCGCCTTGCGAATCATGTCTGCCTCGCGCGGATCGTAGCCGGCCAACTGGACAGCGAGCTGGATGATCTGCTCCTGATAGACGATAATGCCGTATGTCTCGTCCAGGATCGACTCCAGGTCCGGGTGATGATACCTAACCGGCTCGTCGCCGTGCATTCGGCGGACATAGGCTGGGATGTTCTCCATCGGGCCAGGCCGGAACAGGGAGATCAGGGCCATGACGTGCTCGAACCTCTGCGGCTTGAGTTCAGATAGCACCCGCCGCATTCCGGCGCCCTCTACCTGAAAGACACCCAGCACGTTGCCGCTGGAAAGGAGATCGAAAACACGGTCGGCCGGTTTGGAAGGGTCAGGAGCGGGGTGTTCGCGGCGGTAGGGGATGTTCCCGAGATCAAGCCGGGTACCGTTACGTTCAGCGATCAGATCGCACGCCTGGCGCATCACGGTGAGAGTGCTCAAACCCAAAAAGTCGAGCTTGAGCATCCCGATCGAATCCAGGACCTCCATCGGGAACTGGGTGACGACTCCAATCCCATTGTCCCCGCCCTTGGTCGGCCGGTGGAGCGGAGTGTACTCTATGATCGGCTTGTCAGCGATGATGACGCCTGCAGCATGGGTAGACGCGTGCCGGGCGACTCCCTCTAGTTCGGCGGCTGTGTCCAGCAACTCCTGCACGTAGGGTTTCTGCTTGTAGGCCTCCACCAGCTCGGCTGAATGAAAATCGTGCTCCGGGTTCAAGCAGTCAGCAATCGTGACCGGCTTGCCCGGAATGGCGGGTACGAGTCGTGCGAGCTGATCCACCTCCGGCAGTGGGATGTCTAATACCCGACCCACGTCCCTGATCGCAGCCCGCGCGCCCAGCGTCCCAAAGGTGATGATCTGCGCCACCTTGTCCGAGCCATACTTGTTCAGGGTGTACTCGATCATCTCGTGCCGGCGGTCGTCCGGGAAATCCAGGTCTATGTCCGGCATCGAGACCCGGTCGAGGTTCAAGAAGCGCTCGAAAATCAGGCCGTTGGCCAGAGGGTCAACGCAGGTAATGCCCAGGCTGTATGCTACGATAGAACCGGCGGCCGAACCACGCGCATTCCACCAGATTCCCCTGCCGCGAGCAGCTTCGCAGAGGTCCCAAACGATGAGAAAGTAGGTGTCGAACCCCATCTGGTGAATGGTGGTCAACTCGTGGTCGAGCCGCTCCATCACCGACGGCGCGTCCGCCTCTTGCCCGTAGCGCGTGCGCAGCCCTTCCAGACAGAGATGGCGCAAGTACGTCTTGGCATCCGGATATCCCTGCGGGATGGAGAAGAGCGGGATGTGGTACCCTTCCGGGATCGGATTGACGTCGCACATCTCCGCCACGAGCAGGGTGTTCTCCAGCGCTTCAGTCAAATCCGGAAAGAGGCTGGCCATCTGCTCCGCGCTGCGCAGGAAATAGCTGTCACCGTTCATGCGCATTCGGTCGCGCTCTGCCCGGACCTTGCCGGTCTGGATGCACAACAGCACGTCATGAGCGGCTGCGTCCTCCCGAAGCACATAGTGCACATCGTTACTGGCCAGCAGGCGGATATCGTACCGCCTGCCCATCTCTACCAAGTGCCGGTTGACCACATCTAGCTCGGGGATGTCGTGGTCCTGCACCTCAAGGAAAAACCTCTCCCGACCAAAGACCTCCAGGTACCACTCAACGGTGCGGTTCGCAGCCTCTAGATTGCCTGCCTGCAGGAGCCTGGGGATCTCACCTGACAAGCAGCCCGAGGTGCAAATCAGACCATCACTGTGAGCTGCCAGGTAGTCTTTGTCAATGCGGGGGCGGTAGTAAAAGCCTATCAACTGAGAGTCGCTGGCAATCTTGAGGAGGTTGCGATAGCCAGCGCCGTTCATTGCCAGCAGCAGCAGGTGAAAGCGCTGGCGGTCGATCGCGGCCGACTTGTCCCTCATCCCGCGTGTGGATAGGTAGGTCTCTATCCCGATGATTGGCTTCAGCCCCTCGCCCCTACAGGCACGATAAAAGTCAATCACGCCATGCATTGTGCCGTGATCGGTCAGCGCCAGCGCTGGCATACCCAGTTCCCGGGCACGGGCCGCCAATTTGGGGATGCGACTCAGTCCGTCAAGGAGAGAGTACTCGCTGTGCACGTGCAGGTGAACGAAGGACATGATGCTGTTTGCAGCTCGAGCCGGGCTCCGGTGGCATGGTCCGAAGCGGATGGCTGGCGACATTATACCACGCTCACAGCGGGGCGGGGAGAAGGGAAGGTTAAAAGGCCCACGGTTTTAAGATTGAGCCGTGTCGCGACTGGCAGCAGGGGCTGTCGCGTGTGCAGCCCGATGTGGTTCGTCCGGAGGACAGAATCGCAGGCCGCATGCCGTTCCGCCTGTTATTTGGCACCCTATCCCGTGACTGTCTCATGCCCAGTTGACGAGCACTTGGCCGGGTGGTATAATGCCGACCAGCCTGGAGTTCAGGGTGTCAGAATGACTCTGCAAACCACCACTACACGCATCGCAGCCTGGCTGCCGCAATTGCACCAGCCGGTGGTTCTGCCCCTGGTCACCAACGGCCCTGACAACCCAAACGACAATCCCAATGATGACACCACTCGTCAGCGTGGGCGACGTCAGTGCCAATGGCCTGAGTAGCCAACAGACGGCCCTTTCTACACCAAGCCGCCCACGCCAACGCAGGTGGGCGGCTTTTTCTTGCCAGCAGCCCACCCCAGCTGCAACAGGAGGCAGCAATGCTGAAAACCAACAATTGCGGGGAGCTCCGAGTTGAGCACATCGGCCAGGAGGTGACGCTGGCCGGGTGGGTCAACCGCAGGCGCAACTTGGGCGGTCTGATATTCCTCGACCTACGCGACCGGGACGGGTTGACTCAGGTGGTCGCCAACCCGGAGATCTCTGATTCGGCGTACGCCACTGCGGATTCAGTCCGATCAGAATACGTCATCCAGGTCGAAGGAACGGTGCAGCATCGCCCGGCCGGGACCGAGAATCCCAACCTCCCCACCGGGGAGATTGAGGTCCTTGCCAGCCACATCAAGGTGCTCAACACGGCCAAGACACCACCCATACTCATCCACCGGGAGGAGGACGAGGCGGAGGCATTGCGGCTCAAATACCGCTACCTAGACCTGCGCCGGCCGCGGATGCAGCGCAACATACTCATCCGCCATCGGGCCGTCAAGTTCATCCGGGATTTCTTGACGTCACGTGCCTTCCTTGAGATCGAAACCCCGATCCTATTCAAGAGCACACCGGAGGGCGCGCGGGACTACCTGGTACCCAGCCGGGTCCACCCAGGCAAGTTCTACGCCCTGCCTCAGAGCCCTCAGCAGCTCAAGCAGCTGCTCATGGTGGCCGGGTTTGAGCGCTACTTTCAGATCGCCCGCTGCTTTCGCGACGAGGACCAGCGCGCTGACCGCCAGCCTGAGTTCACGCAGCTGGACCTCGAGATGAGCTTTGTGGAGCGCGAGGACATCCTGGCGCTAACTGAGGAGTTGATGATTGGGATGGTGAACCATGCCTGCGAGAAGCGGATCAAGGCGACCCCCTTTCCGCGTCTCACCTATGCCGAGGCGATGGAAAGATACGGCACCGACCGGCCGGACCTGCGTTACGGGCTGGAACTGGTCAACCTTACGAGCGTCGCCGGCCGAAGCGAGTTCCGGGTATTCAGCGAGGCCGTCGCGGCCGGTCAGGTGGTCAAGGGATTGCGCGCCCCTGGCTGCAGCAACTACTCGCGTAAGCAGCTGGCGGAGGTGGAGGCGGTGGCAAAAGAGAACGGCGCCAAGGGGCTGATCTCGCTGGCCCTGGAACCGGACGGTACGGCCCGCTCTTCCGTTGCCAAGTTCTTCCCTGATCCGTTGATGGTTGAGCTGTTGGCGGCGGCCGAGATGGAGCCTGATGACTTGCTGCTGATGGCGGCGGGCACTCCGGCCGAGGTCAATGCGGCCCTTGACGGCGTGCGCCAGGAGATGGCGCAGCGGCTGGGCTTAATCAGTCCAGACGAACTTGCCTTTGGCTGGGTGACCGACTTTCCGCTCTTTGAGTGGAACGAAGAAGAGAACCGTTGGGACCCCAGCCATCATCTCTTCACAGCCCCCAAGGAAGAGGACATCCCTCTCCTGGAGAGTGACCCCGGAGCGGTCAAGAGCGACCAATACGATCTGGTCTGCAACGGCAACGAAGTGGCAGGTGGGAGCATCCGAATCCACCAGAGGAAATTGCAGGAGAAAGTGATGGAGCTGATTGGCCTCAGCCCGCAGGCAGCGCGACAGCAGTTCGGGCACCTGCTGGAGGCGTTCGAGTACGGCACACCGCCTCACGGCGGCATTGCGCCGGGCATCGACCGGCTGGTCATGCTCATGGCTGGCGAGAGAAGCATACGGGAGGTCATTGCCTTTCCCAAGAGCCAGAGCGCGACTGAGCTGATGGCAAACGCCCCATCCGAGGTCGAGCCGCGCCAGCTGAAGGAGCTGCATATCAAACTCGATCTAGAGTGAGCAGGGAGCTGGCCGGGTGGCGGACCCGGCGAATCCGCCACCCGTTCACTCCAGTCCGAACCACCGACGCCTACCTTCGCGAGCACCCCGGCCGAGCCGCCGACCGGCACTCCAGCGAGGGACGCAAGGGCCAGCTCGCCTGGCCTGGCTGGCGGGCCGGGGACGAGGCTCCAGGTTCCACCGGGGCCCGCACATTCCGGGCACCGCCCCCCAAGGCAAGAGACCCTAGGATGCTGTGCCAGTGCACAGAGCCGGTCGTCGTGTGTCTTTAGCCACACGCTGGCAGGTGCATATCGGCACAGACTATTGGTTGCGCCGGACCCCTTTCTTTGGTATGATGTGCGCTGTCCGTCACGGGCCTGCGAGCTGGTAGAGGTTCACAACCTGCGGGCTCAGGGCTGAGGAGAGCGCCATGACCACTGATCCTAGACTTCAGTTGCGGAACAAGATCCTGGGCGTCCTGATCCGGGACGCGCGCTTGGCGGCTCGAATGACGCAGGCGGAATGCGCCAGCACGCTGGGCATGTCCGCAGGCCGGTTCGCCAACATCGAGCGTGGCAAGCGACCGATTTCCTTGCCCGAGCTGGAGCTGTTTGCTTTCCAGGTTGATGTGCCGATCGATCACCTCCTCGGTAACAAACCCCTTGAGGAACCTGAGAAGGAGCGGCTTCCGGCAGAGCAATTGCTCTGGCTCCGCCGCCGGATGGTGGGCGCCTTGCTACGACAGGAGCGTCAGAAAGCAGGCAGAACTCAGAAGGAGTGTGCCAAGGAGATCGCTGTGCCAAGCAGCCGGATCTCAGCCTACGAGAGGGGGCAAACGGACCTACCCTTGGCTGAACTGGAGGTCCTGGCAGAATTCCTGAGAGTGCCGCTGGAGAGCTTCCTAGCCGATGAGCACGGCCCGATCGCCAGGAAACTACGCCGAGACCGCGCCCTGGAGCGGTTCTACGAGCTTCCCAACGGCCTGCAGGAGTTCATTCTTGACCCGGTCAACGTGCAGTATCTGCAGACTGCACATCGCCTGAGCCAGATGTCCGCGGAGCGGCTGCGCGCCGTTGCCGAAGCCGTGCTGGAGATAACCTACTAGGAGCCTCGCGATGCAAGAGCCTAATCCCGCAGCCCTGAAAGAGGAAGGTCTGAAGCAGTTCAGGGACGCTCTGTACCCGGAAGCGCTAGATGCGTTCTCAGAAGCGCAGAAAGCGTTTCTGGCGGCCGGCGACAAGACAAACGCAGCAGAGATGCTCAACAACATCGGAGTCGTCCACCGGGTCGAGCGCAGAAAAGAGCAGGCTATTGCCGCGCTCAACGAGGCGCGGGCGATATTCGAGGAACTCCGAGACCAGAACAGGGCCGCGCAAACTCTGGGAAATCTGGGTAGTGTCTATGCCGCCGCAAAAGAACGGGATGAAGCGATCCGCCACTACCGGCAAGCGATTGAGATCTTTGGCGAACTGGGAGACGGCAATCGCCAAGGCGAGACGCTGATGGCTCTGAGCAGCGTGCAGATGAAGCAACGTCAGTGGGGAGAGGCGTTGGTCACCTACCAATCAGGGTTGAGTGCGCTGGAGAAACCGTCCCTGACCCAAAGGTTCCTGCTCTGGCTGCTTGGAATAGCCCTCCGTCTTCTGAACCGATAGCCAGAAGAAAAGGCCTGCCCGACTGCGGGAAGGCCTTCTCGCGACCAGAAGCATCGTCAGGCCAGAGCGCGGCCGATATGCCGTCTATGATTCCTCTCTCTCCCGCTCGTGCTTTTCGATGATCTCCTGCTGAATATGCGACGGAACCTGCTCGTAGTGGGAGAACTCTAGCGTATAGTAGCCCCGGCCGCCAGTGAATGAACGTAGATCATTGGCGTAGCGCTGGATCTCCCCCAGCGGCACCTGAGCACGAATGACACCTTTTGCGCCTTCCTGGTCCATTCCCTGCACGCGCGCTCTACGGGTATTCAGGTCCCCAATAGTGTCTCCCATGTTCTCCGCCGACACCACTACGGCCACGTCGTAGATGGGCTCTAGCAGCACCGGCCCAGCGCCCTGCACAGCGAGCTTGAATACCTCGCGCCCGGCGATCTGGAAGGCAATGTCCTTCGAGTCCACCGGGTGCTCCTTGCCATCATAGACGGCCGCCATCACGTCCACCACCGGGTAACCGGCGATCACTCCTTGTGCCAGGACCTGCTTGATTCCTTTCTCAATAGAGGGGATGAAAGAGCTTGAGATCCGGCCGCCAAACACCTCATTGACGTATTCAAAGCCTTCACCGCGCCCGCGTGGCTCTACACGCAGATGGACCTCGGCGAACTGACCGGCGCCTCCGGTCTGTTTCTTGTGCCGGTATTGAGTCTTGTAGGTCTTGGTGACCGTCTCCTGATACGGCACCTTGGGGACGGCCCTGTCCAGGCAGGTGCCGAAACGCGCCTCCGCCCGCTTGACGGCGACGTCTAGATGCACTTCCCCCATCCCGGATAGAATCGTCTCCCTGGTAATCGGATCCATTCGCCAGCTCAGGGTAGAGTCCTCCTCACAGAGGCGGTTCAGTGCATTGGCCATCTTGGGCTGGTCAGCCTGAGTGCGTGGGACGACGGCCGCCTCGTACACGGCCGAGGGGTACGTTGCCAGCGCCAGGTTCAGCGGATGCCCTTTGTCGCACAGGGTGTCCCCCGTGTCGGTGTGCCCCAGTTTCACTGCAGCCCCAATGTCTCCAGCCAGCAATCGCGTGACCGCCAGCGGCTCCTTGCCGCGCATGCTACTGAGCTGCCCGAGCCGCTCCTCCTCCCGCTTGTTGCTGTTGTAGGCGCGGGCGTCAGACTCCAAACAGCCAGAGAAAACGCGGAAAACGGATCGCTTGCCGTACTGGTCAGTGACGGTCTTGAATACCAGAGCGGCTGCCGGGGCGCTGCTATCCGCGAGGAGCATCTCTGTTCCTTCGGCCCCCTCGGCTGCCTCCTCTCCCGCGTCGGCCGGTGACGGGAACAGGGCGATAATCGCCTCCAGGAGCGGAACAACGCCAACGTTGGCGGTACCGGACACAAAGTAGACCGGTACAGCAGTACCCGCTTGCACCGCAGCCCTGAGGCCCGATCTGATCTCGTCCTCTGTGAGTTCCTCTTCCTCAAAGTACTTCATGATGAGGTCGTCGTCCCCCTCGGCGGCCGACTCTACCAGCTTTTCGCGCCACTCAGCAGCGGCGTCGAGCACGTCGGCCGGGGCATCGCCTGCCTCCCCCTTGCCTCCCATTCGAGCCGTCATGGAGATCAGATCCAAGACGCCATTGAACGCCTGCGCCTTTCCAATCGGCAGTACCAACGGGACAAAGTTGGCGTCAAAGGCATCTCGCAGAGCGCTCAGGGCGCCCTGATAGTCGGCGTTGTCGCGGTCCATCTTGCTGACCACCACCATGCGGGGCAGCTCTCGCTCTGCGGCGTACCCCCACACGAGCTCGGTGCCGACCTCAACGCCGGCCACGGCATCTACCAACACCACTGCTCCCTCTACGACTCGCAGCGCATTCTTGACCTCGCCAACGAAGTCCAGAAAGCCTGGCGTGTCCAGGACGTTCACCTTGTGTTCCTGCCACTCACATGGAATCAGGCTGGTGCTCAGAGAGAGGCTGCGGCGAATCTCCTCGTCGTCAAAATCCGAGACCGTCGTGCCATCCTCAACCCTGCCCATCCTGGTCAGAACCCCTGTGTTGAACAGCAGAGCTTCAGTCAATGAGGTCTTGCCCGCTCCGCCGTGCGCTATCAGAGCCACATTGCGAATCTGCTCAGTTTTGTACTCTTTCATGCTGTCAGCATCTCCAATTGCCCCTCGCACCGTGCGCCAGAATAGAAGGTCGAGGCGGCGCAGGTTTATACCACAAAAAAAGGGGAGCGCCTGCCGCGGGCCGCGGGCCGCTCCACCGTCTCAACTCTCCGTGAATCGCCAGTCCGTCGAGCAGGAGCTATTATAGTTCGAAGGGTTGGGCTTGTCAAAGCGACAGGTCGAGGGTTTCGGTGAACGGGATGCAACGCCATTCCGTCTGCGGTTCTGGGTCGCCAGACGGAAACAGGTGGGCACAGGCCGCCTGCCCGCCGGCAGGAGAGCGGCCGGCAGAGTGTCAGCCCCTGATTGCGGGCACGGTGCTACTCATGGCCGCCTTTCGGCAGCCAGGCTGGCTCCATGCCGAGCAGCCAGTCGCCAATCCACCAGTAGTAAAAGTCGGCGCCTCGGCCGGCCTCCACCGCCCCGTACAGAGCATATGCCAGCAGAGCTAGCGGGAATAGCACGGCGAAAAGGACCAGGGCGAGCGTGACCAGGAGTGCTATCGGGGCAATCAGGACCCCCACCAGCACAACCGCGAGCACCACGGTCAGCACCCAACTGACGACAGTGCCCACAAGCAAAAGGATCAGCCCTATCGCGTAGAGGATCAGGCCGGTCAACTGCAGTACGGCCGCCTGAAGGGCCTGGAAGGCTACGTAGCGAGAGCGGTCACGGAAAGCAACATAGATCCCCACCGGGATGAGCGCCAGAAGTATGGCGCCAACGCCGCCTGTGGCAAGCCCAACCAGCACGGTGAGAAAGGTGCTGGCGTGGGCAATAGCAGCCCAGTTTCGCTCCGTATCAGTGATGGCTCCGTCCACCTTTGTTCCTCCATTCCTGCGCCAGCTCTGCCAGCTTGCGCCATCCAGCACGGACGTCGGGGCCAGACTCGTTCCCGGCGAGCGTTCGGCCGAGTGACCGCGCCAGGCGCGTGCGGCAACCTCGTCAACCTGTATCACATATTACGCAGCAGCCGGCCTCAGGTTGCGGCGTACCGCGCTCGTGAGCTATAATACGGCCAGCCTGCTGGCCAGCACATTGGCCAACATTCACGGGTAAGCGCTCGGAAGATGCTGTAGTCATGGCAGCACTCAGCCCAGCCCCCGGCAGAGACGACGAGGGATTCGGATGGTTACCAAGCGACACATCGGATTAGCATTGCTGGTCACCGGGCTGGCAGCGATCGCCGGCATCCTGGCCGTGGACCACATAGGCGTGGGTGAGTTTGGCGGCATCGGACCGGTTCAGCGGCTGGCCCTGGCAGCCGGCGGCCTGGTCGCCGCCGTAGGTCTAAGCCTGATTCCTCTGGGGGACCGCCCAGCATGACCAGCGACCAGCCATCCACTAACCAATCTGGCTCTCCAGCTGGTCATCGACTCCTTCTCTGGCTCAGGTCTGCGCTGATCCTGCTGGCCCTGGCTGCCTTGGCCGGGTACCTGCTGGTCTACGTCAACTATGCCCTGGCGCTGTTCCGTTTCCCCTTCGACTATGACCAAGGGGAGGGGTTCGAGCTGATGGACAGCCTGCTGTTCAGCCGTGGACAGTGGCCTTACCGGGACAACAGCACCTACCCCTTCTACTCATCAAACTATCCGCCGGTCTTTCATCTGCTGGTTGTGCCGCTGGTGTGGCTCTTTGGCCCAGTCTACTGGACCGGCCGACTAGTCTCTTTCTTGGCCACGCTGGTCACCGCCGGCGTCATTGCCTGGGCCGTGCAGCGGCAGACCCGCCGCCCCTGGCTGGCAGCCTTGACCGGGCTGACCTATCTGGCGTCCAACTATGTCTATCACATCGGCCCGCTATTCCGGCTGCACACGACAATGGTGATGTTTGAGACAGCCGCCATCGTGCTGATAGGCAACTCCGCGGACCAGTATCAAACCGGCCCAGGGCAGAGCCAGATGCGGCCGCGACTCTGGCTGGGGCTGGCTCTGCTGCTAGCGGCCGGCTTTACCAAGCAGACGGCCGTCGTCACCTGCGCGGCCGCCTTTGCCTTCCTATTCATACGCGGCCCCAAGCGAGCCATACTGCTGGCGGTCCCCTTTGCGGCCATTGCCCTGGTCCTGTTCTGGGGGATCAACCTCGCCACAGGGGGGCAGTGGTGGCTCAACGCTATCGTCGCGAACTCGAATCCGTGGCTCATTGAGCAAGCGACTGGACTGTACCGCCAATGGTTTCGGCTGCACTCTGTGATCACCCTGCTGGCGGCCGGGCTGGCTGTATATGAGCTGTACTGGGGGCGGCTGTCTGTCTATGCCATATGGTTCGCCTTCTCGGTGGCCGGCAGCGCTATGGCAGGAAAGTGGGGCGCCGGCGAGTCCTACTTTACCAGCGCCATCGCCGGTTCCTGCATCCTCGCCGGGCTGGCAGCTGGAAAACTGCTCAACTGGTCAGAGAGGCACCACCCACGCGCCCACGTGGCTCTGGGACTCCTGATCCCGATCCTGTTTCTGCTCCAGGCCCGGCTGGTCTTCCACTTGCCAACCGGCTCCCCGCTAGGACGCACCGTGGCTCAGTTGGCAGGGCAGCCCACCGAGGTCTGGATCCCTCCCCAAACCTCCTGCTCTGCCCCGCAGGAGGCTCGCCCAGTGGCCTACGTGGACGCTGTCGGACCCACGCTGCTCGGCCGGCCGCCAACATCCGCCGATGCACAGGCCGGGAGGCGAATCGCCGCCTACGTGCGCGACGCCGGCGGCCCGCCGTTGAGCGAGGAGGCCGGATTCTCCTTCTACGCGGACGCCGATGTGGTTACCAACCCAACCCAGCTCCTGAACCTGCACCGCGGCGGGAGGCTGGATGTTGACGAGTTGCTCGAGATGATAGAGAACCGGGTATTCGGAGTGGTCATCTTCCGCGCGCAGTTCTACCCGGACCCCGTGCTCCAGGCCATCGGGCAGAACTATGAGACCGTGGACACCATCGAGATGAACAACTTTGTGTACTGCGTGCTCAAACCTCGCTCCGAACAGACAGATGGGAGTAAGTGATGCGGCTGAAGGACATTGAATGCCCCAACTGTGGCGCTGTGGCCCCGATCGCCCAGGGGGAAAAAGAAGCCCGATGCGATCACTGTGGCGGGGTGCTGGACCTTTTCCAGTCGCTGTGTCCAGAGTGTGGGTTTCTGCACCTCGCAGCGCGTCGAACGTGTATTCGGTGCAAGGCCGCCATCGTGCGAGCCTGCCCCAACTGCCGAGAGGACAACTGGGCAGGTCTCGAGCGGTGCAGTCACTGCGGCCGTCCGCTGGATTTGCTGGAGATCATGTCGCAGTCGCGCGTTCGGGACACGCGCGCGCGGCTTGACGCCCAGCAAGAGGAAGTGTTTGCTATCAAGGAGAGCGAGGCAGCGCAGTCCGAGGCGCGGATGGCGGAGTACAGTGAGATGGAGCGCCAGCGCCTGGAGGGAATAGCTGTCCGCTCCGCACAGCAGCGCCGGCGAGAGCAGTTACTTCTGCGGGTCGCCCTACTCGTCGTCGCCGTAGTCCTGGTGCTGATGCTGGTCGTTTCCGTTCTCCCGCCTCTCATGGGTCAATAGTGAGGCGCTGGACAGCTGGGAGGAACTGGACTATACTTGGGCCACGTCGCCTCGCCGAGAGCAATCCTGGCGAGGCTTCTGACTTTTCTACGGAGTGACGATGCGAGATTACTTTGGCAAAGGCCAAGTAGCGGTTCTCAAGACCGCCCCAGAGACGGTGCTGGAGGATCACGGCCGCCTGCTAAGGCTGGCCCGCTATGAGGAGGCCCTCCCCAAGGACCGGGAGACCCTGCTCAAGATCAACATCTCATGGCAGACCTGGTATCCGGCCTGCTCCACGACGCCCTGGCAACTGGAGGGCGTCATCCGCCAGATGCAGGCCGACGGGTATAGGCAACTGATTGCCGCTCACAACGAGACTGTGGTTGTGAACGCTTACGTGGGCGAGCGCAACAATAAGCAGCGCTACGTGACCGACAAATACGGATGCCCTAGCTGGCACCTGTACGAACCCGAATTTGAATGGGTGCTCTACGAGCCCAAGAAACCGTTGCTGGTGCTGGATAAGGTATATCCGGATGGAGTATACATTCCGCGCTGCTTCTTTGGCCGCAACGTCGTGCAGTTTCCAACCGTCAAGACTCACGTCTTTACTACCGTTACGGGGGCCATGAAGAACGCCTTTGGCGGCCTCTTGGGCAACAGGCGGCACTGGACGCACGGCGTTATCCACGAGACGGTGGTGGACCTGCTGCAGATCCAGCAGGACATACACACCGGTGTCTTTGCCGTCATGGACGGCACCTTTGCGGGCGACGGCCCTGGCCCACGAGCCATGCGCTGGCACGAGAAGGACATCATCCTTGCTTCGGCCGACCAGGTAGCGATTGATGCCATCTCTGCCAAGCTGCAGGGATTCGATCCAATGTCTCTCCCCTTCATCCGGCTAGCCCACGAGCGAGGCCTAGGAGTGGGCGACCCGAAGGAAATCGAGATACTGGGCTACGATATAGACCAGGAGCCGGACTGGAACTTTGTCCAGACAGACACCTTTGCCAGCAAGGGCCAGAAAGCTATCTACCACGGGCCGCTCAAACCATACGAGGGGCTGCTCCTGCGCTCGCCACTGGTTCCGTGGTCTTACTTTGCCAGCAATTTCTACCACAATGTATACTGGTACCCGTTCGTCGGCCGGAAGAGAGTTGAAGCTGCCTTGGAAACCAAGTGGGGCCAGCTCTTTCAGAGCTACGGTGACGGGCAGGTAGTCATGCCAGGCATGGAACCGCGCACCGTCGCCGTGGCGGCGGGTGGACTGCTGGCTCTGGGCATGGCAATTGCCGTTGGCGGATACTTGTTCTCGCGCAGGACCAGGTAGGCAGGACTGCGGACTGGGTGCAGACGGACAACAGCACAGGGGCTTGACGCAGAAGGGCAAGCGGCTCTCTGCCGAATCCTGACTCTCGCCGCTGCGGGGACCTCCGTCGTCCATCCGAAAGGTCGGAGTGACGATCCACCAGACCGATTGGCTCTGTACAACCGACTAGTGATCTACAGCACATGGAAACACAAGATCGAGTATACTATCTTACGCCTGACGGCCTGAATCAGGTGCGCCAGGAGCTTGAGCATCTATCAACCGTGAAGCGCACGGAGATCGCCGAGCGATTGACCTTTGCCATCCAGCAAGGCGACATCACTGAGAATGCCGACTATGAGGTCGCAAAGCAGGACCAGGGGTTCAACGAGGGACGGATCAGAGACCTGGAGGCCATTCTACACCAGGCAAAGATCATCGAGAACAACTCCGCCACCGACAAGGTGCGGGTGGGCAACCGAGTTACGGTGGTAGAAGAGGGACACCCTGCCGAGACCTATGCAATCGTGGGTTCCACGGAGGCTTCGCCCGGCAGCGGTCTCATCTCCCACGAGTCGCCCGTGGGGGCCGCCTTGCTGGGCAAGCAGGTCGGTGACATGGTCCGGGTCGCTACTCCGAGCGGCGAACTGGTGCTCAAAGTTGCGGCGATCGAGTAGGGCACGGTAGCCCCGCCGGTAGGAGCAAGCGCATGGGAACAGGCCAGTCCAGCAGCAGTCCGGTTGTCGGCGTGGACCTGGGGGGAACAAAGATCTCGGCGGCCGTGGTGAGCCGGGCCGGCAAGATCCTCGGACGAGCCAGAAAGCGGACCAAGGCGCACCTGGGGGCGGCCGAGGTGCTGGCCCGCATCTCGCTTGCCGTCCGACAGGCCGCCGAGGACGCCGAGACCCCCATGGCCAAAGTGGCCGCGGTGGGCATTGGCGCTCCTGGCCCTCTGGACCCAAGCAGCGGTGTCCTCCTTAGCGCACCCAACCTGCCAGGTTGGCATGACGTCCCACTGGCTCGAGAGATCTCCGAGGCTCTGGGCATCCCTGTGTATGTAGAGAACGACGTGAACCTTGGCACGTTGAGCGAACACGTGCTGGGGGCCGGCCGAGGGACCAAGGACATGGTGGGCGTCTTCGTGGGCACCGGCGTCGGCGGGGGCCTCATACTGGACGGCCGGCTCCGCAGCGGAGCCCGCCACGCCGCGGGCGAGATTGGGCACATGGTCGTGGCAGCAGGCGGTCCCTACTGCGGCTGCGGCCGACAGGGCTGCCTGGAAGCTGTCGCCAGCCGCACAGCAATGGAGCGTGATCTGCGCGCCGGAATCGCTGCTGGGAGAGAGAGCCTGCTGCCAGAGCTAGCCGGACCCAGATTGAAGCGATTGACGAGCAGCGTGTTGGCTCGCGCCTGGAAGGGAGGCTGCCCACTGACGCGAGAGGTGGTTGGCAGAGCGCAGTGGTATCTAGGACTGCACGCTGCGTCCATTGTGAACCTTCTGGACCCCGAAATGCTGGTCTACGGCGGAGGGATGACCGAGGCGATGGGCGAGGAGTTCCTGGCTCCGATCCGCGAGGTGGCTCTGCAGCACCTGATGCCGAAGGATAGCGCGCCCATCCGCTTGGCGGCCGCCAAGCTGGGCGACGACGCCGGGGTACTCGGCGCGGCTCTGCTGGCTCAACAGCGCTCAACAACGGAATAGCATTCGTCCCGCGTCAAGGCTCACCTCCCTCGCGCTAAAGGCCGCCTTCCAGGGCCCCCCTAGTAAAAGATCGTCGCCAGCTCCCAGAACTCGGGGTCGAGCTGCTTGACCTGGCCGGCCACGGACCGCAGAGGTACAGGCACTATCCGGTTGCCCTGTAGAGCCACCATGTGGCCCACCCACCCCTGCTCAACCAGGTCCGCGGCCGCCACCCCCAGCCGGGTAGCCAGAACCCGGTCAAAGACGGTGGGCGAGCCACCGCGCTGCAAGTGCCCCAGCACCAGAGAACGACACTCTACATCCAGGCAAGCCTCAATCTGCCGCTGGAGTCGCTTGCCCACGTTGCGCCGGTCCAGGCGCAGGTTGCCAAAGTCATCGGGCTCGCCAAGATCCGGGTCTGGTAGATCGGATATTCCTGCCCCCTCTGCAACTATGACGATGGAGAACGCCTTGCCGCGCTCCTCGAACCGATGGTGAATCCGGCTGCAGACATCCGCCGCCGAGATCGGCCGCTCGGGGATGATCACAATGTCAGCACCCCCGGCCAACCCACCGATGGCGGCCGCCCAACCGGTGTTCCGACCCATCACCTCGACTACAATCACCCGGTGGTGTGAACTGGCCGTAGTATGCAGCCGGTCCAGGGCTTCAGCTATGACGGTGCAGGCGGTATCGAAGCCAATACAATAGTCGGTCCCGCACACGTTGTTGTCCATTGTCTTGGGGATTGCCACGATGGGCAGGCCTGCTTCGTGGACGCCGGCCGCAATAGTGAGAGTATCAGTCCCACCGAGGACTACCAGCACGTCAATCCCAGCGGAGCGGGCATTCTTGAGCACCTCCTTGACCAAGGCCTGGTCCTTGAGGATATTGACGCGGGAGGTGCCCAGGATTGTGCCCCCGAGGTGCATGATGCCGGAGACGGATTCGTCCGTTACCGGTCGCATCTCATTCTCGGCCAGGCCGGCCCACCCGTTGAGGATACCAGTGATGGTGTAGCCATAGCTGAGTCCACGCCGGGTTACCGCGCGCACGGCCGCATTGAGCCCGGGGACATCTCCACCGCCAGTCATGATCCCAATGTGCATTGCTTTCTCCGTACCGTACAGGCGAGAGATTATACCACGGAGCCCCTTTGCACAAAACCCTCGCGCTGCTACAATCCCGCCGCCAGGCCCGGCATAGGCCTGACCCCGAGCATCCGTGGGAGAGGCCCGGAGCACCAATAGCCAAATGAGGCATTTCGACCGGGCTTCCAGGAGAGACAGATGACCGATCGAACAAGCCTATTGGGCAAACGCGTCCCCGTGCTGGACAGGGGGTGGATCGAACTCCAGGACATGATGGGCGACGACCTGGCCATAGTCAATGCTGCCCGAGTCTCGTATCTGGGAGAGAGCAAGGGCCCTGATCGCGACAAGAAGCTGCTCTTTTACCTGCTGCGCCATCGCCACACCACTCCCTTTGAACAGGTCGAGTTCAAGTTCCGGGTGCGTGCGCCGGTGTTAGTGTGGTGGCAGTGGTCACGCCACCGGACCTGGAGCTACAACGCTCAAAGCGGCCGCTACACACCGTTCGAGGATGACGACTTTTACTTGCCCTCCACCTGGCGGAGGCAGGCAGAGTCGCACAAGCAGATGAGTGAGGGAGAGCTACCAGAAAGCGAAGCGGCCGAACTGACAGCCGCCCTGGCAGAGCACTATGATCGCTCTTTTGCGCTCTACCAGGCTGCCCTCAAGAGAGGGGTGGCGCGGGAGCTGGCCCGCGTTTTCCTACCCGGCTTTGCCCTGTATTACACCTGGGTTGCCAAGACGGACGCCCACAACCTGATGCACTTTCTGGACCTGCGGATGGGAGCCCACGCGCAGCACGAAATCCGCGCCTACGCTGCTGCCATCTATCAGGAGTTCTTCCGTCCAGCACTCCCCTGGACGGCCGAGGCTTTCGAGCAATTCGTGCTCAAAGGACGAGAGGGCTGGTGATTCTACTGCCCGGCAAGGCGACGCGCGGTGGCCACGTCTCTATGCACCTGGTCTACCAACTCCTCGACACCGTCAAACCGCTTCTCGTCCCGAATCCGCGCCAGGAACTCTAGAGCCAGCTCCTGACCGGCCAGATCACCCGAGAAACCAACGAGGTGCGCCTCGATCACCATCTCCTCGCCCGCTGTCAGCGTCGGGCGGAACCCGATGTTAATGGCGGCCGGGTAGGACGACCCCCTCACTGACGCCCGGGCGGCGTACACACCGCGCGCCGGGCGGGCATGACTCTCCCAGACCCGCAAATTGGCGGTAGGAAAGCCGATCTGCCGGCCCCTCCCATCCCCCATCACCACCGTGCCAGGTAACCGGAATGGGCGGCCGAGCCAGCGATTGGCCTCCTCGATACTGCCCTCCTGGATGCATCGGCGAATGCGCGAGCTGCTCACCGGCGCGCCATCGATGGTCAACGTCTGCACGGTGTGCACCGCGAACCCCTTGACATCGCCCTGTGCTCTCAGGAATGCCACATCCCCTTCCCGCTGGTAACCGAGGGCGAAACCCTGGCCGACCCATATCTCCCTCAGGTCAAGCCGGTCAACAAGCAGATCCACGAAATCGGCTGCCCGGGTGGCTCGTAGTCGCTCATCAAACGGAAGCGTGATTACCAACTCGACGCCTAGCTCGCGGAGGAGTCGTGCCCGCTCATCTGGCGTGGTCAGATAGTGGCCAGGACGAGGGCCACGCAAGAAACTGCCAGGCAGAGGGAAGAACGTAAGTGCGCCCGTCCGCCACGCTTCGGTGCTAGCGAGTCTGCCAACGCCGGCAGAGGATGCACCCGCGACAGGGCCGGCACCCCTGCCAGCCACAGCAGCCTCCGATCTGGGTGTGCAAGGGACAGTCGGATGCACCGCCAGCATCTCTCGTACTACGCGCTGATGACCGAGATGGACACCGTCAAATGCACCGATGGTCAGGCTGGTCGGGCGGTCAGGCTCGAGTGGAAAGAGGGAACGGAGGTGTTCCATCCAGAGCTAACGCTCAGGCAAAGACCTTGTGGGGCAGCCACCCAGAGCCGTCGTTCGAGGGTTTGACCAGAGCGAAGAAGGCGCCCTCAGTCGTCTGCGCGCGAACGAGGTCAGCCACGGGATGCTCCGGCCGGCGAGGAACTGGCTGTCCGTGAATCAGCCGCTCTGCCGCCTGGGCATCCAGAGTCAGCCGCGGGAAATCGGCCACTGCCACCTCCATCGGCAGCAGACTGGATTGCCAGTTGTCCGCGCTCAGCTCATTCAGTGGGACAGATTCTTCCAGATCGAAGCGACCGCAGCGGATCCGCGTCAGGCGGGTCAAGTGGGCTCCGCAACCCAGCTTCTGGCCTAGGTCGTGCGCTAGCGAGCGGACGTAGGTCCCGGCCGAGCAGGTGACCTCCATACAGAAGTCAGGTGGGCACCACTCTGTCAGCGCAATGTGGGAGACGAACGCCGAACGAGGTTCGCGTTGCACCATGATGCCGCGCCGTGCCAGCTTGTAGAGTGGCTGCCCTGCCTTCTTGACAGCAGAGTACATCGGCGGCACCTGAGCGATGGGACCCCTGAACTTCTCGAGAGCCGCCTCAACTTCATCGCGCCCGACAGCCACCGAACCACTCCGGACCGCCTGGCCGTCAGCATCATAGGTGTCAGTTTCAACGCCCAGGCGGACGGTAGCTCGGTAGCTCTTGTCCGAGGCCGAGACATACTCGGATAGGCGGGTAGCACGTCCCACACAGATCACTAGCACGCCGGTTGCCATAGGGTCCAGCGAGCCAGCGTGGCCAACCTTGCGGGTTCCCGTGGCGCGCCGCGCGGCGTTCACGACGTCGTGTGACGTAACCCCCGCAGGCTTGTTGATATTGAGAATCCCGGCAATCACTGTCTTGCCAGCTGCTCGCGCCGCGCTCTCTTGACCATCTCCATGACCCGGTTCCTTGTCGGGTCCAGCGGGTCCTCAACAGTGCAGCCGGAGGCGACCCGGTGGCCTCCCCCACCCAGGTCTAGCGCAATTCCGCTGACGTCAAAGCCGGGCTTGGCTCGGAAACTGACCTCAACCTTCCCCTCATCCGTCTCCACAAAGCTGACTGCTATGTCTGCTTCCTGGGCGGTGATCAGCAAACTCACGACGCTAGCATCACCATTGGCAGGGTAACCGGATCCACGCCGGCTGGCGGCCGAGGAGTGAACCGAGACCACCCGGTCATCCAGCTGCACCGTCTCCAGCAGCGCACCCCAGAAGCGAATTGAGTCATAGGGTCTGCGGTTCACAGTTCGGGCCGTGATGTCCGAGAGGTCTGCACCTCCCTTCATCAGCTCCGCTGCCACTCGCATCACCTCGGGCGTCACGTTGGCGGTGCGAAAGCAGAGCGTATCGGTGACCAGGCCCGTCAGCAAACACGACGCGAGGTCGGGGTCCAGCTCGAGTCCCCAGGCCCTCATCAGGCGAAAGAGAGACTCGGTAGTGGCCACGGTATCCGGCAAGACGATGTTCACCTCACCATACTCGGTGTTCGTGACGTGATGGTCGATGTTGATGACCGGGGCGCGGCCGGTGCTAGCTGCCCGAAACACTCGCCCACAGCGGCGCTCGTCGCTGCAATCGAGTGCCAAGATCAGGTCAAACCGCCCGCGGGTGGACCTGACCACATCGGCCGCTCCAGGAAGGAAGCGGTATTTCTCCGGAACGCCATCGTCGCAGGCCAGAGTTACCTTGCTCTTCCCGAGCTGGCGCAGCAGCAGTCCCAGCCCCAGTAGGGAACCGATGGCGTCTCCGTCCGGCGCTACGTGGGTAACCCCCAGGATTGCCTTGGCATCGGAGATGAGGCGCAGCGCCTCCTGACGATCAGCATCATACATCGCCCCCCTCCTCCCCCCCGCCCAACGAGTCGAGCAGACGACCGATTCGCTCTCCGCGCTCCAGGGAGGGGTCCCAGTAGAAACGCAGTTCGGGAGTACGGCGCAGGCGAACTCGTGCGCCAATCTCGCTACGCAGGTAGCCCTTGGCGTGATCCAGGGCCGCCATCACCTCCGGCCGGCGCTCCTCAGCCCCCAGCGCGTTAACGTACACCTCCGCATAGGCCAGTTCCCGGTCAATCGTGACGTCGGTAACAGTTACGAGCGCAAGCCGTGGGTCCTTGGCATCACGAAGGAACAGATCGCTCAGCTCGGAACGAATGCGGTCGGCAACTCGCCTCTGGCGTATGGTCGGCATGGACTCCGGGCTAGTTCACGCGCTCTACGACGTAGAACTCGATGATGTCTCCCTCTTGATAGTCCTCCACCCCCTCCAATCCAACGCCGCACTCGAAGCCTTCCCTCACCTCGAGGACGTCCTCTTTGAATCGCTTGAGAGATCCAACCGGGCCATCAGAGACGACGTTGTCACCCCGCAAGAGCCGAGCCTGCGCATTGCGGCGCGCCTCGCCCTCTTGGACGTAGCAGCCGGCGACCGGGCCTGCCCGCCGGACCCGGAAGATAGCGCGCACCTCGGCCTTGCCAATGACGACGTCTGCGTATTCGGGTTCCAACATCCCCTTGAGCGCCTTGTCCACATCCTCTATGAGCTTGTAGATGATGTCATAGGTGTGGATGCTGACGCCGCTCACTTCGGCGGTCTTGCGGGCGGCCCCGTCGGGCTCAACACAGAAGCCAATGACAACCGCATCGGAAGCGGAGGCGAGCATGACGTCAGAATCGGTGATGTTCCCGGTGTCAGCCCGCAGGATGTTGACTTTTAGTTCATCGTAGGATAGGTTCTCAAGCGAACTGACAATAGGCTCCAACGATCCCTGGACATCGGCTTTGACGATCAGGTTGAGCGATTTGGCCTCGCCAGCCTCAAAACGGGCAAAGATGTCATCCAGACTGTACCCCTTTCGAGGTCCAGCCGCCTGCTCTATGTCCCGCTGACGTTGCTCCACGATCGCCCTGCCCTGCTTATCGTCGGGAACCACCTCAAAAAGGTCGCCAGCGGTCGGCACACCGCTGAGCCCCATGACCTGCACCGGGACCGAAGGGCCGGCCTGCTCGATGCGCGTTCCACGATAGTCGGACATGGCTCGGATCTTCCCGCAGACCGTGCCGGAGACCACAGCCTGCCCAACGCGCAGTGTCCCATTCTGCACCAGCAGAGTAGAGACCACTCCTTTGGTGCGCTCAAGTCTCCCCTCGATCACGGTGCCAAAGGTCCTTCCCTGAGGATTGGCACGGATGTCAGTATCCTCTGCCACCAACAGAATGGCCTCCAACAGGTCGTCCAGTCCCTCCTCTGTCTTTGCTGAGGCAGGGATGACCATGGTGTTGCCCCCCCATTCGTCGGGCGTCAAGTCAATGTCGGACAACTGCTGCTTCACCAGTTCAGGGTTCGCGGTGTCCCTGTCCATCTTGTTGAGGGCTACGACAACAGGAACGCCCGCCGCTCTGGCATGGTCCAGCGCTTCGCGGGTCTGAGGCATCACACCGTCGTCGGCCGCCACTACCAGAACTGCGACGTCTGTGGCGCGGGCGCCGCGGGCTCGCATGGCTGTGAACGCCTCGTGGCCCGGCGTGTCCAGGAAGGTTACCTCTTGCCCTTCATGCACAATCTGGTATGCGCCCATATGCTGAGTGATCCCGCCGGCCTCACCTGGCTGCACCTCAGTATGCCGGATGACATCCAGGAGCGACGTCTTGCCGTGATCCACATGGCCCAGCATGGTGACGACGGGGGCGCGGCGGACCAGGTTCTCCTCCTGCTCCTGCTGGATTATCTGCCGCCATTCGGGAAGCTCCTGTGCCTCCTCCTCTTCCACAGCCTCAGCAGCAAGGAAGACACCCTCAAACCCCATCTCCCCCGCCACGATGGCGGCCGTCTCAAAATCGATCTGCTGGTTGATGTTGGCGATGATGCCATTGCTCATCAACTCCTTGATGACGTCAATGGGGCTCGCCTCCAAGAGCTCGGCTAGCTCGCGGACAGTAAGGAAACTTGGGATCTCGATCTGTTTCTTGTCTGCCATGCTATCCTCCTGGGCTCTGCGCGCTCAGCCCTCGGAAACCCCGCCAGGCTCTGCCAGCTCTCGTTCAAGAAAAGCCAGCAGAGCTGCCCTGTCATCCTCAGAAACTGACGTCCGCAGGGCGCGGGACAGGACTCTGTTCGAGGATAGCGCTTTCTTCCAGCAGGCAGAGTCGCGACATAGATAGGCGCCCCGCCCAGCCTGTTTCCCACTGGGGTCGACCACGATCTTGTGAGCCGGCAAGGACGCACCCGCCCGCCCGTCTCCACGCTCCTGCTCGGGAGCCGGCGGCTCCAGTCGGCCTGCCTGGACAGGCGGCGTAACAACAGAACCCTGCACGCGCACTAGACGCAACAACGAGCGCTTAGGCCGGGCGACTCCGCAGGCGACACACGTTCTCAGGGGAACGTGTTTGCGCCGCCCCTTTGGTTTCTGCTTGCTCATGACTCCAGAAACTCGTCCCAGTCTGCGGGTCCGCCCCGCTTGCGCTTCCGCCTGACGACTACCTCGCCCGTCTCCTCGTCTAGTACCAGCTGTCGTCGCTTCTTCTTCCCTTTTCTGGTCGCGGCCGGGGCCTCCTCCTCGCGCCGCGCCGGGACAACGACCCGCGCCCGGTCTGGTGGCTTCTCGCTCACCGGTTCAGGTTCGGCTGCCGGCTCGGGCTCGGCAGATGGAATCTGGATCTCAGGCGGCGGCTCTTCATACAGAGCGACCAGCTGGATCTCGCCCTCTTCTTCCTCGGTGCTCGGCTCCGGGTGGTCCGCCTCCAGCAGTTCAGCGTCCTCACCCTCCTCCGCCAGCTCGGCCGCCTCAGCCGCCTCTGGCTCCTCGACCTCGAGCTCGAGCTCTGGCAGGGCAGGTTCCTCCTCGATGCCCAGGCGTTCAGCCAACTCCTCGGCCGTCTGGGGCAGGTCGGCCGACGCTACCCGCTCCTGCACCTCGGCCAGGGCACCAGCATCCAGCTCGGCGCGCCGCTGCAACTCATCAGCGTCGAAAGAAAGCAGAGCAACTAGGTCGCCCACAGTGCCAAATCCATGCTGAGCAAGCGTCTCTGCCAGCTCTTCGTCCAGTTCGATTAGCTCCAGCGGCATCTGCCAGAAGAGTCGATCAACCGCCTTGCGAACCTCTTCCTCAGCCTTTCGCCGGGCCTCAGCAAGTTCTTCGAACCGCCCCTCTACCAGATCAATGACGCGGTTGAGAGTCTGGAAATCCTCGGCCGTTATCGGCCGCTCGGCCGCTTTCTTTGCCAATACTACCTCGGCCTGCTCCAGCAGACTGCTCTCCTTGGCCACGACATCCGCCACCAACGGATCGTCTCGCTTTGCCAGAGCATCAATGGCTGCTTCGCTCAGGCTCTTGATGTCAATACGCCACCCGGTCAACTTGGCGGCCAAACGGGCATTCTGCCCCTCGCGGCCGATAGCCAGCGAGAGCTGGTCGTCAGAGACGATGACGGTCGCCGTCTTGCCGTTGAGCGCGTCCGGCCGCAGATAGACCTGAGAAACCCGCGCCGGGCTCAAGGCCTTGGCGATAAAGACCCGCGGATCCGAGTTCCACTCGATGATATCGATCTTCTCATCATTGAGTTCCCGTACAATGCTCTGGATGCGCACACCACGCATGCCCACGCAAGCTCCAACGGGATCAACCCCATCCTGCAAGGCGCACACAGCGACCTTGGATCGCTGACCGGCCTCCCGGGCAATGTTCTTGATATCCACCAGACCGTTAAAGATCTCGGGTACCTCTAGTTCCAGCATCCGGCGAAGCATGTTCCGATGGCTGCGTGAGACGATGATCTGTGGCCCCCGGCTGGCGCGCCGCACCTCCAGCACGTAGGCCCGCACCTTGTCGTGCGGGTAGTAACGCTCACGTGGCACCTGCTGGTTGCGTGGCAGCAGAGCTTCGGTCCGGCCCAGGCCAAGAGTGACCGCCTGGGGAGTCACGCTCTGGACGGTGCCAATGATAATCTCGCCCTCGCGGCCGGAGAAATCATCGTAGAGCTGCTCTCGCTCTGCCTCGCGAATGCGTTGGAGGATAACCTGCTTGGCGGTCTGCGCCGCAATCCTGCCAAAGTCGTGCGGCGTACTGTCAACCATCAGCATGTCGCCGATGGCCACCGGCTCCTGACTAACCTTGCGAGCGTCGGCAATGGGAAACTCGGTGCGCGGGTCCTGGACCTCCTCGACCACTTCCTTCTCCGCAAGGATGGTCGCTGTTCCAGTAACCGGATCAACCTTGGCAATGACAGCCTGATTGTTACTGACTCCAACATTCCGGCGAAAGGCAGAGGCTAGCGCCGTCTCAATCGCCTCCAGCACGACGTCCTTGGATAGGGCGCGTGACTCGCAGATTTCATTAAAAGCCAGCAAGAATTCGCTTTTCATCCGACCATCGCCTCTGAACACCGGCCTAGAGGCCCACATAAGCAGAAAAGTGGGGGTCGCCCACTTTTCCGAACACACAGTATCCGAGACCGAACTAACCGCATTATACCATGGAGACGCCAAACATGCAACTACTCACGGCCGGGTTCAGCCGCTCATCATGCGATCGTACAGCTTTTGCAGATTCGCTGCGTGCAAGTCGGTCACCAGACCATTCAGGGGGATGCGGGATTTGCCACAGCTCTCGATGTCAATCCGGCGCAATTCCTCCAGTCCCCCTCGTTGCTCCACGACGTGGGCGACTCGCTCCTGTATGGTCTGCAGATAGCGAATGTCGCTCTCGACAACGGACTGGATCTCCCCGCGCAGGATGACCTCGCCGTGCCCCTGAACCACATTGTCCGCCGGCAGGTCGGCAATGGCTCTCAGGGAGTTGATCAGCTCCGCAAGATCGCCGTCCAGCAAGGTTGGTACAGGCATCATCGTATCGGCCGCAAACAGAACACGATCCTCCGGCACCAGAGCCGTTATGGAGTCACTGCTGTGCCCTGGCGAGTGCATCAACTGGACGGTCTTGTTCCCAAGATGAAGGTTCAGCCGGCCGTGCTCAAAGATGAGCTCAGGGAGTACTACAAACAGACCCGCCAGCTCCGGCAGCTGGGACTGCTCTTCTTCCAGCCCGGTTCGCCCCACCGTGTCCAGCAGCTGCCGGCAGAGAGCATGTCCCACCACCACTGCATCCGGAAAGAGACAGGTACCGTAGGTGTGGTCGGCGTGGTGGTGCGTGTTGACCACGTATCTGACCGGGACATGTAGGCGTGTCTCCAGGAAGGCCTTGATCTCCCAGGTCTCCTGCGGGTAGGGTAGCGCATCGATGAGAATGGCCCCCTCCGGTGTGTATACAACACCGGCCGTCACCCCGGCATACCGGTCACTGGTGAAAACGTAAATGTCGTCTGCTACACGCTCGCGCTGCATACGCTGTGTCGCCTGCACCTCGTTGCTGGGCGTTCCGGAGAATATCACAGATACCGGCCGCCTGTCAAGGCAAAGGTGTGCGGTGCCCATGAGGGGGCAGGCCCGCCTCCCAAAGTCGTACGCCCGACCAGGGTCGCCGGAGCGGCCGCGACCCTCGGACCAGCTCCTCGGGAGCGGATCCCGCGCGTCTCAACAGGAAAAGACCCTCGATTTCTCGAGGGTCTTCTGCTGACGGTCCCCACCATGCCGTGTGTTGGCCTGTTTTGAACCTGCTCTCGCAGGTGGGTGCCGGTCGAGAGGTTTTGCCTTGCTTGCGCTATCGCAGCCCCTCTACGAACTTGAGCCCCCATATGTTTAGGTGTTGGCTCAAAACTCGTTGCAACATCACGGGCACGGTAGGGTGCCACAAGACTATATCACATCCCGTCGATTGTGGCAAATCGCGCCGGTTGTCTCGACGCAGGAATCGGTTCAAACCATGACCTCTCCTGGGCTGCCGCACTGTCGCTCAAGGGCGGCGTGGTAAGAGGGGCCTGGCCGGAAACCCAGCCCGCCGGCTCCTGGTGGGGAGCCGGTGCCTGTCAGCGAACCAAATGCTCCTGTGGTGGACCGGCCAGGCCTTCAAGAAGCCTAGACGCAGGGATCTGTGGGCAGCGGTCACGGCAGTCCACCGCGTGACACCACTTCTCGGCCAGGCTTCTGGGGGCCCGGCCGATACAAAGCCGGCGCTGGTCAGGGCACTTGCCATCTCTCACCACTGGAATACAATTGGCGACCTAATCCGAGGCCGGTTTCAGCCCCCCAGATACGCGAGAGGCAGCGATGAAGGAAGAGATCCGCAGAAATGACCCGTGCTACTGCGGTAGCGGAAAAAAGTACAAACAATGCCACTTGAAGATCGAGCAGGCTGAGGCCAAAGAGGAACGAGCCTGGGAGACCGCGGCTCGCTTCTTGCGGCGCGATCTGATCGCGTTTGCCAGGGAGGAGCGTTTTGCCGTGTCATTTGGGGCCGGGGTGGCCCTGTTCTTCAACGATCTCTATACCATCGAAACGGCCCACGAGATGAGCGAGCCGGAGACGCTGCGTTTCTTTGACTGGTTCACTTGCGACTTTTCCCCGGCCGACCGGCCACGTCTGATTGAGGTGTACCACAGCGAAAAGGGGGAACTGATGGACGAGAAGGAAGGGGTGCTACTCGACGGCTGGCTGGCGGCCGGACCTGCCTGTGCCTACACCCTCGCTGATGCCTCGGGCGAAGGGAAGCAGACCCTGCACCTGGAGAGCATCTTTGACGGTAGTGAGCACCTTGTCCCCCAGTCAGGCGGTCCTGGTCGGGCAGAGATAGGAGACGTCCTGATTGCCCGCCTGCTGCCCTTCAGGGGTCGGAATCGCATCAGCGGTTCTGCTGGCTACCTCCCCGCCCAGGAGGCAGTCGATCTCAAGCCATTCATCCTGGAGGCCTGGGACGCGTTCAAAAAGGACAACCCCGACACTGAGTGGGAGGGTTTCCTTCGACGGCGCAGCTATCTGTTTGCCCACTATGAGTTGATGGCGGCTGAGGGGGCGGGCCGGCCTCCAGTCGCCCGTCTCGATCCCAACCGCCCCAAAGGCCAGATAGGGCGCGTATTGCGCAGCCGGCGCTAGCACGGAGAACCGTGGCAGCTTGTCCCAAGCGCCTCTTGCTGGTGCGACACGGCGAGACAGAATGGAACCGTGAGCAACGGGCTCAGGGACAGACCGATGTGCCGCTGAACGACAATGGCCGGAGGCAGGCACAGGCTCTCGCCGGCCGGCTCCGCAACCATAACATAGAGGCGCTGCACAGCAGCGATCTCGCGCGGGCATCGGAAACGGCCGCCATCCTGGCGACTGCACTGGGGCTCCCTCTGCGACTCTCGGCCGCCTGGCGCGAGATCGACCTAGGGGAATGGGCAGGGCTCAGCCACAGCGAAATCGAGACGCGCTTCCCGGAGGAGCTGGCGGCGCTGGATAGGGGCGAAGACGTCGCCCGTGGAGGCGGGGAGACACTGGGGGCGCTCCGTGCCCGTGCTGCGGCCGAATTCCAGCGCCTGGCACAGATTCACCAGGGCCGGACTGTCCTCGTTGTCAGCCACGGCGGAACCTTGAAGGCCCTCATCTGCCATCTGATCGGACTGGACCTAGGCTATCAACGCCGTCTCTCAGCGGGGGGAAACACCGGGCTGAGCATCGTCGAGTTTAGCTCTGGACAGCCCAAACTGACGCTGCTGAATGACACGAGTCATCTGGAGCCCTAACCAGACGTCAGACTAGCAGGTCCTAGTGGGGAGCCGGCGCGCGCTCAGGCGCGGAGACGCGGCTGCGGTCGGCCGAACAACCTGGCAAAAGTGTTCCTCCAGGGATCTGGGGCAGCGGTCAAGGCCGCTTGCTGCCGTGCGGCCATTATAGGCCGGGATTCTGGCAAGCGTCGAAACCAGCTGGTGAGACTGCTCGTGCCACGTGCCTCGCGAACTGTAGGGCGATGGCCCCCCTTCACCCAGCGTGCCAGCGGCCATAATGCAAACGAGCGGAGAGCAATGTGCTCTCCGCTCGCGTCGCCTCCTGAATCGTCGTCTCAGGCAGGTAGGCTGGCATCTTGCCGTCGGGCAGACCTCCACGCAGTCGAGCTAGGCAGCCTCGGGGACGCTTGCTGCCAACGGCAGCATCGGTTCCAGTATCCGCTCCATCGCCATGGTGTGGCTGCAGACGCCCCGACTGGCAAAGAAGCCACAATCGCAATGCCAGCCGTTATCCGAGAATGTGACCTTGTGCGGATTGTTATCCCCGTTGAAAGTCACGGTGAACTGATCAAAGTGTATGCGCTCCCTCTGCTCCGCGTATCGCTTTGCCTTCTCGATCTTCCCGATCATCCCATAATCCATACGTAGCTCCTCTCCCAACCCTATCGCTTCACAGTGCTCGCCGAAAAGCAAAACACGCAGGCAAATACCCGCGTGTTCCGATCCTCGTCTGTCGCTGGTGCTGTGCGGCGCATCTTCTCAGAGACCAGGTAAGGTCAGTATACTGTATCTCTGCCCCGGTTGTCAACTGGTCGAGTTGGTCTGTGTCTGACGATTGCCCTACGAACCGGCCGGCTCTGGGTGCTGTGCCGCGCTCAATAGGGCGGCATCTTCCATCTGCGCCACGCGCTTGCCCTCCTCCTCGTCCACGCGCGTCAGCAACAGGGCACCCACCACAAAGAAGATGATCAATGAGACTATGCTCAGGCGGCTGCCGCCAGCCAACTGGCTGACCACGCCGAACACCAGCGGACCGAAAATCCCGGCAAACTTGGAGCTGGTGCTGAAGAAGCCAAAGAACTCGGCGGATTGGCTCTTGGGAACCATCGCGCCGTACAGTGACCGGCTGAGCGCCTGGGTGCCACCCTGCACCGTCGCCACCAGGAAGGCCAGAATGTAAAAGTGGGTCGCGGTCCGCATAAAGTAGCCGGCAACCGAGATGAGACTATAGACGCCCAGCCCCAGCAGAATGGAGCGCTTGGTCCCTATGCGTCGCGCCAGCCAGCCAAAGGCAAAGGAGAAGGGAATCCCCGCAAACTGTGTGATCACGAGAGCGGTGATCATGTCAGTCATGCCGATGCCAATCTCGTCACCGTAGGCGGTTGCCATCTTGATGATGGTGCCGATGCCATCGTTGTAGATCCAAAACGCGACCAGGAAGACCAGCAGCTGCTTGTATTGCTTGATCTGTGTGAGAGTGTGGCCCAGACGCCCAAAGCCAGCCCGCAGCGCGTTGACGCCCTCGTCAGCGGTGCGCACCACCGGAGGTTCGGGCACGTGGCGCATCAGCGGGATGGTGAAAACAGCCCACCAGACCGCCACGCTAAAGAACGAAGCACGCAAGGCGAATCCTACACCTGGCATGAAGAACAGCTCGGGTTTCATGTACCACAGTACGTTGACGATCAGCAGTATTCCGCCCCCAACGTAGCCCAGCGCGTAGCCTCGAGTCGAGATCTGGTCTATGTCATCCTTTTTGGCAATGTGGGGCAGGAGCGATTCGTAAAAGATGTTAGCTCCGGCCGCACCCACATTGCCGACAATGAAAAGGATCGAGCCGAGAATATAGGTGTCGTCGCCCAGAAACACAAACAGACCGGTCCCCACGACACCTATACCAGCGAAAAAGGCAACGTAGCGCTTCTTGCCGCCGGTGTGATCAGAGATAGCTCCCAGCATAGGAGCCACGAGCGCTACCACAAGCAGTGACACCGAGGTGGTATAGGCCCAGAAGGCCGTGGCATTCGATTCGCCCCGGCCGGCAGCAATCACCAGCGACCGATAAAAGGGCGGAAACATCGCCGCCATGATCGTGGTGTAGAAAGCCGAGTTCGCCCAGTCATACATGCACCAGGCATTGATTACCCGCCGATATGATTTGTCGTTCTCCATTGCACTTCCTTCTGGCTCGGGGTAAATTGCGGCTCGGCCGCTGCCGAAGGCGAAT
Source organism: Ardenticatenales bacterium (assembly GCA_030593075.1). Taxonomy (GTDB): domain Bacteria; phylum Chloroflexota; class Anaerolineae; order Promineifilales; family UBA4811; genus JAUVHW01. Next base: position 37,142 of record JAUVHW010000006.1, read on the forward strand.
TATGGCACAATCCGGCCCAACGGGCAATCGCAGGCGCGCCGACGACTCCGGCCGTCGACTCCAGGCCACTCTGTTTTGGTGGTATAATAACTCTCTCGTTCGGGCCGCGACCTGCCGGACGAGTTCGGACGCCTAGAAGACCATGACCAGGGAGCGGTTGTATAGATCAGAGGCGATAGTGCTGCGCCGGCAGAACCTCGGCGAGGCAGACCGCCTGCTCACTCTGCTGACGCCGAATCATGGCAAGATTCGGGCAGTGGCCAAGGGAGCGCGCAAGCCGCAGAGCCGCAAGGCAGGGCACGTCGAGCCTTTCATGCGGACCAACCTGCTGTTCGCCCGCGGAAGGAACCTAGACCTGATCACCCAGGCGGAGCTGATCGAAGCGTACCGACCGCTGCGGGAGGATCTCGTACTCGTCACCTACGCTGAACACGCAGTAGAGTTGGTTGACCGCTTCACGGCCGAGAACGATCCTCAACCGTCGCTATTCAAGCTGCTGGCCGACTCGCTGGGCTGGCTGGCAGAATCTAGAGATCTATTGCTTACGGCTCGTTTCTACGAGCTACGGCTGCTGGGGCTGGTTGGATTCCAGCCTGAGCTGTTTCAGTGCATCCACTGCCGGGAGACCCTGGAGCCGGTGGATCAGTCCTTTAGTGCTGAACTGGGTGGAGTGCTCTGCCCTTCCTGCGAGCGATTTGACGCCAGCGCCAAGCCCCTCTCGCTCAGCGCGCTAAAGCTGCTCCGCTATCTCCAAACCCGGCCGTATAGCGCCGTAAGGACCCTGCGCGTGCGCAGGCCGCTGCACGACCAAGTCGAGACTCTCGTGCATCACTACATCCAGCACCTCCTGGAGCGTCGCCTCCAGTCCGCTGGTTTCCTGAAACGGCTGCGCCGCGAGGCGGCCGGGGCGCGAGAAGGACTCCCCCTCCCGGAGCTAGCCAGCGAGCCACTCACGCTGCACCTGGGGCCCAACAGTGCGTAAACGAGCGCGGAAGGACCGACAGTAGATGACCAAGCCACTTTCATTCCAGCAGATGATCCTGAAACTGCTCGACTTCTGGGCCGACTGGGGTTGCCTGATCTGGCAGCCTCACAACGTGCAGGTCGGAGCCGGCACCATGAACCCCGGCACCGTGCTTCGCGTGCTGGGCCCGGAACCCTGGAATGTGGCCTACATAGAGCCCAGCGTCCGGCCGGCCGACGGCCGGTTTGGCGACAACCCATATAGGATGCAGGTCCACTATCAGCTGCAGGTCATCCTGCAGCCGGACCCTGGCAACCCGCAAGAACTCTACTTGCAGAGCCTGGAGGCCATCGGGGTCGAGCGGCAGAAGCACGACATCCGCTTTGTGGAAGACAATTGGGAGAGCCCGGCATTGGGCGCCTGGGGCCTCGGCTGGGAGGTCTGGCTCGATGGGGAGGAGATCTCCCAGTTCACCTACTTTCAGCAGGCCGGCGGCCACGACCTGGACCCGGTGGCCGTCGAACTCACCTACGGGTTGGAGCGCATCCTCATCGCGCTGCAGCGCAAGGAGAGCGTGTGGGACCTGGACTGGGGAGTGGGAATCACCTACGGCGACGTGCTGCTCCAGTCCGAGATCGAGCACTGCAGGTACTACTTTGACGTGGCCGACGTGGACGC
>JAUVHW010000313.1 GCA_030593075.1 Ardenticatenales bacterium
GGAACCTTCGCAAGGCTATTCGTCTCAAGACCACGTCGGGCTGCGAGCCGGGCCTACGTGACCGCTCCTCGCGGCCGCAACATGCGGCCGCAATAGGTGAGCGAGCCGTAGCCTGCTACGGCCTACTCCGACTTTTCATCCAGCATCCCTCTAGATTTCACCTCTCCGGCTTGTGCCACAGGTTACGGTGGATGTGGACCACCGGCCGGATGAGATCTCTCCTGTTCCATGGTCTGCTTTCACCGCATCCCGCTCCCCCTACGCCGGAGAGTTCTTCGGTGCCGCACTTCCGGGCTCTTCACACCTTCCAACCTGTCACAAGACAGGCGGCCTTCGCTCTCGCTGACAAGCTCGGCTCTCCCTTGGTCCCCTGTGAGCAGGGTCGCTCCCGCGTCCCTCGCCAGTACCAGCGCAAAGAGGTCATTCACCGACGCCTATTGACATCCTCTCTTCCAAAGAAGATACCTATCCTGCCAATAATGTACCCAGTTTCTGCAAGACCTCTTCTATCGCCTCTAATGGTAATGCGCACATCAACTCCGCATCCCTTGCCCGCCAATCCAAACTCTTTACCTGGTCAGATAATACAACCCCTCTAACTGGCAACCCTTCTGGTACCTCAACCTCAAAAGGATACCCCTTGACCCGACTCGTAATTGGACACAGAATTGCCAGCCCCACCTTCCCATTATACACCCGGGGCGACAAAACCACCGCTGGTCGTCGCCCCGCTTGCTCGTGTCCCGCTTGGGGGTTCAGCATGATCCAAACAACATCCCCCCGTTCAGGAACATATCCTCCCTCCCCTACCACACTTCACCCGCTACTGCCGGACCCGTATCAATTTCTCTATGCAAGTTCCCCTCTGTCACCTGGGCCAACAGAGCCTCAAGCCTTAACTCTGATCTGACTGCTGGTGTGATTACCAACTTTCCATCCACCAGCAACAGGTTAACTGGAGAATCATCCTCCAGCCCTATTTCAACAGCAAGAAGCTTGGGAATCCGCAGTGCCAAGCTATTCCCCCATTTCTTCACCCGAGTTTCCATTTCTCCCCTCGTTGATAGTATCTACAAAGAGGATACATCACTCTTTGACATTTGTCAAGCACAGTTCCTCGGGAAACACTGCCAACCAGACGAAATGGGAAAGGTCTAGCGTTAAGGATTCATGTGGTGCGAAGCCGCCACATAATCCTCAGTTGAACTAGGCCGAGCGCCACGCGGCGCCACTCTATTTGGAATTTGAGGAAATACGCCTGGTCGGAACCGACGCGTCACATTGGGCTAGTGGAGAGGATTTTACCCCGGGAGAACAACATCTGCCAAGTGACCAATGCACTTCCCCCCCCCCGCATGGAGGACTGGGTTGTGCCAGCATCACTCGGAGGAGAGGCCTGATGAGGTGTTTTTCCGCCACCAGGCAGGCAGAGCCAAGGACGTAGCGAGCCATCAACGACGCCCAAGGAAGGGAAAACCATTATGCCCCCACGAGCACTGCTCAAGGTGACCAGTGTCGTTTTGGCCAGATGATCTGGCGCCGTTGCATGACCTTGCCACAGGGAGGACAGCAGACTGCCCGATTTGGGGTTGAGGTGGCTGTCTGCTGGTCGGCGCTTTGGCTCTCTGTGTCTACCGCTTCAGAGGATGTTAGCTGACCGGACTGCGGAGCGCAGGATCATCCCCGTGGTGGGTCCTACAAGCCAGACCGCTTCTCGGCCGGGCTTCCCGGCGGCAATCGTGGGGGCTTCCAGGCCCCAGGTCGGCCAAACAGCCCGCGCCCCTCGCTCAGATGCAACCGGGGCCGCCCGCAGTCCCGGTTCGCCACATTCGCCCAGTTCCGGTAAAATGGCGCGATAGCTGCCTGCCAAAAAGGGAAATGCCGGGTGCACGAACTAGCCATCACTCAGAGCGTTCTGGAGATCGCACTGCGCCACGCCGACGGCGCCGGCCGCATCACGCGGCTCAACCTGGTCGTCGGCGACCTCTCCAGCGTGGTCGACGATTCGGTCAGTTTCTACTGGGACATCGTCAGCCAGGGCACCATCGCCGAGGGAGCCACGCTCCACTTTGAGCGGATCAGGACTCGTTTCCGCTGCAACGAGTGTGAGAGCGATTTCGAGCCCGACGGCCGGGTGTTCGAGTGTCCCCAGTGCGGCGGCCAGAGTATCCAACTGGTAGCGGGTAGAGAGTTTAGGTTGGAGAGTATTGAGGTGGAGTAAGCAAATCACAAATCAGCAAAAAGCCGGGAAATTGGGAAAATGGCAGATTGGGCCACCGAATCAGCAGATCGGCAAATCGACAAATCAGCAAATCACAAATCGGCAAATGGGATGGTGGAAGTCTGAGTGAGGGAAGGGAAGTGCGGTGAGCAGGACGGTAGCAGTAGTTGAGCGGATTCTGAGCGCCAATGACCAGATGGCGCTGGAGAACCGGTCGGAGCTTGACGCGGCCGGGGTGCTGGCGGTCAATCTCATGGCGTCGCCAGGCGCGGGCAAGACCAGCCTCATCATGGCGACGGTGGAGGCGCTGAGAGACGAGTTCCGCATTGCGGGAGTGGATGGCGACCTGGCTACCAGCATCGACGCGGACAGGATCGCCGCGCTGGGGGTGCCGGCCGTGCAGATCAACACCGGAGGCGCCTGCCACCTGGACGCGGTCATGCTGCGGGGCGCGCTGCCCCAGCTGCCGCTGGCGGAGCTGGACCTGCTGCTGGTGGAGAACGTGGGCAACCTCATCTGCCCCTCCGGTTTTCGACTGGGGGTTCACCGAAACGTGCTGGTCGCCAGCGTGCCGGAAGGCGACGACAAGCCCTACAAATACCCCGGCATGTACCAGGGCGTCGACTCGATGCTGCTGAACAAGATGGACGTGTTGGACGCCTTTGATTTCGACATCGACTACTTTCGGCGCGGCGTAGAGATACTCAACCCCGGGCTGGCTTTCTTTCCCCTCTCGTGCAAGACCGGGGAGGGGCTGGAGGCCTGGCTGAGCTGGCTGCGGGACGAGGCGAGCGCCTTTCGCGCGGCCGGCGGCGCGGGCTATGAAATTCGTTGACGAGTACCGAGACCAGAGCGCGGTCAGCGCCGCGCTGGACCAGATACGGACGGCCGTCACCCGCCCCTGGGTGGTGATGGAGATTTGCGGAGGCCAGACCCACAGCATCATGCGGCACGGGATCGACCGGTTGCTGCCGCCGGAGCTGGAACTGGTGCACGGCCCCGGCTGCCCGGTATGCGTCACCCCACTGGAGCTGATCGACCAGGCGCTGGCTATTGCCGGCCGGCCGGAGGTCATCTTTTGCTCGTTCGGCGACATGCTGCGGGTCCCCGGCTCGGAGAAGGACCTCTTTCAGGTCAAGGCCGAGGGCGGAGAGGTGCGGGTCCTCTACTCGCCTCTGGACGCCCTCGAGATAGCCCGACAGAACCCGGACCGGGAGGTGGTCTTTTTCGGGGTTGGCTTTGAGACCACCGCCCCCGGCAACGCGATGGCCATTCTGCAGGCGCGGCGGATGGGCCTGGCCAACTTTTCCATCCTGGTCTCCCACGTGAGAGTCCCGCCGGCCGTGGACACGCTGCTGAGTTCGCCGGCCAACCGGGTCCAGGCCCTGCTGGCCGCCGGGCACGTCTGCGCGGTGATGGGCTACTGGGAGTACCACCCTCTGGCAGCGAGGCACGGGGTCCCCATCGTGGTCACCGGCTTTGAGCCGCTGGATATCCTGCAGGGCTTGCTGCTGGCGGTGCGGCAACTGGAGAGCGGCCGGGCAGAGGCCGAGAATGCCTACCCGCGCACGGTCACC
>JAUVHW010000407.1 GCA_030593075.1 Ardenticatenales bacterium
CAAGTGCGACCCGCACTAGCAGAGCGACTGTCGAACGTTGGCGAGGCATGAACCCTCAAGTAGCTGCCCAGCGTCGCCGTCGACTTTAGGAACTGGAGCGCAAAGCGCGGGCGGACCTTGAGCGGGTGACAAAGATGGGCGAGGGGAATGGGCGGGTCTCTGCGATCGCGGCTCGGTTTGCTACCCTCCGGCCAGGCGCAGCTCAGCAAGAACATCCGGAGTGAAGGGGTTCTCCCCCGCCCGAAGCGGCTCCGGCCAGGCCTGGCGGCGCGCTAGCTCCTCCTTCCAGGACTCCCCCCTCTCCTGCCCCAGCCAGGCGGCATAGAGCTCGAAATCGGCCGCCGCGGCCGGCGCGTCATTGGTTCAATGGCTCAGTGATCGCGCCGCCCTCGGCAGCAGGGTCGGTCGGGTGCCCTTTGCCCCCGCGCAACGCGGCGCACAACGCCGCGCTCTACCCCCTTGACGGCGATAGCACAGATGTGCTACAATGGTACTGATGTTCAACCTGAAATCCGGGTTACCGTACGCGTGCGGCCGCGGCCGCACGAATCGCGCCCTACCCGCGTCCCCGTCGGCGCGGCCGCCACACTAGCCGGCCGATTTGCGAATTGGCGTATTTGCTGGTTTTGGATGTCTCCTATGTCATCACAAAAAACACCCGGGCGGCAATTGCCGGCGACAATTACCGGAACCGGGACACGAGCGCCACCCCCTGAACGATCCAGCTGATTGCCCCATTGCGCGGCGGCAGCAAAGTGCCCATTCCGTTCGGCCGGCGCGTCGCCACGCAAAACAACGCCGGCGGCCCAGCAGCACGAGAGCCACCGGCGACGCATTGGCACATAGTCTGTCGATTCACTCAACAGTCACCAGCCGTTGGCCGCCAACGCAGGAACAAGTATACTCCGTAGGCACCGTCGTGCAAGGGAGGCGAGAGACCGCCTGCCAAGGTGCCTCGTGATCCGCTACGAGGTTGCAGTGCCTGCCTTGTGGCGCAGCCGTAGTCAGGTCGCGCCCATGATTCGAAGATTAGCTTGCCTCGTTTGGCAAGAACACTCTGGCAAAGAGATGGTGCTCACACCTGGAATTGCACGGGGCGCAGTGACGGCATAGCAGTCAGGCTGGCAGCCAAATCACGAGGAGCAAGGAGGTCGAAGCATGCGCAGCAGATACGTACTGATCGTGTTGAGTGCGGTGGTGGCGACGGCGGCCGTGGTGGGCCTGATATCAGCCGGGGACCCGGACAGTCCGCCGGGGCCACCGGAGACGACAAACTCCTACACCCTGGAGGATATCTACGACCGGCTGGATACGGGCGCAGCGGGGATGCAAAGCGTGTTCACAGAGCCAAGCAGTGGACCGCCCACCGGCACAATGCACACGCTAGATGAAATCATGTCCCTTGCGCCGTCAGTGGACGACACGAATGGCGCCACCCAGGCGCAGGTGCTGGTGGGCAAGACAGCCTGGGGGCTGACCAGCGGAGGATGGGGGGTGATGACGGGCACGATGGCGGACAATGGCGCGGTGGTGATAGCGCCGACGACGGGCAACCAGGCGATAGCCGCCGGCTACCATAACGGTTCCGGCTACGTCGAGGGGGACGCGGATTTGGTGGCGGGCAATATCAGGAGCGGTGTGAGCATCTTTGGCGTGGATGGTACGCTTGCCGGAGGCAGCACATACAGTGCGGCTGTACCCAAGACTGGCGAGACCACTTCATACGCTACCGGCGACGACGGCGACCTGGAGATGGGCGTAGCCTGGCCGAACCCGCGCTTTATCACGAGCACGACAGGGATTGTGACCGACACCCTGACCGGGCTGGTCTGGCTAAAGAATGCCAATTGTACGGCTTTTTTCTCTGTCGATTTCACGTTTCAGAACGATCGCAGTTGGAGCGATGCGCTTACAGCGGCCAATTCATTGGCCAGCGGCTACTGCGGGCTTTCGGACGGTTCCAGCGCTGGCGACTGGCGGCTGCCGAACGTGAGAGAGATGGAGAGCCTGGTCCACTATGGTCTTTACAGCCCTGCATTGCCCAACACGGCGGGAACAGGCAAGTGGTCGGAGGGAGACCCGTTCACTGGCGTCCAGGCTAGCCGGTACTGGTCGAGTACTACTTCCGCGTCCAACACGCCCGAAGCCTGGAACCTGTACATGTACTCCGGCCTGGCGAGCTACAGCAATAAGACTAACACGTACTATGTGTGGCCGGTTCGCGGTGGACCATGAGACGCCTTGGTGCTTTGGTGCCCTTCGGCTTCGCTCGGGACAAGTTTTGGGCGCTTTGACAGGGGGTGTGTGGGGGGACACTCCCCTTGCCGCCGCAGGCGA
>JAUVHW010000188.1 GCA_030593075.1 Ardenticatenales bacterium
CCGCCGAGGGCGGTGGCTCGGCCGGCGGCTGCCCGGTGGACATCATGACTTCGAACTCTTTCGCCTCTATGGTCTCCACCTCGATGAGCCTCTGGGCCACCAGCTCCAACTCATCGCGATGGCGGGTCAAGACCTCGGTCGCTCTGTCGTGCGCCTCGTGCACCAGGCGCCGCACCTCGACATCGATCTCCTCGGCTACCGCGTCAGAGTAGTCTCGCTGCTCGCCGATCTCCCGGCCGAGGAAGACAAGCTCGTCCTTTTGGCCGTAGACCATCGGCCCGAGCTTGTCAGACATGCCATAGCGCGTCACCATGTCGCGCGCCATCTTGGTCACTCTCTCCAGGTCGTTGGCCGCGCCGGTGGTGATGTCGCCAAAGATCAGCTCCTCGGCCGCGCGGCCGCCGAGCGAATAGGCCAACTCGTCCATGAATTTGGCCCGGTGCTGCAGGTAGCGGTCCTCCTCGGGCATCGCCAGGGTATAGCCCAGCCCCACGCCCCGGGGGATGATGGTGACCTTGGTGACCGGATCGCAATTGGGAAGCATGTGCGCGACCACCGCGTGCCCGGCCTCATGATAGGCTACCGTCTCTTTCTCCTCCGGGGAGAGCAGGCGGCTCTTGCGCTGCGGGCCGGCGATGACCCTTTCAATCGCTTCGCGGATCTCTGGCATCGCAATGCTCTTCTTCCCGGTGCGGGCAGCCAGAATCGCCGCCTCGTTGACGGTGCTCTCAATGTCGGCGCCCACAAATCCGGGCGTGATCCGCGCCAGTTCCATCAGATCGACGCCGGCCGCCAGGGGTTTGCCGCGGACATGGACCTTGAAGATGGCCTCCCGGCCGCGCAGGTCAGGCCGGTCCAACACCACCCGCCGATCGAATCGGCCGGGCCGCAGCAGCGCGGGATCGAGGATGTCCGGCCGGTTGGTCGCCGCCAGCACGATGACGTTGGTGTCGGTATCGAAACCGTCCATCTCTACCAGGATCTGGTTCAGCGTCTGTTCCCGTTCGTCGTGGCTGCCGCCAAGCCCAGCGCCCCGCTGCCGGCCGACCGCGTCCACCTCGTCGACGAACACGATGCAGGGGCTGTGGCGCTTGGCCTGGTCGAACAGGTCGCGCACCCGGCTGGCTCCCACACCCACGAACATCTCGACAAACTCCGAGCCAGAGATGCTGAAAAAGGGCACGCTGGCCTCGCCGGAGACAGCCTTGGCCATGAGCGTCTTGCCCGTGCCCGGCGCGCCAACCAGCAGGACGCCCTTGGGAATCCTGGCGCCCAGGCTGATGAACTTTTCCGGCTCCTGGAGGAACTCTACGACTTCTAGCAGCTCCTCTTTGGCCTCCACCAGGCCGGCGACGTCCTCAAAGGTCACTGTAGGCTGGTCGCTGCTGAACATCCGCGCCCGGCTCTTGCCAAAGGAGAGCGCCTGGTTGTTGCTCCCCTGGGCCTGGCGCATCATGAAGAAAAAGAGGCCGGCAAACAGCAGGATGGGGAGAATCCAACTCAACATGGCTATGATGCCCGCCCAGTCGCTGGTCTTTTCTATCTGAATCTTGACCTGCTCCAGCTGGCTGGGCTCGACGCCGTAGGTCGACAGTACCTCTTCCAACGTGGTGCCTGGTTCTTTGTGAGAAAAGAGCGTCGTCCCCTTTGCCATCTTGATGGTCAGCTTCCGGCCCTCGTCGTCTACGAGGACCTCCTTGACACTGCCCTGCTTGATCGCGGCCGCCAGCTCGCTGATAGCCAGCTCCTCAGGCTGCTGCTGTTGCGAGTTGTAGCTCCAGATAATAGCCGCGATGGCCACCAGTATCAGCACATACGCGAATCCGCTTCTCAATCTCGTTGAATTCACCTGATCCTCCGGCGTGCCCCAGTCACGGGGCGCGCTCATCAATCCTTGGAATTTCTATGATATATTATACCAAAAATGGGCCACGATGGGAATGGGAGTGCGGAGAGAAGCGCCAATTGTGTGTACTCGCGATACACCATGATCCACAACGGGATCAGCCCCACGATAGCCAAAAGGGCGATGGCGACCAGAAGGACGAGAACCCAGTCGGTTCCCTCAGCCGCCAACTCGGAGTTCGCGTGCCCCGAAGGCGCCGCTGAGGGAGCTGCCGCCGCCGCGGCCGCCGGCATCGGCACCGGTGCTGCCGCCTCGGCATCAGTCCGGACGGCAGGCGCAGCAGGAGAGGAGTCAGAAAGTGCAGGCCGGGTGACGGTCCCCTGCTCGCTCTCCTCGAGATAGGCTTCCAGAATGCTGCCCAACTGGTCGGCGGTGCGGTAGCGCGCCGAAGGCTCCTTGGAAAGCACCTTGTGGATGATCCTGGCTACCGGCACCGGAAGGGCCGGATTGAGCTCAGAGATCAGCGGCGGCTCGTCTCGCACGTGCATCAGAGCCAGCGCCGTGAGCGACTCCGCCTCAAAGGGAAGCCGGCCGGTGAGCATCTCAAAGAGAACCACGCCGATAGAGTAAACGTCCGAAGCCGGAGTGGCCGACTCCCCGGCCGCCTGCTCAGGCGAGATATAGTGGGGGGTCCCCCAGGCAAGATCACTGCGCTCCCTGGTCGCCTCGCTGATAACCCGCGCTATGCCGAAATCGGCCACCAGAGCCCGGCCGCCGGGGGTCACAAGGATGTTGTGCGGCTTGACGTCACAGTGCACAAAGCCGGCACGATGAGCATAGCCAACCCCGCTGCAGATCTGTACTCCCAGCTCCAGTGTCTTTCTCAGGGGAAGCGGCGCCCACCGTTGGATGACAGTCTTGAGATCATCGCCCTCTATCAACTCCATGACGATATAGTGATAGTCACCATCCTGGCCCACGTCGTGCACGGTGACCACGTTGGGGTGCGCCAGGCCGGCGGCCGCCTGGGCCTCCTGGCGAAACCGCTCGAGAAACTCGGCATCCCCGGTCAAGCCCTTGTGCAGTATCTTGACCGCCACCATCCGGCCGAGTGCAGGGTCCTGTGCCTTGTATACGACCGACATGCCGCCGGCTCCTATCCGGCCGACCAATCGATAGCGGTCGTTGAGAACAATCTGTTCGTCTGTCATCGGGCCTTGCTCACTGATACTCATTGTACCGAAACAGGGAGTTCCGGTCAACGGATGCTTGCCGCGGGCCCTCCCCAGGCGTATAATCCCCCTGCCTGCTGGGTCAAGCGGGACCGGCACACACGGAGGATGCGAATTGGATAAGGATGTCTACCTGGGCGCGGAGGGTTTTGACGCGCTGGAAAGCGAATGGAACGAGCTGCTGCACGATAGCGACGCAGACACCATCTTTCTCACCTACCAGTGGCAGTCCACTTGGTGGCACCGCCTGGGAGATGGATCCCCCACCCTGATAGCGCTACGTGAGCCGAACGGCCGGCTGCTCGGCCTGGCCCCGCTCTACCGCACGCTGACCGACGAGGGAGAGTGGGTCCTCAACACCGTCGGCTGCGTGGACGTCTCGGACTATCTGGACGTCATCGCGCGGCGGGGGCACGAGCAGGCAGTCTATTCGGCCCTGCTGGACCTGCTGGAAGAGCCGCAGGCTCTGGGATTCACCTGGGACGTGCTCGACCTGTGCAACATCCCCCAGCACTCGGCAACGCTGAGGCTGATGGGGCCGATGGCGGCCGAACGCGGCTACCAGGTAGCCAACCGGGTGCAGGAGGTCTGTCCCATCATAGAGCTGGGGGCCGACTGGGAGGAGTACCTGGCAGGGCTCCCGGGCAAGGAGCGGCGCGAGCTGCGCCGCAAGCTGCGCAAGGCCTCGCCCCACGCCGGCGTGGAGTGGTACATCGTGGGACCAGAGCACGACCTGGCGGCCGAGGTGGATAGGTTCCTCGGGCTGATGGCTCTCAGCCACCCCGACAAGGCGGAGTTCCTCCACGCAGAGCATCGTGACTTTATGCAGGACATAGCCCACATTGCACGGGAGGCCGGATGGTTGGAGCTGGCCTTCCTCACGGTTGACGGCGAGCCGGCCGCCAGCATGTTCGATTTCTCCTACAACAACCGCACCCTGTTGTACAACTCGGGCCTGGACGCAGCCCGCTACCGGGCGCTCAGCCCCGGGATCGTGCTCAGCGCCTTTCTCATCCGGCACAGCATCGAGGCCGGGCGGGAGGTCTTTGATTTTCTGCGGGGCGACGAGGGATACAAGTACAGGCTCGGCGGGGTGGACACCACGGTCCACGAGCTGGCGATTCGCAGACCGGCATGAGCATCCGGCACCTCTGCATGCTCAGCGTGCACACCTGCCCACTGGCTGCGCTGGGCGGCAAGAAGACGGGGGGGATGAACGTCTACATCCGCGACCTGGCCCGCGAATTCGCCCGGCGCGGCATCGGGGTGGACGTCTTTACCCGGCGGCAAGGCGCCTGCGAGGACCACGGCGGGCGCTCTCTGGGAGAGGGCGGCCGGTTGGCCCACATCCCGGCCGGGCCGGATGACGGCCTGCCTCCGCTGGCCCACCTGGAGCTGCTGCCCGAGTTCACCGAGGGCGCCCTGGCCTTTGCCGAGGCTGAAGGAATCCATTACGACCTGATCCACAGCCACTACTGGCTTTCCGGCTGCGTGGCCCACGACCTGCAGGCTGCATGGGGAGGGATCCCGGTGGTGCAGATGTTCCACACGCTGGGCCGGATCAAGAACCAGGTGGCCCGGAGCGAGAGCGAACGGGAATCGCCGCAGCGCATCGAGAAGGAGCGCCAGGTGGTCGAGCAGGTGGATCGGATCATCGCCGCCACCCCGGCCGAACGGGAGCAGCTGCAACGGTTGTACGGAGCGGACCCAGGCAAGGTGGCAACCATCCCTCCAGGGGTGAACCTGGATCTCTTTCGACCGATAGAGCTGGCGGAGGCCCGGCGCAAAGTAGGCGTGCCCCTGGAGGACCGGATGCTGCTCTTTGTCGGCCGGATAGAGCCGCTGAAGGGAATCGACACCCTGCTGCGCGCCATCGCCATCCTGCGAGCCGGTTGTCCCGACGACGCGCCCTGTCTCTACCTGGTCATCATTGGGGGCGACCCGCAGGACGAGGCCCACGAGAACGCCGAGATGCAGCGGCTCCAGCGGATGCGGATCGAGCTAGGAATCGAGGACGTGGTGACCTTTCTGGGAGCCAGGAGCCATCGCACGCTGCCTTTCTACTATTCTGCGGCCGAGGCAGTGGTAATGCCCTCGCACCATGAGTCCTTTGGCATGGTGGCGCTGGAGGCAATGGCCTGCGGCACTCCGGTCATCGCGTCGGAGGTGGGGGGTCTGGCTCACCTGGTGCGCGATGGGGAGACCGGCTTTCACGCGGAGGAGCAGAACTCGCAGCAGCTGGCGGGCAAGCTCTCGCTGGTGATGGATGACCCGCATTTGCGCCGGCGGCTGGGGGAGCAGGCGGCCGCCTACGCCCGGGGGTTTGCCTGGCCCCGAATCGCGGACCAGCTGCTGGAGGTGTTCGAGGGGGTCGTCAGGCGCTGAGGGGGGGGTCCGCCATTCAGGCCTCCGAGGTCCTACAGACCTCGGAGGTTTCGCCGGAGCGCGCGGCCAAGCGGTCAGTCGCCCACCGGGCAGGCGGGTGGCGGAGTGCCCGGCCGCTGGCCCGCGCCGGAGCCGGCCGGCATAGTAACCCGGCGCCCTCACGAGACCAGGGCAGTGATGATCTGTTCCGAGTGGTTGAGGACCAAGGTCAGATGGGCCTCGTCAGGGTAGAGAATGGCCTGGCAATTGGGAATCCTCTCAGCCACAGCACGGCCCATTGAGACAGGAACGTTGGCGTCTCGCTCTCCGTGCCAGAGGTGAACCTTGTCGAAGGAAACCTCCTCAAGTTCGAATCCCCAGGGCCGTGCGTACAGCTCGTATTCCTGGGCTGGTCCCCTGGTCCCCTGGCGAAAGGCGCCCATGAGTCCTGCGGCAAGGAGCTTCTTGAGATCAGGATCGAGCAGCGCATCCCTGTCCTGTTCGGCAGACTTCTGAGCCAGCTTTGGAACTAGCTCTTGCACCTTTCTCTGGTCCTGGGCGAATCTTCCCATCATCAGCCACAGCAGCGGTCTGAGCAACCAAGGGAGCCGGCCGGCAACGAAAAAGAAGGCGCGAGCACTTGCCGCGAGCCCCTCGGTTCCCAGGGCCAGTGGGCCCAAACCGGCGACGATCCCGCAGGCGGTGAGCCGGTCGGGGATCTTGTAGGCGCAGGCGGCCGCGTACGGCCCTCCCCCAGATAGTCCCTGGACGGCAAAGCTCTCGATCTCCAGAGCGTCAGCCAGCGCGACCACGTCGTCTGGCCAGTCCAGGATTCGGCGTCCGGGCTGGAAATCGGAGAGGCCTATGCCCGGCCGATCCACTCCAATGAGGCGAATTCCGGCCCTGGCGGCCGGCTCATGGAACAACTGGGCTTCGCGCCGTGAACTTGGCCAGCCATGGAAGTGAAAGACCGGCTGGCCCTTAGGATCTCCGAATTCGGCGTATCCCAGCGCCCGTCCGTCGGGCAGCCTGATGGTTCTCTCGGTCAGAGTCGACGAATCCAGTGTGGACATGGCTCCTCCTTACGATGGTGCTGAAAACGATCGACCGGGAGACGGGGCCAGACGCCTTGGCGCCCGACTGCGGAGTACCGAAACGAGCGGCCGGTCCGAAAGGGGCGACACGGATGA
>JAUVHW010000200.1 GCA_030593075.1 Ardenticatenales bacterium
GTCATCCTCCGGGACCCCCAGAACACCGCCCCGCTTGATCAGCATGGGGAACGACTGCACGGCCGCCCGCAGCGGCTCGGCCGGGTCGTAGGGTTGGCTCTCCAGGGAGCGCACGCGGACGCCCACCGGACCGGCAGCCAACATGCCCCCAACGCCCTCGAAACTGGCGCCGTATCTGACCCCGTCGGCGACCAGCAAGCCGATGGCGGTGAAACCGGGCGAAAAGAAGCCGGCGTTGAAAGTAACGGCCGCCCCGCTGCCGGCCGCCCACTCCTGTACGGTACGGGGCTCCTCTGGCGCGTATTCCACCTCAAAGCGATAGCCCGCCGGATCCACCCGCAGCAAGATGATGGTCTCGACGACGTCGTTCTGGCTGTCAAAGAGCCGCAGCGTCCGCCGCTCCATCCCTGGCGCCAAGGTGGCCCAGCCGGTGTCGCGGGGCGGAGGGGTGGCGGTTGGCGGCCGCGGAGTTGCGGTCGGAGGCGCAGGCGTTGGGCTCGGAGTGAAGGTCGGGGAGGGGCTGGGCGTCGCGGTCGGCGAAGGTTCTGGGGCGATTAGCTGGCACCCTCCCCCCAGCGCGGCCGCAACTAGCAATCCGGCCGCCAGCAGGGCCAGGCGGCTCCGCCGGCCGGCAGCTGTCATGCGGCCGCCAGCGGCCGCTGGCCAAAGATCTTGGCCAGGAGCACTCCCAGCAGGTAGAGGCCGAACAGGGGAAACCAGACGATGCTCATGTTCAGTGGATCGGGCGTGGGGGTGATCACCGCGGCGACGACGGCGGTGACCACGAGCGCTACCTTCCATCCCCGCCACAGGGTGTCGGCCGAGACCAAGCCAAAGCGGGCCAGGAGCATGACGATAAGCGGCGTTTCAAAGGCCGCCCCAACCCAGATCAGGATGTTCAGCACGAATTTCAAGTATTCGCTGATCGTCCATTGAGCCTGCACCACCTCGCCGCCAAAAGTGGCAAAGTACTTGAGCGCCACCGGCAGCATGAGAAAGTAGGTAAAGGATACGCCGGCGGCAAAGAGCACCAGCACCGCAGGAAAGGCGAGCCAGCGTACCAACCGGAAGGCTCGGCGTTCAGCATCCTTCTCAAAGGCGGGGCTTACGAAGAGCAGGACCTGGTACAGCGCCATGGGGAAGGTCGCCAGAATGGCGGCCGTCACTACCACGTTGAAATAGGCCATGAACATCTCTGGCGGCCGGATGAAGATCAGGTTGATCTCACCTGCAGGGACGCGCAGAATCTCGAGCAGCTCGGGTGCGTAGACACTGGCGGCTACGGCAGCCAGGAGAAATACCACGCCGGTCACCGCCATCCGCCGGCGCAACTCCTCCAGGTGCTCGGCGGCCGCGTACATCAAGTTGATCAGCGAGTAGAGAGGGCTGCGCCGGTGCTGCCAGATGCGCCGAGCTTGCTCCAGGTTGAGTTCGGGCAAGTCGCGCTGGGCGTTAGCCAGGTTGGTCAGCGCCAGCCAGAGCGCTTCGGCGCCGGCCGGCAGCTTGGAAGGACCGATGAGGATAACGGCTATGAAGAGGATTACCAGGGTGCTGATTGAGGTCATCGGGCGGCTCTACTCCTCTTCCTCGGCGGCGGCCAGCGCCGCGGCGCCGGCCGCCGCAGCTGGAGCCACCTCGGGCAGGGCGCTGATCTCCTGGGAGACCCCCTTCTGGACCGCGTCGATCTCGGCCGCCGCTTCCTGAAGCGGCCGGGCCAGGTTCGGCATCTCCAGTGAACCATCTACCGCCTTGCGCACCTGGCTGACCTGCCGGTTGACCTCGGTGGTCACCCCTGAGAGCTTCCGGTAGGCCTGCCCCAGCCAGCGCGCCATCTCGGAGATCCGGTCGGGGCCGAATACCAGGATCAGGAGGAGCAAGATGAGGATAAGCTCCATGGTGCCGATGCCAAAGACGGTCATGGTGGTTCCGATCTGACTGCTGTGTTCTCGAATGCCGGGCGCCTCTTGCGCCGGGACTGGCTCGCGATTGCCGCGGGGATTATAGCACCTCTGCCCACTCATACAAGAGGGAGCCAGCAATTCTCATTTTGGCTGCTTTTGGGTGTCATCCGAGGATCGGCAGCGACGACACTTGCACCTGCGGTGACACACATGCCCTGGCGGGCAGTGCCAGGGAGTGCAGGTGGGCAATCCCCAGCAGCCCAAGCGATTGCCTGGCTTGCGCTACTAGGAAACCCGCATGTCATTGCGAGCCCCGCAGGGGCGCGGCAATCTCAGACGCGTCAGATCGTGGGGATTGCTTCGGTCGCTACGCTCCCTCGCAATGACATCCTTGTCGTTTCCTTCTTGCTGAATGGCGGCCAGGTGCCGTGGAGATACTCACAATCAGATATTGAGAATTGCTGAGAGGGAGCTGTGCGGTGTGCAGAAACATGTGGAATGCCATGCCTCCCTCCCGCCAGCAGCGGGCTCCTTTTGAACACCCTCGTACAGGTGATTTGCCAACTCGGGGGGATGCCCTTAGAATTGCCGAATGCCCAGGGGATCGGTCAGCCAGCGCCGCCGGCGCCATCAGCTTCAGTTTCTTGCCGTCATTGCGATCGAACTCTTTCTCATCGCGACTGCCCTGCTGGCCAAGCCGGTCCTGCGCGCTATACCCGGCCGATACCGGTCCCGGCTGCCCCAGCCCATCCAGCGGCTGGCAGAGGCGCCGCATTCCTACATGGTGCCTACGCCGGCTGCAGCAGCGACCTTTGCCCTGCCGACCTTCCCCGTCACGCCGCCGACGGCTATCGCTACGCCGGCCCCGCCCACCAGCACTCCCCTGGTGCAGCCTCCTACGCGGCCGGGGTCTTCGGAGCTATCGTCCGAGGCCACCTCGACCCCAGAGTTGACCTCTACGCCTACCCCCACGCCCGTGCTCCTGCCGGGGCAGGCGGCTCGGAGCACCCCCGCCGACCTGAAGCGGGCTTTAGTGCTCCTCACGGGCGCCAAGCACGAGTATCAGCTCTGGAACAACTGCAGCCCCGCCACCCTCTCCATGGCGCTCAGCTACTATGGCTGGGAGGGGGATCAGCGGCAAGCGGCCGCCTTCCTCAAGCCGAACCAGGAGGACAAGAACGTCAGCCTGGCCGAGATGGCCGACTTTGTCCAGCAGCAAGGGCTTGAGGCGGTGGTCCGCTACGGAGGGGATGTGCCCCTGATCCGGAACCTGCTGGTCGCAGGCTTTCCGGTGGTGGTGGAAAAGGGGTTCGACCCCGAGCCGGACGAGCTTGGCTGGATGGGGCACTTTTTGCTCATCGTCGGATACAACGAATTCGAGCGAGCGTTCATCACCATGGACTCGTATTTGGGCCCGGAGCAGAGCGAGCCTTATGCGCTGCTCGATGATTACTGGAAGCACTTTAACCGCACCTACCTCGTGATCTACCGTTCGGAACAGGAAGGCGAGCTGGCGGCCGTGCTGGGCGACGACATGGACCCCACGGTCAACCTCTGGAACGCGCTCGCCGTAGCCATTGCCGAGGTCCGCGCCAATCCCCAGGATGCTTATGCCTGGTTCAACCTGGGCACTAGCTATACGAGCGTCGGCTATTACGAAGATGGGGCCGGCTCCTTCGACCAGGCCCGCCGGCTGGGGCTTCCCTGGCGGATGCTCTGGTATCAGTTTGGCCCCTTTGTCGCCTATTATCGGGTGGGCCGCTACGACGAGGTGCTGGCACTATCCGAGAATACCCTGGCATCCTCTCTGGAGACCGTTGAAGAGCCGTTCTATTACAGAGGGCTGGCCCTTCAGGTCAACGGTGACCTCGCCGGCGCGCGCCAGGCCTTCCAAAAGGCGGTCGATTTCAACCCCAACTACCTGGTCGCCATTCAGGCTCTCGCAGCTCTCGCTGTGGTCCAGTGACGGCTGCGTCCTCCCGGCGCCGGCGCGTCATTCCGGCCGGCGGCCGTTCCCCCGGAGTAGGCAAGTGAAAGATCGCCGCCTGGCCCTGAATACCATGATCGTCGCTGCTGCCTTTGCGGCCAACAAGGGGCTGGCGGTCGTGCGGGACCTCCTGGTAGCCCGCCGCTTTGGCGCCGGGTACGAGTACGATGCCTTTACGGCCGCCATCCAGGGCCCGGAACTCCTCTACACTCTGATCGCGGGGGGCGCGCTGGCGGCTGCCTTTATCCCGGTGCTCTCAGAGCACATCACCGGCCGCACTGAGCAGGAGAGGTGGCGCTTGGCCAGCGCCATCCTCAACATCGTGGTCCTGGTGATGCTGACTATCGGGCTGATCGTGGGCCTTTTCGCCCCCACCCTCAGCGCTCGCTGGCTGGTGGTAGGGTTCACCCCGCAGAAACAAGCTCTTACTGCCAAGCTGCTCCGCATCGTCCTGGTCCAGACCTTTGTGTTCGGGGTGAGCGGGGTCGTGGTGGGAGTCTTGCACGCCCATCAGCACTTTTTTCTGCCCGCCATCGCCCCCATCTTTTACAACCTGGGACAGATCTTTGGTGCGCTGGTGCTGGCTCCACGGATGGGCATAGCCGGGCTGACCTGGGGGATGGTCGTGGGTGCAGGCGGGTACCTGCTGATACAGACGCCGGCCCTTTTCCGCTTGAAAGCCCGCTACTTTATGACGCTGGGGCTGCGGTTGCCGGGCGTGCACCAGATCGGCCGCCTGGTGCTGCCCCGCCTGGTCTCGCTGGGATTGGTAGAGCTGGCGGACGTCTTTTTCGTGCGGCTGGGCTCGCGGCTGCCCGATGGGCACATCAGCGCCTATTTCTGGGGCTGGCGGCTGATGCAGATACCCGAGACTCTCTTTGGCACCGCCATCGCCCTGGTCTTGTTTCCGACCCTTGCCCAGCTGGCCAACACCGGCGATTGGGAAGAGTTTCGGGGCAAGGCGGACGCCGCGCTGCGGATCATCCTCACGCTGACCATCCCCTCGGCCGCCTGGCTGGCTCTGCTGGGCCGGCCGGTCATCTCTCTCATCGGCGGCGCCTTTGATGAGCGGGCGGTGGAACTGGTGCATGCCGCGCTGGTGATATTCTGCCTGCGGCTGGTGGGGGAGGCTCTGCTGGAGATCGGCGCCCGGCTCTATTACGCTCAGCAGAACACGGTCACGCCCATGTGGGCGGCCGGCCTGGGGCAGGGCATCAGCATCGTACTGGGCTACGCCCTGATCGACCGGCTGGGCTACCGCGGCCTGGCGGTGGCTACCACGTTGGGGTTCTGGGTCGAATCGTCGCTGCTGCTGGTCCTGGCGCACCGCAAGCTGGGGGGCATCCTGGAGCGCGGGTTCTGGCTCAGCGCGGGCCGGGCGCTGGGGGCGACTCTCGTTTCCAGCGCGGCTGTATGGGTGGCCCTGGGAATGATGGCGAGCGTGGCGCCGCCTGGCGGGGGCCGACTGGCGGCCGGGCTGGCGGCCGGTGTGGTGGTCTACGTACTTGCGTTGCTCCTGCTGCGGAGCCCGGAGCTGCGGGCTATCCCGATGCTCATCCGGCCGGGCGGTGATGTGGTCAAGACGCGGCCAAGCGAAATCGAATAGGCGTGTGCCGAGAATCCCGTACTCGTGGCGCGTAAGGAACGGTCGCTGATGGGGGTCACGCCCGGCTTCGCTGCCTGGGGTGCCCGCAACGCAGGCTCGGCGGAGTCCTCGCGCTGTGGGCAGGAGACAGTGGGAAGGACGAAGCCAGCTGATACCTGCGGCCCGTTGTGAGGATGGGCAGGGCAGGCGTGAGTAGCGCCGCGTGTACCAGACTGCGTGGCTCGCGGCACCGCGGCCCTATCTTGAGCGAGTGACATCCGGAGCCGGAACGCTGGGAGGCTTGCTTCAATTGCTGGACTGGAGACAGCCCGCCTTGAAGCGGGGAACAGAGATGCAGAGTCCCCTCTCTGTTCCCCTCGGGGTCCTACTGTTTCTTCAGGACTACGGGCAGATAGACAGTCGACCCGGCCGCCTCAGCTTCGGACGGAAACCTGAGTTCGACACCGCCCACCAGTCCTCCGTCAATGTAGCCTTCCACGTCGACGGTTGGCACTCCGCTGGCTTCGCCCTGCAGACTGTGAAGCTCCTGCAGGGCGCGTGTCGCCTGCAGGCTGTTCGGGCACGGAATCGACACCGTGACCGTCACTACTCCTTCGCTGGACGGCAGGAGCTCCAGGGTGTCACTGGGTATGGTGGTTACCTCCCAACTTTCCGGCACGTCGAAGGTGATGAGGCCGATCTCCACAATGACGGTTAAGGGCGAGTCATTGCGTACGGTGAAGGTGAAGGTCTGGGTCTGGCCGCAGGGGGGGCGCTCGGTCACATGCACGTTGCGCTGGCTCACCTGAGGCTCGTATACGCCTTT
>JAUVHW010000024.1 GCA_030593075.1 Ardenticatenales bacterium
CATACGTGGAACGCCTTCGCCCTGCTCTTGCAGCCGCCTTTACGCTGTTGGTCGTCTTGCTGAACATGGCAGCTTCTGCCACCGGCTCGGGCCAGCAGACCATATACCTGCCCGTGGTCTCCAGCGCGGAACCCACCCCGACTGCTACCGCAACCCCAACTCCAGCCCTTTCGCCAACCGCAACACCCACGCCAGGCCTGGTGGAGTTTCGTGGATTGTGGGTGACACGCTTTGACTGGACGGCCGCCAACCAGACGGCCGCCCCGTCGAAGATCGATGAGATCGTGAGCAACGCTTCCGCGGCCGGTTTCAACGCAATCCTGTTCCAGGTGCGGGGCGTTGGGGACGCGTTCTATACTCCCGGACTGGAGCCCTGGTCCAGGCGGCTCAACGCCGACCAGGAACTGGGACGACATCCAGGCTGGGATCCTCTAGCATACATGATCGACCAGGCTCACGCCGCCAACCTGCAAGTCCATGCCTACCTCAACGTCTACCCCACCTGGGTGGGTACGACGCCTCCCACCAGCACAACCAGCCCGCTCCACCCCTTCTGGACCTGGTCGTGGGACCTCGGGTGGGCAAAGTGGCGAGTGTGGGATCAGTACGGGCCGATGTACTTGAACGACGGCTACCTGTGGGCGTCACCGGCTGCTCCACCGATTGCCGACCACATCGTGGCACTGGCGGCCGATATCGCCGGCCGGTACTCGATCGACGGGCTGCACCTGGACCGCCTGCGCTACGCCGGGTCGCAGTACTCGTGCGACCCCTTCACCGAGAGCCGGTACTCCGGGGACTGCTACAGCCCGGGTTGGGAAGACTGGCAGCGGGCACAGGTGAACGATCTGGTGCGCCGCGTATACCAGGCGATGCCGCCGGGGCTGTTGCTCTCGGCCGCCGTCTGGCCGGTATACCGCGACAGCTGGGGCTGGGGCGTTACCGAAAGCTACACCCAGTTCTATCAGGACTCCAAGGCATGGGTGGGCGGTGGCTATGTGGACGCCATCATGCCAATGATCTACCCCAGCTCATACCCCGATCAGTGTCCTCCCAAGCCATTCTGCTGGACTCAGTCAGTCTGGGAGACGCTGGCGGCCGACTTTCAGGCGGATGGCAGCGGGCGGTTCGTGATCCCTGGAATCGGAGCTGGCTATGGCGATTTTGCCGAGATTGAGGTCCGCATAGAGATGGGCCGCGCCATCGGGACTGCCGGACACGCCATCTTTTCCTACAGCGACCTGCTGGGGAACCAGTATTTCGACGACCTGGCGAATGGCCCCTACGCCCAGCCGGCCGCCGTGCCCCCGGTCACCTGGCATCCATGACCCCTTCACAGGCCTGGCCAAGAACCCAGCCGGCCTGAACCCCGTCGGAAAGCACGCTCTTCCAGGTACGCGCAATCGGCGGTCACGGCCAGTGACTGCAGCAGGACAATCGCGGGGAGTCCACCAGCGGGGGCAGGTCCGCTCGTGACTTCTGTCACGCTGAACGGATGCGCTGGATCACTCGCGCTGCCCCGCCTCACGTAGTAAGATTAGAGTTGAGCAATGGCTCGGGGCGGCGGCCCTCCTTCGCCTGAGTTCATTGCTGTTTCCTCCTTTGGCGCAAGCGCCCGTCAGCACCCCCGCTGGCGGGCGCTTACCCTATGCACCCCACCGCGGGGACTATTCCAGCACCGCGTCTAGCAGCCGCAAGGTTGCCGCTTTTGTGTCCGGTCCCACTTCCCCCACTGGTCCGACGCAGGAGGGGCACCCGTCCTGGCAGGGACAGGCTTCAATCAGTTCCTGCGCCGCTGCCAGCAACTCATTGTGCACGTCGTAGAGATGCGGGCTGAAACCTACTCCGGCCGGCACCCTTTCGCAGACCGTCACGGTCGGGCCACGGCTTTCGGCAGTGCTTGCCTCCGCCAGAACGATGATGTCGCGCGCATCGCACATCAGGTAGAGCGGGGCCAGGTTCCGCAACAGGCTGACCAGTCCGGCCAGAGCCCCGCGGGCCCGAACACCTCTTTCGGTCTTGCGGTGGCAGGCCTGACAGAGAGTAACCAGGTTCTCCAGCGCATTCGCCTGCAGGTAATTGTCGTTGGCGCCAGGGAGGTAGCTAAAGGTGCGAAAGGGTTGGATGTGGTGCACGTCATGATGCTGGCCCCGGCGCTCCCGCGCGCCACACTGCTGGCAGCGGCCGCCGTCCCGTGCCAACGCCGCCTTTCTCTGATCTCCCCAGTTCGGGCCATAGTCTATCGGAGGGAGCAGCACGCCCAATGCCTCTAATTCCGCGGCCAACCCGGGCTCCAGCGTCAGCCAATAAGCGGCCGTCTCAAGGACCTGCGCCGGCAGGTCAATCTCCCCCCAGCCCAAGGTCTCGTGTGTAGTACGCTTGATCTTCCGGTAGCCCGTCGCCTGGCTGGTGACGCGCACCCGGCCGTGCTGCTTCCGGACTCGGCCCACCGGTGCAGATTCCTCCACCTCCAGCACCTGCAGCGAGCTAGACACGCTGGCTCGGGTATAATACTCTACCTCGACCGGCCGGACATCAGCGCGGCTTGCTTCCCAGTCCAGTACCTCCACCAGGTAGGCGCGCGCCAGGTGAGGATAGATGGCTC
Source organism: Ardenticatenales bacterium (assembly GCA_030593075.1). Taxonomy (GTDB): domain Bacteria; phylum Chloroflexota; class Anaerolineae; order Promineifilales; family UBA4811; genus JAUVHW01. Next base: position 2,606 of record JAUVHW010000024.1, read on the forward strand.
CCTCGTGCAGCAGGGCGGGAGCGCTCTCTCGCTCCATCTGCCCAATCACCACCGGCCGGCCTGGGTCTGACGTATCCTGGATCACTACCGTGTCGCTGCTCCCGCTGCGCAACGAGACCCCCCGGGCGGGATAGACCTCCGCCACCCAGTGGCGCGCAGACCGGCCGACGTGCAGGAGGCCGGCTTCCACCAGCAGATCCAGTATCTCGTCCACCCTGCCCGCTCCACCAAAGGTCTCGCCAGCCTCAAAGGGAAGCTCGTAGGCACCGCACTTGACGTGATCTAGAAGGATTACCGGGTTGTTGGGATTGATGAGCGCATGTTCCGGGTTGCGCTCCAATAGATAGCGCGGATGGGTGACAATATACTGGTCTATCGGACTGGAGGTTGCCACCAGGACGGCCGCGGAACTCTCCAGCCGCCTCCCGACCCTCCCGGCCTGCTGGCGAGTACTGGCGATGGTCCCCGGGTAGCCAGCCAGCACACAGGCGCTCAGCTCTCCAATGTCCACGCCTAGTTCAAGCGCGTTGGTCGCCACTACTCCGCGCACACGTCCCTCCCGCAGCCCGCGCTCAATCTCGCGCCTTTCGCGCGGCAGGTAGCCCCCTCGGTACCCCTGTATCCGTTCTGCAGGAGAACCTTGGGACGCCACCTTCTCCCGCAGCGTCGTGAGCGCCAGCTCGGTCGTCAGCCGGGAGCGGCAGAAGAGTATAGTCTGTACACCGGCACCCAGGAATTCCCCAGCGATCTCTACGCTCTGCCCCACAGCACTGCGCCGGATGCCCAGTTCCGGGTTCACCACGGGAGGGTTGTACAGGATGAGGTGCCGGGCGCCTTGAGGAGAGCCGTCGTCATCCACCAGGGTGACCGGCATCTCAATCAGCCGTTCCGCGTGGGCGGCCGGGTTGGCGATGGTGGCGGAGGTGCAGATGAAGCTGGGATCGCTGCCATAGAAGCGGCAGATTCGCCGCAACCGCCGCAGCAGGTTGGAGAGATGGCTGCCAAACACTCCCCGGTAGGCGTGAATCTCGTCCAGGACTATGAGCTGCAGGTCAGCGAAGAACCTGGCCCAGCGGGTGTGGTGAGGCAGGATCCCGGCGTGCAGCATGTCCGGGTTAGATAGAACCACACCTCCCGCCTTGCGGGCGGCCGCTCGCTGCGCGGCCGGGGTGTCCCCGTCGTACAGGTTCAGTGGCGCACGCTCGCCGAGGCCCGCCATCAGGTCTGACAGCACTGCCAGCTGATCCTGTGCCAGCGCCTTGGTGGGAAACAGGTACAGAGCCGAGGCACTGGCCGTAGTCCGCAGCATTTGCAGCAGGACCAGGTTGTAACACAGGGTCTTTCCGGAGGCGGTGCCGGTCACCACGACCACGTTCTTTCCTGCCAGCGCCGCCTGGACAGCCTGCGCCTGGTGAGTATACAGCGGCCAGGTGCCGCGCCGCTGCAAGAGCGCGGTCAAGCTCGCATCCAGCTGGGCCGGCGGCTCGGTAAAACGGGCAGCGCGCGCTGGCACCCTTTCCCAGGCGATCACGTCGCCCGCCAGGGCCCGGTTTCGCTTCAGGGAACTCAGAACCACGTCAATCGACATTCGCAGTTGTGCCTAGTGCTTTGTCAAGCACCATCTGATGGCTGTAGCCTAGTGCCCGTCTTGCCTAGAGAGCGACGCCCACAAGGGGCTAGGCTACGCGTCAAAGCATCGTTGACAAAGCACTAGGTATATCCTCATCCCAACGCGCCAATGTTGTACCCCAATCGCGAGAGTGTGTCGAACAGCCGGTCGCCAAGCGAGGGTGGGACATTCGTGAAATGCGCGGCCCACAAAGGCGTAACCCAACTCCCCGAAGCGGGTTCCTACTTTTGGGCCAGTGGCTGGACAGAACTGCCACTATCCCGTAGAATTGCGCCGTCCTGGGCCACCTGTTGGGAGGAGAGAGATCATGAAGGGAATGCCAGACCGCCTGCACACGTTGCTGGTGAAAGCGTCTCGCACCTTCGCACTGAACATCCCATTGCTACCCCCCCCTTTGGTGGAAGCGGTCGCCCTGGGCTACCTGCTGTTCCGCAATGCAGACACCCTCGAGGACGCTTACCTCTGGCCGAAACAGCGCCGGATCGCCGAACTGGAGCGTTTCATCGAGGTGGTCAACCACCCAGATGACCCAGTGCTAGCCCGCGAGTTTGCTGCTCGCTTCCAACAGGCAGATCAGATCCAGGACCCCAATCACGTCGAGGTTCTGCGCGAGACGCCCTACCTGATGAAGCAACTGAGTGGTCTCCCGGCCGAATACGTCAAGGCGATCACCGAGCACGTGGTCCGGACGGCAAAGGGAATGCAGGACTGGGTTCTGCGTCACGACGACCACAACAGTCTGTCGCTGCGGCGGCTGAGACAGCTAGACGACTATTGCTATACCGTCGCCGGAATCGTGGGAGAGATGCTGACCACTCTGTTCGCTCTCTACTCCCCGCACATAGAGGAAGGCCGGCTGCTCTATCTACGGACCCTGGAGATTGGCTACGCGGCCGGCCTACAGCTGACCAACATTATCAAGGACTCATTCCGAGATCACGGCGAGGGACGGCACTACATACCCAGCCAGTACCTCCCTCTGGGGCCGGACGACACTTCAGAGAAGGTCATCCCCATACTCGTGTACGCGTATCGGCACCTGTTCCAGGGCATAGAGTACGTGCTGGGGGTGCCGGCCGAGGAGACAGGCATCCGCAAGTTCTGTCTGGTGCCCATAGTTCTGGCAGGCGCCACGTTGGACCGCCTCTTGCAGCACCGGGCAGATCTCTACAACGGCGACGACGTCAAGATCAACCGGACCAGGGTCTTTGAGCTGCTGAACCAGGTAGACCAGGTAGTAAGCGACAACCAGCGGATCCGGCAACTGTGGGAGCAGTTGACAGACCCACTGGTTTCGGCCGGCCGGAAGCTCGCGGCGGTCTGACCCCGCCTATTTCGAAAATCGTCGCCAGAGACGATACCCGACCCAGGCCCCACCTGCGAGCAGCGCAAGAAACGACCCGCATACGATTCCATTGTAGATCAGGGCATCCACCAACGCCTGCACTGCGTCCGTCAGCCGGCCGGTCGCTTCTTGGGCCGTCTCGCCCGGCCGCCACGGTTCCGGCGTCGGGGTTGGGGTAGCCGTCGGAGTAGGCGTCGGCGAGGGAGTCGGCAAGACCGGTTCGATGTGTACGGTGATGGTGGAATAGGCCGCCCGGCCGCCCAGGTAGTTGATGCGCCCCTGAACCTGAGCGATCTGCCCCTCTATCTCCGAGAGCTGCCGGTTCACCTCTGGCAATTCCTCGACCTTGGTCGCTTGTTTCAGAGAAGCGCGGAGGCGGCGGCGGGTTGCCTCTAGGTTTTCCAGTTTCGACTCCAGGTCGACGTACTCGCCGGTCACACCGGTCCCTAACGAGAGCGCTTCGTTACCAATAGAGTCGTGCAGGACAGGTGGGGGGCTGTACGACAGCGCAGCCAGCGCTCTCTGATCTGGCACGACACAGAGACGAGATGTGCTATAATGAGACGGTAGCAGAACTCCGACGGAGTGCACTATGCGGCGATTGCGCCTCTGGCTGTATCTATGTCTATTGCTCGGCCTTGCGTCGGCCGGCTGCAGCTCCAAGCCGCCTGACGACTCCCCTGCGCCCACCAGGGACTCGGACGCCTTGACCCGTGAGCCGACCCCGACCAGTGACAGCCCCACTCCTACCCCTGGCTCGCCCCTGCTTCCGGGGGGACCCATTACGCTGACGATCTGGACCACGCAGGAATTCTCCCCCTCCGCCCAGGACGCTGCCGGCAGCCTGCTGCACCAGATGCTGCTGGACGACAGCCCGCCGGACGTGACAGTGGAGGTGGTCGTCAAGCGACCAACCGGCCCCGGCGGAATCATGGACTATCTCCAGACCGCCGGTCAGGTAGCTCCCTCTGTGCTGCCAGACGTCACAGTGCTGAACAGCCAGATGCTGCGCGAGGCGGCTGCTGAAGGAGCGATACAGCCGATGGACGGCCTGGTCCCGGCAGAGACTCTGGAAGGGCTGTTCCCAGCAGCTGACGAACTGGCCAAGGTAGGCGGCAACCTGGTGGGCATGCCCTTCAGGCTTGACTTTCAGCACCTGATCTACAATACTGCTGTCCTGACCGACACCGCGCCCACCACCTGGGATGAGGTCGTCGCCAGCGGCGGCCCGTATCTGTTTCCGGCCGCCGAGGACGCTCCGATGGAGGCAACATTGATCCTCTACCTGGCGGCCGGCGGCACTCTCTTTGACCAGCAGGGCCGGCCGCACCTCGAGGCTGACCCGTTGACCCAGGTGTTCCGCTTCTACCAGCGGGCCGACGCCAAATACATCATAGCAGTTGCTGCCCTACGAACCAGTTCTCTGGCCGAGTCCCGGGACGCCTACCTCAGTGGCAACGCCCTCATTGCCCACATCGACGCGGCCGACTATCTCTCGAACCGCGACCAACTAGTCAACACCGCCGCGGCAGCTGTGCCTGGGCCTGAGAAAGCAGCTGCACCCCTCGTCTCTGCCTGGAATTGGGCCATCGTTACACCCGACCCTTCACGGCAGCAGCTGGCTGCCCAGTTGATCGACCAGTTGATGAGCCCTGACAACCTGGGCCCCTGGAGCCACGCCGGCCAGTGGCTGCCTGCCTCGGCCAGCGCCCTCGACTTTTGGCCGACTCGCGACCAGCACGTCGAGTTCGCCCGCCGGCAGCTTCTGGCTGCGCTCCCGCATCCCGGCCAGGAGTACCATGACGCTCTGCAGCCCTGCCTGGCGCAAGCAGTGCGGGATATCATCTTGGGCGCCAGCTCCCCGGCGGTCGCGGCCGCCAGCTGCACACCTTGATTCGACTCGTGCCCGGTTCGTGGCCATCGTATCTCAGACACGAGGCTGACGAGGTTTCCATGAGACTGACCTTGGCGGAGGTAGAACACATTGCCGAACTGGCCCATCTTTCCCTTGGTGAGGAGGAGAAGGTGCGGTACCGGGAACAACTCTCAGCTATCCTGGAATATGCCCAGCAGCTGCAGGAATTGGACACCGATGCAGTCTCGCCTACGGCAACGGTCCTGCCTATCCACAGCGTAACACGGCCGGACAACCCACAACCATCCATGGGTCAGGATGACCTGCTGTCCAACGCACCCGCGTCGGCCGACGGGATGTTCCGGGTACCGGTCATCCTGGAGTGACACCGATGCCCGTCCCGGGGCGCAGGTGCCGGCTCGACAATCCCACTCCCCGGACAGCAACCCTCAACCCTGGAGAAACCCGATCCGTGAAGAGGAGTCCATCGGAGCCACAACCGGAAGCTTGCCTTGTCTCTCTGTGACCTGACACTGGAGGACGCGCACGCTCAGCTGCAGGAGGGCCAGGTCAGCAGCGCGGAACTGACGAGGGCGCTGCTGGACCGAATTGCGGCCCTTGAGGACCAGGTCAACGCCTTCCTGACTCTCGCCGACCCGGAGTCGATCATGGCGGCGGCCACCCGGGCGGACGCGCGTCGCGCGTCCGGAGAGGACACGCCTGTCCTCGGCATCCCCATTGCCATCAAGGACCTCATTCACATCAAGGGGATCCCCACCACTTGCGGCTCCCGTATCCTGGAGGGGTTCATCCCTCCCTTCAGCGCCACGGTCATAGAGAAGCTAGAGGCGGCCGGCGCCGTGTTCCTGGGCAAGACCAATACCGACGAGTTTGCCATGGGTTCGTCCACCGAGAACTCGGCCTACGGAGCGACCCACAACCCCTGGGACCTGCAGAGGGTGCCCGGAGGTTCCAGCGGCGGCAGCGCAGCGGCCGTGGCCTCGCGCATGGCGTTTGCGGCTTTGGGGTCCGACACCGGTGGGAGCGTGCGCCAGCCGGCCGCGTTCTGCGGCGTGGTGGGGATCAAGCCGACCTACGGCCGGGTCAGCCGATATGGCCTGGTAGCTTTTGCCTCTTCGCTGGACCAGATTGGGACCTTTGGCCGGACTGTGACCGATGCCGCCATTCTGCTCAACGTGATAGCGGGCTATGATCCGCGCGACTCAAACTCACTGCAAGCCGCGGTGCCCGACTACCAGGTCGAGATACGAGATGTCGAGGACCTGGCAGGTGTCCGGATAGGCATTGCCCAGGAATACCTTGGGTCGGGAATCCAGCCGGAAGTGGAGGCGGCCGTACGGGTGGCAATCACGAGACTGCAGGACCTGGGAGCAGAGCTGGTAGAGGTTAGTCTGCCGCACACCGAGTACGCTTTGCCGGCCTACTATCTCATCGCCCCGGCCGAGGCCTCCGCCAATCTGGCTCGATACGATGGCATGCGATACGGGCTGCGCGTGCGAGGCAATGACCTGCGGGACACCTACCAGCAGACCCGCGGGAACGGATTTGGCCCCGAGGTCACCCGGCGGATCATGCTCGGGACATACGCGCTCAGCGCCGGCTACTATGACGCCTACTACCTCAAAGCGCAGAAGACGCGGACCCTCATCAAACAGGATTTTGACCGCGCTTTCGAGCAGTTAGACGTGATCGTCGGCCCCACAGCGCCCAGCACCGCGTTCAAGATAGGGGAAAAGGTGGATGACCCGCTGCAGATGTACCTCTCGGACATCTTTACCCTGTCCATGAACCTGGCTGGCATCTGCGGCCTGTCGCTGCCCTGCGGCTTTGACCATCAAGGGTTGCCGATTGGGCTCCAGTTGATGGGGCCGGCGCTAGGAGAGGTGGCCGTGCTGCGCGTGGCCCGGGCCTACGAGCAGGCGACCGAATGGCACAGGAGGCAGCCGTAGCTCGCGGTCGCAGCTAGCAGCCGTCAGTGGTAGGCGGGCTTGGCCGGTGCATGCTGCAGTTCATGGACGCGGCAGACAACTGGCCCGACCAGGAGAATCGCAGTACTATGACGGGGAATCCTTCTTACCAGCCTCTGGAAGGCCAGGCCGGATCCCAGTCACTCGTGTGGCGGGAGCTCAACGGGTAGGGATCCCTGTCAGGCCTATGGGGCCAAGCAGGAAAAAGGAGGTAGCATGCAAGTCATCATTCCCATGGCCGGTTATGGAAAGCGACTCCGGCCCCACACCTACAGCCGCCCCAAACCGCTGCTCAACGTGGCGGGGACCCCGGTATTGGGCCACGTGCTCAACTCATTCAGCGGGCTGGACATCAGCGAACTGCTGTGCATCACCGGTCACCTGGGCGAGCAGATCGAAGCGTATGTCAGAGACAACTATGCGATTCCGGCTCGCTTCTTTGTCCAGCAGGAGCTCAACGGGCAATCGCCGGCCGTCTATCTCTGCAGGGACGTGGTCTCGGGCCCGGTCCTGGTGGTGTTTGTGGACACCATCATCCAGGCCGATCTGCTCCAGCTCAAGCAAGAGACGGCCGACGTGGTCACCTTTGTCAAGGAAGTGGAGGACCCACGCCGATTTGGCGTGGCGGAGGTTGGGAGCCATGGTTGGGTGACACGGCTGGTGGAAAAGCCAGACAGCATGGAGAACAACCTGGCCATAGTGGGTTTCTATTACGTCAGAGAAGCGGCCGACCTCATCGGCGCTATCGAGAGCCAGCTGGCCCAGGACATCCAGACCAAGGGGGAGTACTATTTGGCCGACGCGTTCAACATCATGATCCAGGGTGGGGCCAAGATGCGAGTGGCCAAGGTTGACGTTTGGGAGGACTGCGGCAAACCAGAGACTGTGCTGGCGACCAACCGGTTTCTGCTGGAGAACGGTCACGACACCGGTGGCGAGGGCGCTAGAGAGGACTGGATCGTCCTACCCCCGGTGAACATCCACCCCAGCGCAGACATAGAGCGCGCCATTATCGGGCCGCACGCCACCATCGCGGCCGGGTGCCGAATCCGGGATGCCATCATCCGCGACAGCATCGTCGAAGAGGGCGCGCAGGTCGAGAACGCCCTGTTGCAGGGATCGCTCATCGGCCAGCGCGCCTCGGTGAGCGGCAGCTTCACCCCGCTCAACGTTGGCGATTCATCGGCCGTTGGCAGCCACCTAGGCGGCTAGTACCGCCTTTTCACTGTGAGGGAGACCAGAACCATGAGCAACGCCAGTAAGTTCATCTCTAGCCGTGTGGCAGGGCTGCCGCCCTCGGGGATTCGCCGTTTCTTTGACATCGCTGCCACGATGGACAACGTCATCTCCCTGGGAATCGGCGAACCCGACTTTGACTCGCCCGAGCAGATCATTCGTGCCGGGGTTGCATCGCTCCAGCAGGGGAAGACCCATTACACCTCCAATTCCGGGATAGAGGAACTGCGCCGCGCAGTCGCGGAGGACCTGGACCGACGCTACGGGCAGACGTACAACCCGGCCAGCGAAATCCTGATCACCGTAGGGGTCTCCGAAGGGCTGTATCTGGCGCTCACAGCCATCCTGGACCCCGGCGACGAGGTCATTGTGCCGCAGCCCTCCTTCGTCGCCTACCTGCCAGAGGTGGTTCTTGCCGGCGGGACGCCGGTCGTGGTGAACACCACCGTGGACAATGCCTTTCAGGTTACGGCCGAACAGGTGGCGGCGGCCATTACGCCAAGGACAAAGGCGCTTCTGATCGGCTATCCCAGCAACCCTACCGGCGCAGTGATGAGCCGAGAGCGGTTGGCCGATATTGCCATGCTGGCGGAAAAGCACGACCTGCTGGTTATCTCGGACGAAATCTATGACAAACTGGTGTATGGGACGGAGCACGTGTGCTTCCCCAGCCTGCCGGGGATGTACCAGCGGACCATCTTGCTGCAGGGCTTTTCCAAGTCCCACGCCATGACCGGCTGGCGGGTGGGCTACGCAGCAGCTCCGGGAGAGCTGTTGGGCGCCATGCGCAAGGTCCACCAATACACCATCATGTCTGCCCCAACCACCTCCCAGTGGGCGGCACTGGCCGGGCTACTCGAGGCGGAAGAGGAAATGGAAGCGATGATCGCCGAGTATGACCGGCGGCGCAAGCTCATCGTGCCTGGGCTGAACGAGATCGGCCTGAGTTGTTTTGAGCCCAAGGGCGCCTTTTACGCTTTCCCCTCGGTCGCCAACTCCGGCATGAGCTGCGGCGAGTTCGCCGAGCTACTCCTGCAGGAGGAACGAGTGGCAGTGGTGCCAGGCGAGGCATTTGGAGAGGCCGGCCGCGGCTTTGTCCGCTGCTCATACGCCACCGCCTACGAGAAGATAGAGGAGGCGCTGGAGAGAATCCACCGCTTCATGCGCCGCCACGGGTAAGGTCCTGGCAAGGGGAGACCGGGAAGGGAATGTATCCCAGCAGAGCAGAGATAGACCTGGGAGCCATCCGGAACAACGTCCGGCTGGTCCTCGATCACACCGGCGTCCAGGTCATGGCGGTTGTCAAGGCGAACGGCTATGGGCACGGTGCGGTCCCCGTCGCCCGGGCTGCGCTCGAAGCCGGGGCCACCTGGTGCGGGATTGCCACCGTGGACGAAGCCATCGAATTGCGCCGGGCTGGGGTTGACTGCCCGGCCTTGCTGTTGGGCTTCGTCCCCCCAGAACGGGTCGAAGAAGCAATCGCTAATCACGTCGCGATGGCCACCTGGGACATCGAGCACGTCCGGGCGGCTTCCAGTGCAGCCGGGCGAACGGGCGAGACGGCCCGTCTACACCTCCTGGTGGACACCGGAATGAGCCGGCTGGGCGTGCAGCCTCAGGAAGCACTCCAACTGGCCCGCCGACTGTCGGACGCGCCTGGGGTTCTCCTGGAGGGCGTGTGGACCCATTTCGCCCGCGCCGATGTACGAGACCCCACCCCGACGGCTGCACAGGAACGCAGCTTTCGTGACGTGCTGCAGTCGCTGGACGCCGGCGGCATTCGCCCTCCCCTGGTACACGCTGCCAACTCGGCCGCCAGCTTGACCCGACCCAGTGCCCATTTCGACCTGGTGAGGCTGGGAATCGCCATGTACGGGCTGCATCCCTCTCCAGAATGCCCGCTGCTTCCCGGTTTTCAGCCGGCCCTGGCGTGGAAGACGCTGCTAAGCCAGGTCAAGTGGTTGCCTCCCGGCAGAGGGGTGAGCTACGGCCATACTTATACCACCCGCACGAGAGAGAGAATCGGCACGGTTCCGGTAGGATACAACGACGGGTTCCGCCGCGTCGAGGGCAATCAAGTGCTAGTGGGTAGACGGAGAGTTCCGGTCCTCGGCCGGGTCACCATGGACCAGATCATGGTCCAGCTCGACGCCGTGCCCGAGGCCAAGGTACTGGACGAAGTAGTGCTGATTGGCGCCCAAGGTGAAGCAAGCATTACGGCCGAGGACGTGGCGCAGCGCTGGGGCACCATCAACTACGAGGTGACCTGCGCCATTGGCACTCGGGTGCCTCGGCTCCATCTCAACGGCTAGTACTGCAGCCGTACCAGGTCACCTGCCGGCAATCGCGAACCTTCCGCTGCGACGCAACAGGCATCCTGAGAGAATCCACAGCGCCGCGGCGCTGTTCAGTGCGAAAACAACTTGGATGAGGTCTTTCAGTAGCGCCCCACGGGCGGAAGGTTCGTTCCTTTCTGAATTCGCTGTGGTGTTGCGTCGCGGGAGCCCGCTCGAAATCATCCTTCGACTCACGTTCGGCCCGGTTTCGGAATGATTTCTCGCGCGACCGGAAGCCAGGCTCGCCAGGTTCCGGTGGGGGTTCGGCGCTCCGCTCAGGGGGAAAAAGCGCCAGCTGCGGGCAGGTCAGGCACGGCAGGGCCAGGCCCAAAGCAACCGGCAGGAGCCGGCTTGAGCAAAACGGCGATAGAAGGCTTGCCGGCTTGGCCCTTGCGGGTTCGCTAGCCGCCGAGGTACGCCTTCTTAACCTCGGGATTGGCGAGAAGCTCTTCCGAGTCTCCCTCCAGCACCAGGCTGCCGCTCTCCAGCACGTAGCCTCGCTGCGCGAACTTGAGCGCCATGCGGGCGTTCTGCTCGACCAGGAGAATGGTAGTTCCCTCCTGATCGTTGATTTCCTTCAGCGCATCGAACACACTCAGCATCAGCAGAGGAGCCAGGCCCATGGAAGGCTCGTCCAGGAGCATGAGTTCCCTTCCGCTCATAAAGGCCCTGCCAACAGCCAGCATCTGCTGCTCGCCGCCGCTCAGTGTCCCGGCCTTTTGCGTCTTTCGCTCTTCCAAGCGGGGAAAGATCGAGAACACCCGTCCCACATCCCGCTCAATGTCTGCCCCGTCCTTGCGGGCAAAGGTAGCCAATCTGAGGTTCTCCATCACCGTCAGGTTGCCAAACAACCGCCTTCCCTCAGGGACGTGGGAGATGCCCAGCTGGCTCACCACCTTGTCGGCCGAGTAGTCCAGTAGGCTCTTGCCCTCGTAGGTCATCCTGCTCCCCGGCTCCACCGGGATCAGGCGGGAGATGGCCTGCAGGGTGGTGCTCTTACCGGCTCCATTGGCGCCGATGACGCACACGATCTCCCCTTTGTCAATCTGGAAGCTTATCCCGTGGAGGGCCTTGATCTCCCCATAGGAGACTCGTAGGTTCTCGACCGACAGCAACATCAGGTCACCACATCCTTGCCCAGGTAGGCATCTATGACAGCCGGGTTTCTCTGAATCTCGTTCGGCGTCCCCTCGGCGATGACCTGGCCAAAAACCAGGGTCTGAATGACATCGCAGAGCTCCATCACAATCTTCATCCGGTGCTCGATGAGGAAAATGGCCAGCCCCAGTTCATCATGGATCCGGCGGACGATATCCATCATCTGAACCAGTTCTTCCAGGTTCATGCCTGCAGTAGGCTCATCGAGCAGCAGTATCTTGGGTTCAGTCGCCAGAGCTCGAGCCAGCTCCACTCTTCGCTGGGCCCCATACGGCAGACTGGTCACCACCTGATCCGCAAAGTGGCGGGCACCCACCAACTCCAGCAGGGTATTGGCCCGTTCCTCGATCTCTGCTTCTTCGCGATGGCGTCTGGACGTGCCAAAGAACGCGCCGACCAGCCCATAGCCAATCTTGGAGTAACGAGCCAGCTTGACGTGCTCCAGGACCGTCATGTGCCTCCACAGCCGAAGGTTCTGGTAGGTCCTACCCAGGCCCTTGGAGGCTATCTTGTGGGGTTCAAGGCCCGTGATCTCCTCGCCCTCCAATGTGATTCTCCCCTCAGTGGGCGTATACCGGCCGGTGACGAGGTTGAAGATGGTCGTCTTGCCCGCACCGTTGGGGCCAATCAGGCCTCTGATCTGGCCCGGTTCCACCCGCAGATCGTAGCCGTGGACGGCCCGCAGACCACCAAAGTAGTGGGTCATTCCTTCTACTTGAAGCGATGGCATGCTGCACCTCTTAATGCTGCTGCGGTTCGCCCTTTGGCCTGATGAGTTCCTGCACGTCAAACTCTCTAAAGGCAATGAGGCCGGTGGGACGAAAGATCATCACCAGGATGAGCAGGACCGGGATGATCATCCACTTGATTATCTGCAGCGGCCGCAGAGCCTCGCTCAGCAGGTTGAAACCCACGGCGCCAACAATCGACCCCATGACCGAGTTCAGCCCCCCAAGATATACCATTGCCAGCACCTCGGCCAGTTTCTTGAGGTCAAAGGTGCCCGGATTGACGTACCTCAACACGTGAGCAAACAGCCCGCCCGCCACCCCTGCCCAGAACGCGGCGAAAAGAAAGGCCACCATCTTGGTGCGGCGGGTGTCGACCGTCATAGCATTGGCCGCCATTTCACCATCGCGCACCGCGTTCAGCGCCTTACCCAGAGTGGACCGGACGAAATTGTTGATGATCCAGATGCAGGCAACCGCCCACAAGAACACCGTGGGGAGATTGGCCCAGTCTGGTTGGCCCTGCAACCCGCGCGGCCCCCCAACGATCTCCAGGTTCTCGATGAGGCTCTTGACGATAAACATGAACGCCAGGGAGACGATGGCCAGGTAGTCGCCTCTGGTCCTGAAAGAGGGAACCGCGACCAGAAGCGCTCCCAGGGCCGCCACCACGCCCCCCAGTATCAGCGCGATGGGGAACACGAACTGGCCCAGAAGGGGCGGCAGCGCTAGGAGAGGAGCACCAAACACCCTGTCATCCACAAATAGGATCACGGTAAAGACCGAGGCAGTATACGCGCCCAGGGCCATGAATCCGGGATGCGAACAGGAGAACTCGCCCATGTAGCCATTCACCAGGTTCAGGCTCAGGGTTACCATGATGGCGATCAGAGTCAGCCTGACCAGCAGCAGACGGTAATCACTGAGATCGGACCACAGATGCAGCGCGCCATAGATCAAGCCGAGATGCACAGCACTCGAGACTCCCGAGGAAAGGCTAAGCAGTGTCGCCGCCAGCCGGTTGGTCAGCTGGGCGGTCAATCGGGCCACGGCGGCTATCGGAAGAAGGTATATCAGCAGCACGTAGAGGACCGCACTGGGCAGCAGCGCAGGATCTCTGAGCATGGTGACAAAGCCAAAGAGGACCGGCTCCTTTGACATCCCCAGTGCCCGGGCAACCCGACGTCCCAGGATATGCTCCAACGCCACCGCCACCAGGACGCCGAGAAGCCAGCCCAGCAAGGGAACGCCAGAGTACCAGGCCCTGGCCTTGCTCACCAGCGAGCCCATCCTCCCCGCTTTTACAGGGATAGCGCCACTTTCAACTCCCATGTCAACTCCTCTCTTAGCCAGTAGAGATGAGGCGGGGCGCCCGCCCGCTCGCGAGCATCAGAGGCGCCAGCACCGCAATGGGCACGCAGCCGACATCACAGCCTGAGCTGTGCACTGTAGGGCTCACCAAAGAAGCCATGAGGCCTAAGAGTCAAGATTAGCAAGATGATAGAGTAAGCAATCAGGTCGCGCCAGGTCGAAGGAAAGATCCACGCCACAAAAATCTCTATGAATCCCAGCATAAAGCCAGCCAACGCAGCGCCCAGAACCGAGCCCCTGCCCCCCAGAATCGCAGCGACGAACGCCTTCCAGCCGTATCGTATGCCCATATAGGGGTCTAGAACAGGATAGGCAATGCCAAAAAAGACCCCGGCCGCAGCCGCCAGCGCAGAACCGAGCCCGAAGGTGAGAGCGGCAATGGTGTTGAGCGGCACCCCCATCAGAGGCACGACCACATAGTCATAGGCCATAGCCCGCATGGCCATTCCCCACTTAGTCCGGCGCACGAACAGATGCAGGGCGAGCATGAGCAGCATGGACACCAGAACGATCACAATCTTCTTGTTGGTGACGATCACTCCGCCGAGTTCGTAGGTAGTGCTCTCGATCAGGGCCGGGAAACTGCGGCGCTTGGGCCCCCCCAGCCACAGCACAAAGGTCTCCAGGAAGATGCCTATCATCAGGCCGGAGATCGCGGCTGAGGCCCGAGGCGCCCCCCGCAGCGGCCGGTATCCCACCCTTTCGACCAGCATTCCCACAAACGAGGTCAGGAACATCGCGAGGATGATGGTCAGCGCCAGAATCAACCAGGTCGGAAGCGCGACGGCACCCAGGTTAGCAAGGGTCAGCAGCCCGGTGGATACAAGAAAGCCAATGTAGGCTCCCACCATAAAGACGTCGCCGTGGGCAAAGTTAAAGAGCATCAACACCCCATAGACCATAGAATAGCCCAGGGCGATTAAGGCGTAAAAGCTGCCCAGCTGGAGGGCGTTGACCAGGTTCTGGAAGAATATCATCGTGCCCGCTCCTCGTTCAAGAGGGCGGGCTCAGGGCTCCTCGCCCTGGCCCGCCCCTTTTCGTGACGAGGCCTTGCTGTTGTGGGCAGTGGCTCGCGGCGCTCCCCCGACAGGGGGCGCCCCCACGCTCACCATGCCCTGGCCGAAGGCCACGCTCCTGGCTTACACCGCCGCTATGGGCAGGCCGACTTGTAGAACTCGAACTCGCCCGCCTCGCTAATCCGGACGATGACGGCGCACTTGATGGGGTCGCCCTCTTCGGTGAAGGTCATCTTCCCGGTAATGCCGTCAAAGTCCTTGATCCTGGCCAAGGCATCCCGGACGCACTGGCGGTCCTTCTCCAGCTCACCAGAAACCTCGCCGCAACCCTGGATGGCCTCCTGGACGATGAGCATGGTATCCCAAGTCAAAGCCCCGACGTCATCGGGAACGTAGCCGTGCTCGGCTTCATAGCGATCGATGAACGCCTTGGTAGCGCCGGTCGCGCCGGCGGCCGCATAGTGGGTGCTGAAGAAAAGCCCGTAGCAGTCCGCGCCGCAGAGCTCCACCGTCTCGGCCGAACCCCAGCTATCGCTGCCCACAATGGGCTTGTCCCACCCCAACTCATGGGCCTGCTGGACAATCAGAGCCACCTCATTGTAATACTGAGGCGTGAAGATCACCTCAGCGCCCGAGTTGATGATATTCGTCAACTGCGAGGAAAAGTCGGCGTCGCCGGTGGTAAAGCTCTCAAAGGCTGCCACCGAACCCGCCCCATGCAAGTCCTCCCAGGCCGCCTTGAAGAACTCGGCCAATCCCTTGGGATAGTCGCTGGCCACGTCGTAGAGCACCGCTGCCTTGCTAAAGCCAAACTCCTCAGTTATAAAGTTGGCCGCCACCGGCCCCTGGAAGGGGTCGAGGAAGCAGCTGCGGAAGACCCAGGGGCGGTCCAGCGTGGTGTTGGGATTCGTTGACCAGGGGCTCACCATAGGCGTCTCGTTGTCATTGGCCACGCCGCCCGCAGGCACCGCCTGCTTGGAGGACTGGGGGCCAACGATGATC
The DNA here is from genome assembly GCA_030593075.1 of Ardenticatenales bacterium. GTDB lineage: Bacteria > Chloroflexota > Anaerolineae > Promineifilales > UBA4811 > JAUVHW01. The sequence goes on from JAUVHW010000024.1 coordinate 18,271, forward strand.
AGTACTTCGTCCTGGGTGATCAGCTTGGTACTGGCCTTAGTAGCCGATTCAGCCTTGGACTCGTTGTCCTCAATAACCAACTCAACGTTGTACTTTTTTCCGCCCACCTCCAGTCCGCCGGCCGCTTCGATGTCTGCCAGCCACATCTCGGCCGCGAACTTGGTGCCCTCACCGACCTTGGGGATATCGCCAGTGAGAGGCGCGTTGATCCCGATCTTGATCGTATCGGGCCCGGCGGGGCCACAGGCCCCAAGGATAGTCGCCCCGACCAACAACAGGGCAACCAGTCTGAATGTGTGCTTCTTGCTCATGGTTCCTACCTCCTTTGCACCAAACCGGTGAACAGTAAGAGCGCCCCCCAACAGCAAGGCCAGGGGGCAGACAGCTGGTAAAGGCAGTTTACAGCAGGTCCGAAAAGCTGTCAAGCAAGCCGTGTGCAACGCAGGAACCTGAAATACGGTATAATGGAGCGAAAGTGACCCGGTTCGACGAATTGATGTAGGTCATCTGTCACGCAGAGAATCAGATGGAGTACGAAGCCGTAATCGGCCTGGAGGTACACGCTCAACTAGCCACTCGCTCCAAGATGTTCTGCGGCTGCGACGCCAACGTCTTTGAGGCAAAGCCCAACACGCACACCTGCCCCGTCTGCACGGGGATGCCGGGAGCACTCCCGGTGATCAACGAACTGGCGGTCGAGTATGCCATCATGGCTGGACTGGCCCTCAACTGCCAGATTGCCAAGTTCACCAAGTGGGACCGCAAGAACTACCACTACCCCGACCTGCCCAAAGGGTACCAGATCTCGCAGTACGATCTGCCGCTGGCCCGCGACGGCTGGCTCACGATAGAGGTCAATGGGTACCAGAAGCGAGTCGATATCCGGCGCGCTCACCTGGAGGAAGACACCGGCAAATCATCTCATGCGGGTGACCACAGCCTGGTGGACCTCAACCGCTCGGGGGTCCCGCTGCTGGAAGTGGTAACCGAACCGGACCTCCGGTCGGCCGAGGAGACCTATGCATTCCTGGTAACACTGCGCTCCATCCTGCGCTACCTGGGCATCTCTACGGCCGACATGGAAAAGGGGGCCATGCGTTGCGAGCCCAACATCTCCCTGCGGCCGGTGGGCGCCGAGGAATACGGACGGCAGACCGAGATCAAGAACCTCAACTCCTTCCGCGCGGTACGAGCTGCCTTGGCATACGAAATCGACCGCCAGACCAGGATACTGGAATCCGGCGGACGGGTGGAACGAGTGACGATGGGTTGGGACGAGCAGCGGGGCGTCACCATCCCCCAGCGCAGCAAGGAGACGGCCGAGGACTATCGCTACTTCCCAGAGCCGGACCTGCCGCCGCTGCTGATTGGGCAGGAGTGGGTGGAGCGGGTTCGCGCTCAACTGCCGGAACTGCCTGACGCCAGAAAGGCCCGCTTCATAGAGCATTATGGCCTGTCCGCCTACGACGCCGGCGTGCTGGTCGCAGACAAGGAGACCGCTGACTTTTACGAGGACGCCGCCCGCGCCTACGGAGGTAAGCCGAAAACCGTCAGCAACTGGGTCAGCGGCGAGCTGTTCCGCTTGGCGAAGGAATCCGGCGCGGCGGGCGGGGTCACCCCTGCCGGGTTGGCCGAACTGGTATCTCTGGTGGATAGAGGGGCCATAAGCAACAGCACCGCCAAGGAGGTACTGGCAGAGATGTATCGCAGCGGAGAGGCGGCCGGCGAGATCGTGGCGCGTCGCGGGCTGGCTCAGATATCCGATCAGGAGGTGTTGGAGGCGGCCGTGGTCCAGGTCCTGGCCGAGAACCCAGAACAGGTGCAGCAGTACCTGGCCGGCAAGGAGACCATCGCGCAGTGGCTCATGGGGCAGGTGATGCGCGCCACCCGCGGCAAGGCCAACCCGCAGGTCGCGCTGGCCCTACTAACCCGGCAGCTGGACGCGAGAAAGGAACAGAGCTAATGTCGGTCGATTCGCTCGAGTATCCCAAGGTCCTGCGCATCTACCTGGAGCTGCGACAGTACCCCATCCTCTCCCGGGCTATCCGCGAGCGGATGCGCCAAGAGCTGTTCGCGCGCGGAGTGATCACTCCAGAGGACTTTGAGGAGGAACTCGAGCAAAAGGCCGTCGAGTCCCAGGAACGGGAGGGGATCACTAACCCTCTCTACGAGGAGTCGGCCGCCGACTGGGCGGAGCGTCTGCGGGTAATGCGGGACCGCCTGACGGATTTCTACTTTGCCTACAACCTGCCCCACGACCTGTTCCAGGAGATAGTCGAAGAGGCGATAACCATCCGCAGCCCCGACCGTGAGGTAGTCCTCTCCTTCAACCCAGAACTCTCGCCCTGGGACATGCTTTTTGCGCAGGCGGAACGGTACGAGGCGCTGCCGGCAAAGGAACAGGCAGCGGTCCGCCACCATTTGCAGGAGATCATCGTAGTCCTGATCAAGGGGATGATCAGCGACCAACTCGCCTTTGTTGGCATCGCCCGCCAGTACTTTACCATAGCCGACTTGAAGGAGATCTTTGAGCGGCGGATCGGCCGGGGAAAGATCGGCGGGAAGGCGGCCGGGATGCTTCTGGCTTGGAAAATCCTCCAGCGCGAGACAGAGAGAGTTGGCGGGGTAGACCTGCAGAGATGTGTTACCATTCCCGAATCCTACTATCTCGGCGCCGACGTCTTTTATGACTATGTTGCGCTCAACAACCTGCACGAGACCATCAATCAGAAATACCTTACACGCGACGAGATCGAGGCCGACTATCCGAGCATCCAGGCCGCGTACGCTGGCGGCGATTTCCCGCGCGGTGTGGAGCAGCAGCTCAAGAAGCTGCTGCTCCAGGTCGGGGACGCACCACTAATCGTCCGCTCCTCCAGCTTGCTGGAGGACAATTTCGGCTACTCGTTCTCCGGGAAATACGATAGTTTCTTTTGCCCCAACCAGGGCACACTGGCCGAGAACCAGAAAGCGCTGCAGGATGCCATCCGCCGCGTGTACGCGAGCGTCCTGAACCCCAATGCACTATTCTACCGCCGCCACCGGGGATTGCTGGACTATGACGAGCGCATGGCGATCTTGATCCAAAAGGTCGAGGGAAGGCGGTCCGGCAACCTCTTCTTCCCGACTCTTGCCGGGGTAGGCTTCAGCCGCAACCCATACCGTTGGAACCCCCGCATACGGCCAGAAGACGGCTTTGTCCGGCTGGTCTTTGGGCTCGGCACCCGGGCGGTAGACCGGGTGGCCAACGACTACCCCCGCATGATCGCAGTTAGCCATCCCACACTGCGACCAGAAGGGACTCCGGCGGAGATGAGACGCTACTCCCAGCACCTGGTGGACCTCATTGATCTGGAGGCCAACCAATTCAAGACAGTGCCGTTGGAGGAGGCGCTCGCCGTCGATGTGCCAGCTCTCCGTTTCCTGGTCTCGGTCGATGAGGGCGACTATCTGGGACCCATGATCGGCCGCCAGCGAGGGGTTTCCGGTGAGAAGCTGGTGCTCACCTTCGATCAGTTGCTGCGAAAGACCGAGTTCGCCACTCTGCTGAGGGAGACGCTACGGCTGCTGGAGACGCACTATAAGCGTCCAGTGGATATAGAGTTTGCCGCGGACATAGAGTATGACCACCCCAACGTCGAGCTGACCCTCTGCCTGGTTCAATGCCGGCCGCTCAGCAGGCGGGATGATTCGGAGACGCACCAGATGCCGGCTGATGTTCCAGCAAAGGACACCCTATTTACCGCCAGCCGCATGGTTCCTCACGGTGCAGTCTCTGAGATAGAGTACGTCGTCTACGTCGACCCAGGCAAATACGCACGAATCCCGGACAACGTCACGCGATTGGAGTTGGCCCGCCTCGTCGGCCGGCTGAACAAGCGTCTAGAGGATCACACCTTCATCCTGATAGGTCCGGGACGATGGGGCAGCTCCAACATCGAGCTGGGAGTCAAGGTCAGCTATGCCGACATCTATAACTGCCGAGCATTGGTCGAGATTGCCATGCCTCGGGACGGAGGCCGCCCCGAGGCGTCCTATGGCACTCACTTTTTTCAGGATCTGGTAGAGGCCAAGATCTACCCCCTTGCGCTCTACCCCGGTGAACCGGGCGTGATCGTGAACCAGGGCTTCCTTGACGATGTCCCCAACCAACTGGCGGACCTACTCCCAGAAGATGCGCGTCACGCAAATCTGATCAAGGTCATCCACGTCCCGTCGGCCGCTGCCGGCCGGCGCCTGAACCTGGTGATGAACGCAGACCAGGAAAAGGCGATCTGCCACCTGCGGTAGCGGTCCGCAGTCGCCGGCCCTCTGGGGCAGGCTGCTGTGGTCCCACCCTCCGCCCCCACTGCCCCGGACCGCACCACACTGCCCGAGAATAAAAGTCATGCCGCAGGAGCGATACTTGTCACTTGCATCGCATAGCTTCTACCGTTACAGTAGCCGCAGATGAAAGGTCGCTTTCTTTTTGGACTCTTGCCACCAGATGCAATTCGAGGAGATGAATAGAAATGTCTGACAGACTCAACCCATTTGCCATCGCTCAGGCTCAACTCGCCGAAGCTGCCAAGGTCCTGGAGCTGGATCCGGCCGTTCACGAGATGCTGCGCTGGCCGCTGCGTGAGCTGCACGTTACCCTGCCCGTCAGAATGGACGACGGCATCGTGAAGGTGTTCCACGGTTTCCGGGTCCAGTACAACGACGCACGTGGCCCGACAAAGGGCGGCATCCGCTATCACCCGGACGAGACCATTGACACCGTCCGCGCTCTGAGCGCCTGGATGACCTGGAAATGCGCGGTGGTCGACATCCCGCTGGGCGGCGCCAAAGGCGGCATCATCTGCAACCCCAAGGAGATGTCCGAGGGCGAGCTGGAACGACTGAGCCGGGCGTACATCCGCCAGGTCGGCCGGATAATCGGCCTGGAGAAAGATGTGCCGGCGCCCGACGTCTACACCACGCCGCAGATCATGGCCTGGATGGCCGACGAATACGCTTTCCTCAAGGGTTACAACGAGTTTGGCGTTATCACCGGCAAGCCGTTGGAGCTGGGCGGTTCACAAGGCCGCGCCGACGCCACCGCCCGAGGCGGCTTGTACACGGTAAGGGAGGCGGCCAAGGTTCTGGGGACCGAGCTCAAGGGCGCTACGGCCGCTGTCCAGGGGTATGGCAACGCCGGTTCGTTTGCCCACTCCCTGGGCCAGGAGCTGCTAGAGCTCAAGGTAGTGGCGGTGAGTGACTCCAAGGGCGGCATCCTCAACTGGGACGGCCTGGATCCAGAGGCGGTCGCTGCGCACAAGCAGAAGACTGGTTCCGTCGTTGGCTTTGCTGGCGCCAAGAAGATCAGCAACGCAGAGCTGTTGGAACTGGACGTGCAAGTCCTTTTCCCGGCGGCGCTAGAGAACGTCATCACGTCCGAGAACGCGGGGCGCATCAAGGCAAAAATCAGCGCCGAGTTGGCCAACGGCCCCACCACGCCAGAGGCTGACCAAATCCTCTACAAGAACGGCGTGTACGTGATCCCCGACTTTTTGTGCAACGCCGGTGGGGTGACGGTCTCGTACTTTGAGATGTGCCAGAACGCCTACGACTATTACTGGGACCTGGAGACCGTGCATCAGCGGCTGGACCGCAAGATGACTGCCGCTTTCCACGCTGTGCACGAGATGGCCCAGAGCTACAAGGTCAACAACCGGGTCGGTGCTTACCTGGTATCGGTGGCCCGCGTCGCCAAGGCCATGAAGTTGCGCGGCTGGGTGTAACCACAGCTCTCTTGCGGAGAATCGCGGGAGCGCAGCAAGGCTGCGCTCCCTTTTGTTTCCAGAGATTAGTCTCTTTGACAATTCTCGCTCTTTGCGCTAACATCTGGCTCGGGTCACCAGCCGGTGTGCCCGCAATTCACCGCTAGGAGGGAAAGATGTATCAGCACATTGTCCTCGTCGGCAATCTGGGAAACGATCCGGAGATGCGATATTTGCCTGACGGAAAGCCGGTCACCAATTTCTCCTTGGCCACCAGTCGACGTTGGAAGGACAGGCAGAGCGGCGAGCAGCGCGATGAAACGATCTGGTGGCGCGTTTCGGTTTTCGGCCCGCAGGCCGAGGCCTGCAACCAATACCTGAAGAAGGGACGGCAAGCGCTGGTGGAAGGGCGAATGCGCCCGGACCCCGACACCGGCGGCCCTCGCATCTGGACACGCCAGGATGGCACGGCCGGCTCCAGCTACGAACTATCTGCCTTCAACGTGCGCTTCCTGGGCGGCCGGCGGGAAGGCGAGGAAGCGAGCCTCCCGCCCGAACCCGGTGCCGGCGAGGTAGACGCCGAAAGCATCCCCTTCTAACCATTCGGTCGCGCTACTGCGTACCCATCGCCGGACCGCCGGCAGTTCCCGGCCGGTCCGGCGTTTTCTCCTTGCCCCAGGCTGGTCTGCCATCTACTGGAATAGAGGAAACGCCCCATGTCTCCACCCAAACCGGCACGTGCCAAGCAGGTCAACGTCGAACTGCCCGAAGACCTGGAGCCAAAGTACGCGAACTTTGTCCTCATCACCCATTCGCCGGCCGAGATCATTCTAGATTTCGCCCAGATCCTGCCCCGCGCCCCCAAGGGCAAGGTCCAAAGCCGCATCCTGATGACCCCGATGCACGCCAAGCTGCTGCAGAATGCGCTCTCACAGAACCTGACCCAATACGAGTCCAAGTTCGGCGCTATCCAAACGTTCCAGGGTCCAACGCTGGCCGATCACCTCTTCAAACAGGCTCCACCGCCGGCCGACAAGGAGTGAGTTGAGTCGCGTGGACCGGCTGGAAGCACTCATCGAGCAGATACGCGACGCCCTGGGTCAAAAGAGTGGGGTTCGTGACCGGGCACTGCAGCGCTCTCGCAGCCTGATCCGCCTGAGTTCCAAAGCGATCCGGGCTACCCACAGGGAAGAGTGGGACCAGGCGGCCGCTCAACTCGCGCAGATCAGGACAGAGGCCGAGACACTGGTCGCCGACCTGGAACCTTTCCCGGACCTGCTGTTCGCGGGCTATACCCAGGACGCACTCAAAGAGTACGTCGAAGCCCACGTGACCCATGCGCTGATCCGGGGAGAGCCGCTCCCCTCCCCAGACTCGCTAGGAGTTGAACCAGCGACCTACCTGGCAGGGCTGGCAGAAGCTGCCACCGAACTGCGCCGGCGGATATTGGACATCACTCGTCACCGCCACACCGAGGATGCTGAACGGTTGCTGCATGCAATGGACGCCATCTACAACGAGCTGATCGCGGTGGATTTTGCCGACGCCATCACCCACGGGCTGCGCCGGCGCACCGATGTGCTGCGGGGGGTGCTGGAGCGAACGCGCGGAGATCTGACCAGCAGCCTACGGCAGCAGCAGTTGCAGGAGGCTCTGCGAGACCTGGAGCACCAGCTGATTGAGCCAGCCGGCGAATAGTCATCTCCCGGTCGGCCGCCCACGGCCGGACGGAACAGCGTGACTACTCAGACATGGTTGGGAAAACGGTCTGTAGATGTCATTGCGAGTATCTCCATGGCAGTTGGCCGCCACTCAACAAGAAAGAAACGACAAGGATGTCATTGCGAGGGAGCGTCGCGACCGACACTTGCACCTGCGGTGACAAGTGCAGGTGAGCACTCCCCACGATCTGACGCATCTGAGATTGCCGCGCCCCTGCGGGGCTCGCAACGACATGCAGGTTTCTTAGGGGCGTCAGCGAAGCAATCTCCCGCCTCCAAATGCCAGCAACGTAGACGATTGCTTCGTCACTTCGTTCCTCGCAACGACAGGCTGAGTAGCAACGGAACAGCTTACAGAGTCTCATGGGTGGGGCTGATGCCCCACCTTTGTTGTGCCAAAGGGCGAACCGGCTGCAACCGCGCCAGTGCCCGCTGAGACCTCATGCCCCGAATGGTGTAGTAGCAGATAGCATGCTCAAGCGGATTCGCCAGAACTGGAAACTGGCCCTCGGCGTCTCGATAAGTGTTCTGTCCCTGGTCATTTCC
>JAUVHW010000218.1 GCA_030593075.1 Ardenticatenales bacterium
GCTCCTTCCCGCGAAACCGAGCCAGCGGAAAGGTCGGACCGGGCAGTATCGCATGTTCGCTTCCCTGGCTCTCGGCCACGGTGCGCTGTATGCCCGCAGAGAGGCGAGAGCGCCACGTCTTCAGCCGACCCGTCCTGTCGCTCGACTCCGTGACGACAGCCTTCACCGGGCCCGCCCTCGTCTTGACAGCGAACGCGGTCTTACTGCCTTTTGGGCGGGGGTCTCCTGGGACGAAGCAGCGGAAGACGATCACGCGCCCTTGTCCTCGTACTGGGCCCGCTTCGCCTCCCGGCAGCGCTTGCACCGCTTGGGATCCGAGAACCCCTGCTTTGTGTAGAACGCCTGCTCCCCGCCCGTCCAGGTGAAGGGGGCGGCGCAGTCAACGCAGTTCAACTCCCTGTCCTCAAGTGCTTCGTGCATTGTTACTCCTCTCGTGGTGCTGGTAGGGCTAGGTGCCGCGCCGCATAGAGGATCATCTGGGCCAGGGCCTCGACGCACTTCGGGCAGATGTCCTTGCTCCTCGTGTGGCGGTCGCACAGGCGACTCATGGCGTCCTCACGGGCAGCCGGGCCACGGGCTCTCGGCCCGTATGCCGCGCTCCCATTCCACGAACTGGATGTGCGCCTCGACGGCGTTCAGGTACGGATCCGTCGGGCCGTTGAGCACTTGGAAGCCCCCAACGTAGGGCCCGGCCGGGTTGTAGGCGTTGGGGTTGCCGCTGCTCTCGCAGGCGATGACGGCTAGCGCCCATTCGCACGGCCACGTGAAGGGGGCGGCGCAGACGAGGGGGCGCCATTGGCCCCCGTCTTCCGCCACCACTTCCCGTCTTTCTCGTACCATCCGGTTTCCCGCAGCCGCGCCTCGGTCAGAGGAAGGATGCCGTCTGCGTCCCGGCCCCTCAGTTGGGGTCGGCTCCGGCGTCGGCCACGCCAGCGCCATAGCGCCTTCCCTCCACTGAGTAGAATCAGCAGAATCGCCCACGCGCCCAGGACTGCCAATAGCGAGACGAGTATCTCTACTGTCGTGTCCATCGTTACCTCCAATCCCCATGCTGAGCACCAGCATGGCCAGCAGGGCCCAGCGTCTCTTTCCGCCTCTCCGCCCGAAAAACGCCCAGATCACAGCGAGAGCGGCAAGGACAGGCGTCTCCGCACTGGGGTTAGCCACGGCGGTGGGGTCTTTCTAGCTCTTGGCTGCTAGCCTAGTCGTCAACGTGGCGCTTGCCAGCGAAGAAGCCCTTGCTCATCGGCGCGGAACTTGCCGCGTAATCCATCGTGGCCGCACTGGCAGACGCCATCGCCGACCTGGTGCCTTTCGGGGTTGCGCTGTAGTTGACAGAGGCGGCCACGGGAACGCCGATGGATTGGCCCACTCCCCAGGCATCCTGGTTCGCGCCCAGGAAGGCGAATGTCCAGTTGCCCTCGGCCTGCTTCTCGGTGATGAGGGTGAACAGCGTTTCTCGCGTCCACTCATGAGAAGCGTTCTCCTCGCCATCAGTCATGATGACGCAGAGCATCCGCTTCTTCCCGCGCACACCCTTCGCCGCCTTCTCGGTAGCCTGGATGGCGCTGGCCACGGCATCGTAGAGAGGCGTCATATTGGCGGGAGTGTAGTTCCCGTAGTTCAGTTCGACGGCTTCCTTGATGGGCACACCAGCCTGAAGAACCTCGACGCGCCTAGAGTGGAACTTCGTCAACGTCCAGAGCATCTTGCGCTCAGCCCGTAGCGCGTCCACATACTCGTTGAAGCCGGAGATCGTGGCGTCGCGGACGCTGCCCATCGAACCCGTCTCGTCTAGCACGAACGTCACCAGCGTTGTGGTGGCTGGTGCGCGCTTCGCTACCTTCCTCCCGTTCTTCGTTGCAACTGCTTTCGTCATGGATCTCCCTTCTTTCTACTGGCTCTTGGCTGCGGCGGCGGCCTCACCCTCGGGGTCGAAGCCTTGCTGGCCTTGTTCGCCTTCCTGCTCGACATCTGCGGCAGCCTGGTCGCTGATGCGGCCCCGGAAGGTAGAAGCGATCTCGGCGTACTCGGCGAGTTCGTTGCCTTCAAGCAGCCGCACAGTCGAGATTTCCGGGACGTAATACTTTTGGGCCCCATCTTCTCTCAGCGTCAGGCTGAATCGAAACAGCGCCGAAAACGGCGCCGCTGCCTTCCCTTGCGTGATGCGCCGCAGTGCTGGACTGACAATGGTGCGGCGCACCGCATTGATGGCAGTCCCCTTTACGAAGAAGATCGAGACGCCGTACTCGTTGTGCAGAAGCAGCGCGAACCCGGGCTTGCAGAGCCACGCATCGCGGGCGAACTTATCGTCGTTGGCATGGGGGCAGTCATCGCACGGGATGAAAGCTGTTTCGCCATCCTTCATGCCTTGCTCCGCTGCCACCTTCTTGCCTAGCACCTTCGATGGGTTGTTGGTCAGGCCCATCTCACGGTCGGCGCTCCGACAGGCGGGCTGGCCTTCGCCTTCCTCGATAGGCGGCCAGAGTGTGCGCGTGAAGGCCACGTCAAGGACGACCGCCTCGAAGTCGGCGACAGCGCCGGCCTCGCTGAAGAAGTATTGGCCGGCCTCGCCCCGGTCACTACTCGATGTCGGCTGCACGATGCTGCAAGTCGGCGTCACCATGTCCTCTTGGGTTGCCCGCCCGGTCATGCCGACTTCGCCGTCGGTCGGAATGGTTGGCGCGTTGCTCTTGCGAATCGTTACGTCGGTGTTCATGCGGGTACTCCTTCTCGGGCAGTCAGGCTGCCCTTCATCTCAGTTTCCATCTCGTCCGTGTCTTCCTGGCTCGGACAATTCACCAGGTCACGGATCTCGCAGTCCGGGCATTCCGTCTTCGGGTAGCCGTGCTGCCACTCAGGGAGCGAGTCGCGGACGCTGAACGCCTTACGCCCCACCTTCACCTCGCCCAGCCGGTAGGTGATGATGCGATGCAACGACAGCAGTTCGTCGCGGGTCCAGGACAGTGCGTGGCGGCGTTCCTCTGGTTTCTGGTCGCCCGACAGCCAGCCCTCGCATATTGGGCAGCAGAGTTTCTGCCGATTCGACTCAGGGTTGAGGCGCCGCGTCTCGGTCTCGGGGTAGCCGTGAGCCAGGCATTTGTTCTTGCCGCAGTCACCGTTGAGGTGGAGAATGCGAAGCTCGCCATGCCAGACCTCAGCTTGAGCCTCGTGCTTCAACATGCACCGCGCCGCATACTCGCCTACCTGCATCAGCGTGGCGTCGGGCAGCTCGGCCAGGCTGCTTCCCTTTGTTGTCTTCACCTCAATGGGGAACCATGTGTGCGGTAGCATCCCATCTACCGTGCCTACGCTGTCGTCATCTGGTGAGCCAATCTGATATTGCTGCCGCCAGGCTCCCTTGAGTAGCACTGATTCCCACAGCTTACCTGTCTCGAATTGGAGAATCTTCGCATCGCTGAACCGGATTTCGGTGCCCGCGGCAATCAGGGCAGGCTTGACGATGGCGCGGATGTTGCACCAGATAGCGTCGGTGACATGGAGACCCGGCAGCCGGTCGGCGTGCTTGCTTCGCAGCCGCTCCATGAAGGCCACCTCTTCGTCCGGCAAACGGGTGACGATAGGCATCAGAACAGCAGCTCTGGGGTCGCCTAGTCCTCTTCTGGGAGCTCTTTGATCGAGACGCGCGTGTGGCTCTTCAGGTCGCAGGCCCAGCGGGTGCCGTTCGCATGGATGATGAGCTGACCGCTCTCTCCGGGGAGCTCCATGTCCTTCGCCAGGGCCCGCACGGCATCCTTGGCTTCTTTGTCGGCGTCTGCGAGATCCTTGGTGGCTCGCTTCAGCGCGGCCCGGTTTTCGAGTGCGGCCGCCAGCGCGGGCGGTGGGGCTGCGACCTCCTCTGTCCAGAGGTCAGTCTGTACTGGTTCTGCCATGTGGGCCTCCTTAGAGATTCTGCCCCTGAAGGCCCTTGGCCTGGGTCAGTTCAAGCATGGCGCGGATCGCCTCGGTGACCACGTGCGACTCCCGCTTTCCCTCCTCGGCGCAACGGAGACGCAGTTGCCTGGCAACGTCCTTCGGGATGTACCAATTCCGCCGGACCTTTCCTGGGGGTACTTTGGGCATAGCACCACCATACCACCAGGCCGGAAGGCGGTCAAGAGGGCTTCGTCAGCCAGTGGATCGCGGCGCGGTCCTTTTCGTCCAGCGGCTCGTCGAAGCGCAGGGCTTCGGCCCACTTGTTCACCAGTTCCAGCACCTTCAGGATCTGTTCGACGGTTGGCTGTGGCATGGGTGCCTCCTCTAGCGCAGGGATGATGGCGTTCCAGGGGATGCGGTCGCTCGGGCAGGCGGTGGGCGGGGCGCCGAAGCGCACCATCTCGTTGTGTTCCCACGCCTGCTGTAGGCGCTTGAAGCCTGGCCAGCCCTCTTCCTTCACGTACCAGCGGGCCAGGTCGATGAGGTTCTGGGTCTGGCTCTCTGTCAGCGGCTCGCCGGCCACGCCCTCACTCTCACAGGCATCGAAAGGAAGGTTCGCCGCGACGCTACCGTTGGCCCAGACGTTGGTACCGCGCTCGTGGTGCTGGATGAGGCGCCCCACCTTCGGGTTACTGAAGGTCCAGCTCGGCGGGCCCGGTGCCAGGATGATGCGGCGCATCGTGGCGAGGTTGCCCTCTGCCGAGTGGTAGACAAGGCCCCGCTTCTCCCTGGGCTCCCGGATGCCAGGATAGCCGTGCGCCAGAGGGTGCCCCGGCTCCCGGACCGCCTTTCCGAACCAGCGATCGCTCACGCCACCCTCCCTTTCCAGGCCAGCGACAGGTACAGCCACCACAGGAGGGCGGTGGCGGCGACGGTGAGGCAGTACATGTTAGCCTCCGTTGCGGTGAACGGTGCCGTTCGTCTTCCCGCCCTGGTGCCCCAAGAAGTAGGCCACGGCTGCGATCAGGATGAATTCAAGAACCTTCAGCACCTCGGCCTCTGGCGCAAACGCCCCCACGACGATTAGCCCTATGAGCGCGACGACCGCGAGCGCCCCCTGAATGAGCAGCCGGATCGTGGTGTCTCTCATTCCTCCGTCCTTTCTGTGTCCGCGTACCTACGCCGGTGTGTCGGGCCTAAGCCGAGCTTCGTACAGCCGAACATGAGAGGTATCGACTGCATCCCCGCGTTCTGCTCGGTACTCTTTGTCCCCCGCGGCAAGGGTGAGGGCGCCGCTACGCAGCCGCTCCCCGAGCCCGGTCACCACTGTCGAGAGGACTGAGCCGGCCACGGCCTCCGCATCAGTGATGTTAACTAGCCGAGCGGAAACGGTGATCGCTCCATTATCTGTGGCGAGGATTACCTCGAAGAAGAATTGGGTCCCTGTTGGGTGATCCGCTGGGTTGATCAAGGCCAAGAAGGGCCAACCAGTAGCGCTGTAGGCGACTAGCGATACCTCCTCGATATCCAGGAAGGCGATGCCGCCCTGCTGCACGGGCGGGATCGTCCGAACAGGCTCCGATGCGGGCTGCCACCAGTGGGTGAGATCGATATCCGGGGGAAGCTCCGTGCGGAACTCCGTAGAGGGATAGTAGTATGGGCTCGGCTTAGCGATGACGACCTGTTCAGGGTACTGGTTGAACCAAGCGAAGTCCGGGATTATCGGCGGCTGGCCGAGCACAAGGCCGCCCAGTGGGAACTGAGGAAGCGACCTGGGAACACTGGTATCCTGCGAGAACCAGCCGAAGTCCGGTATGGCGATCGGCTCTAGGGATTGGGCAAGCCAGCCCTCGCCTACCGGGTGGAGCGGGCGA
>JAUVHW010000214.1 GCA_030593075.1 Ardenticatenales bacterium
AAGGACTCGTTCTGGCCCAACCCGAACCCCCATCCCTGCCAGCTTGCCCACGTACTGCTCGACCGTCCGAGTTGAGTTGTTGGTCGCCAGGATGAACTCGATCCCCTGCTGGCGCATCACCTCAAAGAACCTAGCCAGGCCGGGCATTGGCTCCGAGCCACGCCAGAGGACACCATCCATGTCCAGTATCAGCCCATCTACTTCAAACATATCGCTCCTCAGCAAGACTGGGACATTATAACACAAGGACTGCTTGCCGCCTGAGAGGAGCAGGCTATACTATTCCTCCAGCAGCCACGAGGTCGGGCATGACTAGGCTATCAGTGATCATTCCCTGCTACAATGAGCAAGCGACTATCGAGGAGATCATCAGCCGGGTGCAGGCCACGGGCCTGGCACACGAGATTGTCATCGTGGACGATGGCTCGACGGACGGCACCCGCGAGATACTGGCGTGCCTCAATGGTCGTGACGGGGTCAAGGTCGTCATGCACAAGCGCAACCAGGGCAAAGGAGCGGCCGTACGCACTGGCCTGCAGAACGCCACCGGCGAGGTGATGCTGATACAGGACGCCGACCTCGAATACGATCCCCGCGACTATCCGGCGCTGCTGAAGCCAATTGAAGAGGGAAGAGCCACGGCCGTGTATGGCTCACGCTTCCTGGGCGGACCGCGCCGCACCATGTTCTTCTGGCACATGCTGGGCAACCGGTTCCTCACGCTGGTCACCAACGTCCTGTTCAACACCATTCTCTCGGACATGGAGACCTGCTACAAGGTCTTTACCGCCGACATTGCCGCCCATCTCGACCTGAAATCGCCGGGGTGGGGCTTTGACCCCGAGATCACGGCCAAGATTCTGCGGCAGGGGGTGCGCATATACGAGGTCCCCATAAGCTACGCCGGCCGAGAGTTTCAGGAGGGGAAGAAGATCAGCTGGCGAGATGGACTGACGGTATTCTGGACATTGATCAAGTACCGATTCGCGAGGTGAACCGAGCAGCCGCTCGGCAGGTTGCGGGCAGCAGGTGGTGGCCTGTGACGGCCGTCTTGTTCCTCGCCTTTACACTCAGAGTACCATTACTGAACGGGCCACGCTTTCACCCGGACGAAGCTCTCTACGCCAGTTTCGCCCGCGCTATCGCGGTCTGGCGGGATCCGCTGCTGAGGACTGCGCCGGTAGACAAGCCGCCGCTCCTCTTCTACACCCAGGCCCTGTGCTATCCATTTCTGGGCCCTCGGGAGATGGCAGCTCGCATCCCCAATGTCTTTGGCTCGCTGCTGACCGTAGCACTGACCTATGCAGTCGCGCGGCGAGTCCTGTTAGGCGCCCGCCAAGGCAACTCCTCTCCCCAGAACTCAGAGCAGGATGTGGCGGGGAGCGACCTCTGCGTGTCTCCACTGGTGGCTGCTGTTGTAGCCGCCTGCTCTCCGCTGGCGGTAGCGTTTGGCGCGACTGCCTTCACCGATCCCTTGATGGTGGCCTGGGGGATGGCGGCGGTCCTCGCGGCGGCCGGCCGGAGAGCGGGCCCGGCCGGCCTATGGCTGGGGCTCGCACTGGCGACCAAGTATCAGGCGATCATTTTCGCACCGCTGGTAGTGGGGCTTCTCTGGCTGCAATCCGAGCACCCGCGGCCCAGGGAGTGGGCACGCCTGGCGGCCGGCCTGCTCCTGCCGCTGGCAGGCGTCGCTGCCTGGGACCTGGCGCGCAGCGCCCGGGAGTCGCTGTTGAGCGCCCAGGTGACCAGCTACGGCGGGGTTCGATTGGCTCAGCTCGCCGAATTGTGGCCTCGTCTCGTTAGCTGGCTCGGCCTGGCTCGGTACTTGGCCGGTTCGACGTGGACCAGCGTGCTGCTCCTCGCAACCGTGCCGCTCGGGGTGTACCTCCTCGCCGGCACTCGCCTGTCCGCAGCGTGCTACTTGCTGGGGGGCTCTCTTGCGGTCTTTTTTCTGTTCCACTGGCTGCTGTCAATCAGCGTGTGGGACCGCTATCTGCTGCCGGCCGTGCCGGTGACTGCAGTTCTCGTGGGTTGGTCGGCCGGCGCCGTGATGAGCCGGCTGTTCCCCGCCGGATCAGGCCCGCGCCGCCAGTTGGCTCTGGCTGCGCCGGCCGTCGCAGCTGTCCTGCTCGCGCTCTTGCTCCCCAGCGCTGTCCGCGCAAGCAATGGCGCACTACCCGTGGGCGGCGACCACGGCGTCTACGACGGAATTGAGCAGGTCGCTGGCTTTTTCGCCGACCATCCTTACGGCACCGTCTTGTACGATCACTGGCTCAACTGGCAGCTGCGCTATTATCTGTTTGACACCAGGGTCTATGTCTCCTGGTTTCCCCACGCGGCGGCCTTGGCAGAGGACCTCCAGGCCTTTGGCGCCTCCTCCCCTCGCTACCTGCTGGTCCCCACCTGGGAATCACGGCTTCCCATCACGGAGGCAGTCCGAGCAGCCGGTTTTGATTTCGAGACCGTTCACGAGGCCCACCGCACCGATGGTTCGCTCTCGTTCATAGTGTACCGGATTACTCCAGCCACAGCGTCGGGCAGCCCGCGAGCAAAGTAGATGACTGACCGCTCATCCTTCCCGCCACCTGCCCGCCGATTTCCGGCACTCCGTGATCTGCTAGCCGTGGCCTCACTGTGGGCGGCCGTCGCCCTGTTCTTCTGGAAGCTGTTGTGCACCAACCTGATCCTAACACGCGGTGACACACTCCTGTATATCTATCCATATTGGACCGCGGCCGCAGCCGCGTTGCGCGCCGGTCACCTGCCCTTGTGGAATCCCACCCTTTTTATGGGCGCGCCGTTCCTGGCCAACAGCCAGGCCGGCCTCCTGTATCCTCTGAACTGGCCACTCTGGCTGCTATTCGACACGCCCAGCGCCGCTAGCCTGAGCATCGTGCTGCACCTTTGGCTAGCGGCGGCTTTCTGTTACGGCTTCGCTCGAGCCGGCCTGCGTCTGCGACGGTCGGCGGCCTGGCTGGCAGCAGTCCTCTTTTCCCTGGGCGGCTATCTGACAGCACAGGTAGAACACGTCAATCAGCTGCAGGGGCTGGCCTGGTTGCCGGCCGTTGCCTGGCTGCTGACCGGCGACAGGATGCGGGCCCGCTCCTTCTTGCTCGGAGGGGTGCTGGCCCTGCAGGTTCTAGCCGGTCACACACAGGCGGCCTTTATTACCATCGTTGGCGCCGCCCTGTACGCTGCCTGGCTCTCGGCCTCCACACTGCGGAGCGAGGCTGGCCGCCCCTCCATCGGCCGTCTGCGGGTAACACAGCTAGCCATCGCCCTTCTCATCGCTACGCTCCTCAGCGCCGCCCAACTGCTGCCCACGCTGGAACTCAGCCGGCATTCTGTGCGCGGAGGGTCAGGTCTTCCGCTCAACGAGGCGGTCTCTTTCTCGTTCCACCCCTTGCTTGCCGGCCGGGCGCTGCTGCCAGGCTATGGAGAGACTATCTACAGCGAGTACGTTGCCTTTCTGCCGCTCAGCGCAATACTGCTGGCGATCTATGGGCTCTGGAACGGCCGGCACAAACCGGCCGTGGTCGCCCTATCGCTGGTAGGGGCGGCCGGTCTCTTCCTCGCCCTGGGTGCGGCCAACCCGGTCTATCGGCTGTTGGTCAGAATGGTCCCCGGCTTTGGTCTGTTCCGCGCGCCGGCCCGTTGGCTGGCGCTCTATGCCCTTGGCGCGGCGGGGCTGGCTGGCGTAGGGTTGGACGCGCTGCTGGCGCGCCGGGCGCCTCCCCTCCGCCCGTCCCTGGTTATCGGGGGACTGGTGTTGCTGGCACTTGTCAGCTGGGCGTTCGTCGCTCCCTCGCTCACGCACCTCATTCCAGCTCCGCCCGAGTCACCTGTGCGGCCGCCCTCCACCATCACACTCGTCGGGTGGCTCGCCGAAGCTCTCCTGGCCCTCGGTATCATCTGCGGCGCTTCTTTCATTTCAGCCCGCTCCAAAGTTGACCGCCAATCAGCTCGACTGTCAGCAATACCGCTCGCCGCCCTCTCGCTGTTTCTCTCCTCGCGAGCGCTTCCCTACAACAACCCCACCGCTCCCGAAGCCTACAGCGCACTCAGGCCAGCTCTGGCCCATCTACTAGCAGCCTCCGATGACAGCCGGCAGCAATCCGACCCTCCCGGCCGGTTTTTAAGCATCTCGAACATCTTTTTTGACCCCGGAGACACTGGAGAGCTGACCTCGATCTTTGGCGACCAACTGGACGCTGACTCCTTCTACGACCTCATTATCGCCACCAAGCAGAAGGAGATCCTGGCCCCCAATCTTCCTTTGACCTTTGGGGTGCCGGCCGTGGACGGATACGACGGAGGGGTGTTGCCCCTCAGTAGTTATGTCACCTTGGAGCGCCTGTTCCTTCCGGCCGACGCATTAGCAACGGACGGACGGCTGAGAGAGAACCTGGGTGACATCCCAGACGGCCGTTGGATGAACCTGTTCAACGTTCGCTACGTGATCACCGACAAGGTCGGTGATGCCTGGGCCGATGACGTGTATTACGACCTGCAGCACGGCGCCGTTCTGGATTCCAAGGACCCAGCTGTCAGCGTGGCGCATCTGCCGCCCTTTGAAGCGACCGGCCTGGGTCTGGTCAGCAATCTGGAGGGCGGCGCCAGCATGCCTAACGATTCCATCGTGGCGGAGGTGACGGTCCATTTCGCTGGAGGCGATGTGGAGACGCTCCCGCTGCGGGCTGGCGAACACACGGCCGAGGGGCGATACAGCTCCGCCACTACGGCTCACCCTCAGACCACAATTCTGCGCACCAACTCGGACGGCACCGTACTGTACGTCGGGCGCCTCCGCTGGGCCAAGCCCGGTGCGCCCACAGCCATCACAATCACTCATTCTCCCACTCTGGATGCCTCATACCACATCCATGGTCTCAGTCTGCTGGATGAGCGCGACGGAGCATTTCAGAGCCTGGTCGTGTCGGGAAACGGCCGGTACCGGCTGGTTCACTCGGGAGACGTCAAGATCTACGAGAACCTGGACACTCTGCCTCGGGCTTTCCTGGTCAGCAAGGGGGTGTGGGTGCCCGACGAGGAAGCAGGGCTGCAGCGAATGACCGCGGCCGAATTCGACCCGGCTGGCGAAGTGGTGCTCATCGGCAAGCCAGACGGATCATCAGTTGAGAAGGGGCCACTCCCGGGCGTGGTGAGGTTCACCGCCTACCGGCCGGACCGGGTGGAGCTGCAGGTAGAGGCGGCTGGCGATGGCTGGCTGGTCTTGAGCGACGCCCACTATCCGGGGTGGGAGGCAACCGTGGATGGCGAACCGGTGACGGTCGAGCGGGCCGACATCTTGTTCCGCGCTGTCCCCGTGCGGGCCGGCCGGCAGGAGGTGGTCTTTGCCTTCCGGCCGGGCAGCGTCTGGGTTGGCGCCCTGGTCAGCGCGGTCTCGCTGGCAGGCTGGCTGATAGGCTGGATCAGGGTTCGTCGAGAAGACTGAGCACGACGACCCCGCCCTGTACCACTAGACGAACCTGCCGCAGAGCGGCAATGTCCTCCAACGGGTCGCCCTCGACCACCACCAGATCAGCCAGCTTGCCCTCTTGGAGGGTGCCCAGGCTGCGATCCAGGCCCAGCAGACTCGCGGCGTTGACGGTGGCGGCCGCGATGGCATCGGCCGGCGCCAAGCCGGCCTCTACCATGAGTTCCAGTTCACGGTGGAGGCTGTCCGAATACCACATCGCCTGGCCGGCCGTACCCGAGCCCGCAACTAGCGGCACCCCAGCCTGGCTGACCAGTCGGGCGTTCAGCAAGGCCGTGTCGAGGGACTCTGCTCCCGCCTCTTCACCCTGCCGCGCCTCCACTGCTGCCAGCGTCGGAACATAGTACACACCCTGCTCTCGCATGGCGCTGAGCAGG
>JAUVHW010000056.1 GCA_030593075.1 Ardenticatenales bacterium
TCCTCTCCAACGCCATCAGGTTCACCCCCAAACAGGGCCACATTGACGTCCGCGTAACCGAAACGCCCGACAGCCTCCGGGTGAGCGTCGCCGATAACGGCCCGGGCATCCCGGAGAAGGACCAGGCGCGCGTCTTTGACAAGTTCTACGTGGTGACTGACGGCCGGGGCCTCTCTGGAGTGGGGTTAGGCCTGTACATCGCCCGGCAGATGATCGAACTGCACGGTGGGCGCATCTGGGTGCAAAGCCGGGTAGGAGAGGGGAGCACCTTCTGCCTTGCGATCCCCAAGACGATGAAGGAGGGCTAGCGATGAGGCTCTTGGTAGTGGACGACGAGCCTGACGTGATCAAGGTCATTGCCATGAGCTTCCGTATGCAGCATCCCGCATGGGAGGTCATCGGCGCCCAGGACGGCCCGGAAGCCCTGGCGTTGATCGAACGCGAGCGGCCCACCGTGGTCTTGTTGGACGTAGGGCTGCCGGAGATGAATGGCTTTGAGGTGCTGAAGGCCATCCGCCTCTTCTCCGACGTTCCGGTCATCATGCTCACGGTCAAGGACGACGAACTGAGCAAGGTGCAGGGTCTGGAACTGGGCGCCGACGACTACGTGACCAAGCCTTTCAGCCACCTGGAGTTGCTGGCCCGGGTCCGGGCCGTGCTCCGGCGGGCCCAAGCCCTGCCTCTGGTTCACGAGAAGCCCTTCGTCAGCGGCGACATCCAGGTGGACTTTGTCCGGCGGCAGGTAGCGGTACGCGGCCAGCCAGCAGCCCTCACTGGCACCGAGTATCGCCTGCTTTATCACCTTGTACGCAACGCCGGCCGGGTCATGACCCACGAGACACTGCTGGCGCGGGTGTGGGGGCGCGAATACACCGACGAAATCTCCTATCTAAAGAGCTACATCAACCGCCTGCGGAACAGGCTGGAAAGAGACCCCCACCACCCTGAGTACATCCTCACTGAACACCGCGTGGGATACTGGTTTCGCCCCGGCTGAGCCTGGTATACTGCTCAGAAACCAGAGTGCACTGGAGTCGAGGCTTCAGCCGGTTTTTCCCCTGTGTTTCCGGCTGAATCCTCGATTCCGTTTGCACCGAGCCCATTTCCGACCAGCAAAACCCTCGCCAGGCTGTTGACCTTTGTTGACATGACTGCAACTATTCTTTACCTCTTTATCCCTCCTTTGTGACGCACATCCTCTATACTGTAAGAAAGCTTTTGGAGGCGACCTTTTTGTGCCTGCGCCGGAGAAAGCCAGGGTGCCTCGCATCCGGGCCAGAATAGTGTTCATCTTGTTGGTGTTGATCTTGATCGTTGCTAGTGTCCTCTTTGGCGTGCTGACTTACTGGCCGGATAGGGACCAGCTGCCGGCTCCAGGCGGAGACCGAAGCTCACCTTCGCCTTGCGAGTGCAATACGGGATTTCCGACAGCGCTCTTTCTTGTCAGCAGGTGACAAGATGAGAAAAGTAGCGATTGTAACCGACTCAACTGCAACTGTTCCGAAGCCATTGCTTCAGCAATTAGACATTCGCGTGGTGCCCCTTTTGCTGAACCTGGCCGGTCGCTCCTACCGGGATGGTGTTGACATTACGCCAGACGAGTTTTACCGTCTGCTGCGCACCAGCAAGTGTGCTCCCACTACGTCAGCTCCCTCGCTGGGAGACTTTGTGCGCGTCTACGCGGCGGCCGCCCGGGAGGCAGACGGCATCGTCTCTATCCACCCCCCTTCCAACCTCAGTGCAATCTATAACACGGCGGTGAAGGCCAGCCAGATGGTGAATGGCTCACAGATCCGCGTCGTTGATTCCCGGTCGGCGTCGATGGCTCAGGGTTTTGTGGTGCTGGAGGCAGCCCGCGCGGCCACGGCCGGCGCAGACCTGGAAGCCGTGGTGGCCCGCGCCAACGAGATTGCTGCCAAGGTTCGCTTTTTCGCCATGCTGGAGACGTTAGAGTACCTGCATCGGGGTGGCCGAATCGGCGGGGCGGCCGCGCTGCTGGGCATCATGCTTCAAATCAAGCCGATCGTCCACCTGGTTGATGGGCAGGTACAGCCGCTCGCGAAACCACGCACACGGACCAGGGGGATACGGTATATGTTACAGGCGATGGCAGAGCAGGTGAATGGCCGTCCTATCCACGCCGCCATTCTCCAGGCTGACGCGGCTCGAGAAGCTGAGGGACTGAGGCAGCAGGTGGCCGATCGATTCCCCTGCGCGGAGCTGCACGTGGCCGAGTTCACCCCGGTGATGGGCGCCCATACCGGGCCAGGCGTGCTCGGCGTGGCGTTCTACGCAGACAAAGACAGTTGACTGGAAAATCGTTCTGTAGAGTAGAAAGGAGAAGACAATGTACTGGATTATTGGCATCCTCGGTCTGGCGCTCATCCTGGCGCCGTTCGTGCTGGGCTACAGTGACAACAGCACGGCGCTGTGCACCAACATCGTGCTGGGTGCGGCCATAGCTATTCTGGCCGGCATCAAGGCGTTCGCGCCCAGCGAGCAGCAGTAGATAGGAGCGCGCCTCCCTACGTCTCTCAGCGCCGGAGCCACGGCGCGCCGCCCCGATTTGCGGCACGACTGCTGCGCTAACCCTGGCGACCGCGATGTCTCCGGGCTGAGGGACAGGGAACACACTCCAATAGAGGAGCGCGGCCCCAGCCAGCGGCTTGGACCGGGCTCGTGTGGTTGGCGTGTCTGGCCGCTGTTCTTGGGGTCTGGGGTGTGGTTTCGGTGATACCACTTGGCGGCGGACTTGCAGCAGGAGCAGTTGGCGGGCGCTCCCTTCACTCGCTGTCGCCCCTGCAACCGGTGATGGGGCCTGTATTGGAGCGAGAGCTAGAACACGCCCCATTGGAGGCCGAGATGAGAGTCTTTGTCTTGAGCGGCGGCGGCAGCTACGGTGCGCTCCAAGCTGGCGCGCTGGAGGTGTTGCTGGAGCTCGGCCTCCAGCCGGATATGGCGGTTGGCGCGCTTGCTGTCTCGCCAGAAGGGGTTCGCGCGTGGCGCGCCGCTGACGATAAACGTGACTTGATTCTGCCTCGTTGGCCCACTGACCGCGAAGGACGCTTCGGACGAGAAAGCATCCAACGGGAAGAAGAGACGTGAGGGAAGCAACGAATGGAAAGGAGAACGGGATGTCCGCAACATGGACGGTTCAAAGGGACGAAGCAACCGCCCGGACGTTGGGTTTGCTGAGCAGACTATTCAGCAACGGCGCGACGCGGAACGTGGGTGTCCGCCTATGGGATGGGAGCTACTGGCCTGATGACACGCCGCGCTTGGCCACGATCACGCTCAAACATCCCGGCGCGCTACGGGAGATGTTCCTGCCCAGCACCGAGGTAGGCCTCGCTGAAGCCTACCTGTACGATGATTTCGACATTGAGGGGGACATCGAGGCTGTCTTTGACCTGGCCGAGGCATTGAGCCAGAAATCCATCGGCGACCTCCGGAAACTGGGCATTGCGCGAGATCTACTGCGCCTGCCGGCCGGCGAGAAACGCCAGCCTGCCCGGCGTGGTCGCTCCAGGCTCAAAGGCAAGCTCCACTCAACTGAACGGGACCGCCGGGCCATTGCCTACCACTATGATGTCTCCAATGACTTTTATGCCCTCTGGCTCGACCGGTGCATGGTCTACTCCTGCGCCTACTTTTCGGACCCGGACGAGCACCTGGACACGGCCCAGGAGCGAAAACTGGATTACACCTGCCGGAAACTGCGCCTGCAACCCGGCCAGCGGTTGCTGGACGTGGGCTGCGGCTGGGGCGGCTTGGTGATCCACGCCGTGCAGCACTATGGCGTGGACGCCACCGGCATCACCCTCAGCCAACCGCAGGCCGACCTGGCCAACGCGCACATCGCTGAAACAGGGCTGGCCGGCCGCTGCCGAGTGTGGGTGCGTGACTACCGCGAGATGGACGAGCCGGGCGGCTACGATGCGATGGCAAGCGTGGGCATGTTCGAGCACGTGGGCGCGGCCTTGCTGCCGACCTATTTCGACCTGGCCTGGAAACTGCTCAAGCCCGGCGGCGTCTTGCTCAACCACGGCATCGCTAACACGCCGGCCGAGCGCCCCTGGCACGGTCCCTCCTTCTCCGAGGCCTACGTCTTTCCCGACGGCGAGTTGGTGCCCATCAGCACCTCCCTGAGCGCCGCCGAGGAATCCGGCTTTGAGGTGCGCGACGTGGAGAGCCTGCGCGAGCACTATGCGCTGACGCTGCGCCACTGGGTGCGCCGTCTGGAGGATCACCACGATCAGGCGCTCCAGTTCGTTGACGAGCCGACCTACCGCGTGTGGCGGCTGTTTATGTCAGGCTCAGCGCACGGCTTCACGGTCGGGCGGCTCAACGTCTACCAGGCCCTGCTGGTCCGGCCGGGCGAAGGCGGGCGGAGCGACCTGCCGCTGACGCGGGCCGACTGGTACGCCGGGTAGATCCTGCTACATAGCCCAGCTGAACCGCAGGCAGGCATCCACAGCTTGCACTTATACCTCATCCAGATGACCCAGCCGTTTCGGGCCGCTGGGCTCGTCCGGCCGAGCGTTGACCTTTGTTGACCTGATTCTCACCATTCTTTACCTCTCTATCCCTCCGCCGTGACACGCATCCTGTATACTGTAAGAAAGTCTGTGGAGGCGATCTATGCGTGTCTGCGCCGGAGAAAGACGAGATGCCGCGCACCCGGTCCAGAGCAGTACTCATCTTGCTGGTGTTGATGCTCATTCTCGCCAGCGTGCTCTTTGGCCTGCTGACCTACTGGCCGGACGAGCCCGTTCGGATAGTGACCGGCGGGCGGAGAAAGCCGCGGCCGAGCGGGTGTCTCGTGTCCAGCATGGCGCGCCCACTCCTGGCCCGTCTCGAACATTGGGCGCGCGCCCGCAAGGAGGTCGGCCCGGAAAACGGACTCCCGTCGCCCGTGTCTTTGCCAAATTACACCAGCTAATACCCAGCGAAGCTACTCCTGGGTAGTGGAAGGTGTCTCATGCGCGAATCGATTCTTGATCCATCTGAATGTCTTGCGGAAGGTCCGCAGTCAGCGTTGGAGAAAAGGCTCATCGACAGGTACTTGCGCGACGAGGGCTATCGCCTAGAAGACCTGCGCGGGTTGACACGAGCGAGTGCCAAACGCCTCATGAAGGCTGCGTGCAGATATGCCTCTCTCAAGCTCGCCGAAGTGGAGGCCAGAGCACGCCTCTTGGAAAGGATCCACATGCCTCCTTGAAGGGTGTGGCACAGTCATGAGCGTCGGCGGCGCAACTACTCAGGCTGGGCGGTTGAAACCGTCTCCGATGAGCTAAGGCTGGCCGTCCGTCCTTCGGCGGGATCTGGTCGGGCTCTGCGCGGATGGGATACGTCAGCCCGGCCAACGGCTGCTGTCCGTGGGTTGTGGCTGGGGTAGGTTGGCGAGGCACACCGTGCAGCACTGTGCCGTGGACGCCACCGGCATCACGCTGAGCCAACCGCAGGCCGACGCGCCGAAAGAGGCTGAGGCACTGCGGCAGCGCGTGGCCGAACGGTTCGACTGCATCGAGTTGTGCGTGGGCGGGCTCACGCCGGCGATGGGCGCCAGCGCCGGACCCAGGCTGCTGGGCGTGGCGTTGTGTATAGAATGGAAGGAGGAACCAAAGTGAACAGAAACACGAGAACTGAGCCTCCTGAACGGGATATCGACCGGCGGGAGCGGCTGCAGATGCTTGCTCAGCGGCTCGACTACCGTCCAGTGGAGGAGCGGATCCAGGATTTCGACGAGGCGTGCCTTGGCTTCACTCCAGAGACAGCCCGTGCGGAGGCATCGCGCTGCATCCAGTGTCCTTCGCCTCAGGCCTGTGTCCTGGCCTGCCCACTGCACAACGACATTCCGGCCGCGATGTGGGAGATTTCGGAGGGCAACTTTTCAAAGGCCGCCGCCATCTACCGCGAGACCAGCAACTTCCCAGAACTGTGCGGAAGGCTGTGTCCCGACGAATTCCTCTGCGCAGGCTCTTGCGGGGTGGGCAAGTTCTACCCTGATATCCGGTTCGGCCGGTTGGAGGCTTTCGTAGCTGATTATCAGCGCGGAGCAGAGGGCTTTCCAATCTTGAAAGTCCCCCCGCCGACGGGCAGGCGCGTGGCGGTGTCCGGGTCGGGGCCGGCCGGCCTGACAGTAGCGGAGGAGTTGGCCAAGCTGGGACACGAGATCACGGTATTCGAGATGCAATGTCGGCCGGGTGGTACGCTGGTCTACACCATCCCACGCTTCCGGCTCCCTGTGGAAATCGTCGAGGCGAAGGTCGCCCAATTGGAGCGCCTGGGAGTTGAGTTCGTCCTGGAGACCCGTGTGGGGCAAGATGTCGCCGTAGACGATCTGTTCCGACACGGGTACCACGCTGTGTTTCTGGGGACAGGGGCCGGTCTCGAGATTGTGGCGGAGCTACCCGGCGCAGACCTAGAGGGCGCCTACCTGGCAACTGAGTTTCTGATGCGAACCAACCTGGATAAGGCGTACATTCCGCCCCACATGCAGTCTCCCGTCCAGGTGGGCGAACGGGTGGCAGTCTTTGGCGGTGGACACGCCGCGGTGGACTGTGTGCGTACGGCTGTCAGGATGGGCGCACGGGAGGTGACGTGCTTTTTCCGTGGTTCTGAAACGGATATGCTGTGCCGCCTCGAGGACAGGTTGGCGGCGCAAGAGGAGCACGTGCGCTTTGTTGCCCTTACTGAGCCGGCAGTGCTGATTGGCGATAAAACGGGACACGTCGTGCAGGTGCTGTGCCAGCGTATGCGGCTGGGTGGTCGAGATCCCCGGAACCAACTGATCCCGGTCGAAGGTTCCTTGTATACGGTTGACACGGACCTGGTGGTGTTGGCGCCTGAGCGCGGCCCTGATCCATTGATAGCGGAGGCGACACCGGGGATGAAGGTGGACCCGGAGGGCTGGGTTATCCGAGACAAAGAGACAGGGCAGACGACCCGCAGCGGAGTCTTTGCGGCCGGAGACAACACGGGCAAGTCACATCTCGCTGTGCTCGCGATCGAGGAAGGGCGCAAGGTTGCGGCCGGCATCCATCGGTACCTGAGCACTCTGGAGTGATCCGCCAGGTCTCTTCCATTGGGAGACACTCGACAGAACAGACCAGTCTGGCCATGCACAGACGATATGAACATGTCCTGGTGCCCTTGGATGGCTCGGAGCTGGCCGAATTGGCTCTGGCTGATGCTTTCGCCCTGGCGAGACTCTGTCAGGCGGACGTAACGCTTCTACAAGTCATATTGCCCATCAAGAGGGTTATCGCCGCCCACACCTCTCACGCCATCTTTGTTGACGAGCAATGGGAAACCCGATAAGGTTCCGCACGGGAGTACCTGGACGCCGTACGCGAGCGAATGGGGTGTGAAACCATTACCGTGCACAGGGCTGTGGACATGGGACTGGCCGCCGAGACCATTATCGACTATGCCCGCGAGCATCCAATAGACCTCATCGTCATGGCCACCCAATGTCGTTCTGGTCTGCAGCAATGGGTCTACGGCAGCGCGGTCGACAAAGTACTGCGTGGGACTGATCTGCCTATCTTGCTGGTGCGCGTTCACTCGGAACGAAGAGTTGTCAAGTTACTGGAAGCCACCCAAACCCGTGCCAAGATCGTCAAGGCTACTTGAAAGAGCCTTTTGCGGGGACCGTAGGTAATGAGGGAGCAAAATGGGAAGGATTCGTAGGTTGGTGCTGGACACACTCAAGCCCCACGAGCCGAGCATCATCGCGATGGCGGAGGAACTCAGTGTGTTGGAGGGGATTTCTGCGGTCAACATTAGCATCTACGAGATAGATCGCAAGGTGGAGAATGCCAAGATCACCATCGAGGGGGAGAGCATCTCCTACCCCCTCGTGTTGGAGGTCATCGAGGAGATGGGTGGAGCGGTCCACTCCATTGACGAGGTCGTGGCCGGCAAGAAGATTATTGACGATGCCGTCACGCTGCAAGACTGATCCAGAGGGCGCTGTCCTACCCAGAAGGTGCTGACCAAATGAGTTGGTTTCGGGACGTGTTGCGCGGCATTCGCGAGTACGACAACCTTGCCAATATCGGCGAGATTGCCCGTCGCTACTTTGCCATGAATGCCTTCGACGGGGTGCTGACAATCATCGGGGTGTTGATGGGGAACATGGTAGCCGGTGTGGAGGATCCGCGAATCGTGGTCAGCACCGGCATGGCGACCTGCGTCGCTATGGGCATCTCGGGGTTGTGGGGGGCCTATCTGACCGAGGCAGCAGAGCGCAAGCGAGACTTGGACCAGTTGAGCCGCTACACCCTGACCGAGCTCAATGATACCCGCATCGGCCGGGCTTCCCGGGTGGCGACGGTGACCGTAGCCCTGGTTGACGGCCTCTCCCCCTTTCTGGCTGCATTAGTCGTCCTAATTCCCTTTCTCACGGTCGGGCTTTTCCCTGCCATCAGCTTGGCTTACTACACCTCCCTGGGGATGGCGTTGTTGACCCTGTTTGGCCTGGGACTGTTCCTGGGGTACATCTCCCGTGGGAACCTGATCCTCTACGGGGTCAAGACGGTCATTGCTGGTGTGGTCTCCATCTTGATCAGCTTTCTGGTGGGCGGGTAGGGACGTAGGCCAGCGCAGAATGGTTGCCCAATCGGTCCTGTTAATCGTTGCCGGTTACCTGATCGGCTCGATCCCGGCCGCTTACCTGGTCAGCCGGTGGTTCAAGAGGATGGACTTGCGCCAATACGGGAGCGGCACGGTCAGCGGCTCGATGGTCTATGAACACGTGGCCCAATGGGCGGTTATCCCGGTCGGTCTGTTTGACGTTTTCAAGGCTGTCCTTCCTGCCTGGCTGGGGCTGCGCCTGGACCTGGGGCTACCGGTGGCGACGGCGGCCGGGCTGGCGGCCGCCGCCGGTCACAACTGGTCAGTTTGCCTGCGCTTCATCGGCGGGCGCGGGTTGAGTTGCTTCCTGGGGGTCTGGCTGGTCGTTTTCCCCTGGGGTTTTCCCTGGATGCTCGCCTTCCTCGCCGTCGGCTGGTTGCTGGGCGATTCGGCACCGTGGGCCTTGGCGAGCCTGGTTGCGATGCCATTGCTTGCCCAGGTGGCGGACGGGTCGCCGGTGGTGGCGCCGGCGGCCGGGGCTATGCTGCTGCTGACTTGTGCCAAGCGGCTGGAGGCGAACCGGCGGCCGCTTCCCCCGTCAGGATCCGAACGGCGGCGCGTGCTCCTGCGTCGCCTGATCTTCGACCGGGACATCGCGTCCCACGCCGACTGGATCCGGCGGCAACCCGACCAGGAAAGCGATTCGCAAATCACGCCCTCTTGTGGGTAGGTCGGACCCTCACTTGCTTGATGCTGGTCTGCTCTGGGCCAACGTCTAGGACGCGGCTGCCTCGGTGGGGTGTTCATGCTTGTGCTTTCGAACCCGCGGGATCTGGACTCGCGCCAATGGGGGGGGGCGGTCAAGGGAGCGTCGGGCAACGGGCCCGACCTACAGTCCGCCTCCGTGCGTGGCGAAATGAAGGGGGGACCAATGTGTCCGCCCACGCCCGGTGCACCCGCAAGCAGTAGCGCGCTGCCAGTGATGCTGGGCCAACCCAGTCCTCCATCCGGGGGGAGAGTGCATTGGCCACTTGGCAGATGTTGTTCTGCCGGGGTAAAATCCTTTCCACTAGCCCAGTGTGACGCGTCGATTCCGACCAGGCGTATTTCCTCAAATTCCAAATAGAGTGGCGCCGCGTGGCGCTCGGCTTAGTTCAACTGAGGATTATGTGGCGGCTTCGCGTCACATGAATCCCTATACGTTATGCGGCCACGAGGAGGCATCTTGAATCGCACATTCATCAGGGGATTGGAACTTGGCGAACTGTTCTACAAGGAAGCGGTCAAGCCCATCTTGGCGAAGCGTTTCCCTGATCTCACCTACTCAGCCGCCTTGATAGGGTTGGGGTCCGAGGTGCTGAGTTTCGACACGCCTCAGTCGATGGATCACGATTGGGGGCCAAAACTGATGTTGTTTCTAGGAGAGGCTGACCACAAAACCTATCACAACAAGATCAATCAGACACTGCGCCAAGAGCTTCCCGGCGAAACTCACCGCTACTCTACAAGCTTTGGACATCACGAGGATGGCACCACTGTGATGACTGCAACCGACAGCGGTCCCATCAATCATGGAGTGATGTTCCTCACTGTTCAATGCTTCTTCAAGTATGTCCTGAACTTCGATCCTACTGGCAACATACGGGCAGTAGACTGGGTAAGCGTTCCAGAATATCGCTTGCTGATGCTCACTTCAGGCCGTGTGTTTCACGATGGCTTGGGTCAGTTGGAGCCGATTCGGGCAAGACTGCGCTACTACCCAGACGATGTGTGGTTGTACTTGCTGGCGGCTCAGTGGCGACGTATTGCTCAAGAAGAAGCATTCATGGGGCGTTGCGGTCAGGTTGGTGACGATTTGGGTTCACGTCTGATAGCGGCACGATTGGTAAGTGATCTGATGCGTCTCTGCTTCTTGATGAAGCGTCGGTATGCGCCCTATATCAAGTGGTTTGGAAGTGCGTTTGCACAACTCGATTGCGCCAGTGATCTTGTGCCCATATTCACGCGCGTGTTGGAGGCGAACTCGTGGGAGGAGCGGCAGACACACCTGACGGTCGCATACGAGTTTGTGGCCAAGATGCACAACACTTTGGGTATCACCAAACCCTTGACAACAAAGGTGTCTCAGTATCACAGTCGCCCCTTTTTGGTGATTCACGCTGATAGATTGGTTGATGCCATTCGAGCGGTAATCAAGAGCGAAGAAGTGCGCGCACTACCTGAGCACCTGGGCTCGATTGATCAATTCATTGACTCTACAGATGCACAGAGGTACCTGGATCGGCTCAAGGCAGTGTATTGATGAGAATGTGGCCGCATAACCTCCGCTGGTGTGTCCTGAGAGCTGTCGTCTGCTGACCGGTGAGAGTCCGGCCGCAGGTCGCCAAGAGCCAGGACACCTGCCCGGCCAGTCAGCCCAGCGCTCCCACACCCGGCCGCACCTGGGCCTTGAGTACCGAACACCGGCTGAGGTGCTTTTTGATTGCTAGGGAACATTATGGTAAACTGCCATCCACCCTGTCTTGGCCTATTCTTGGTCAGGTAAACGGCGATGACCTCACTGTGTCGCGCATGGCGTTGACCGGGCGCACGGAGGACGACGAATGAATGCAAACAGCCACATGCCAACACGAAGCGTCGTTCGCGCGGTCATTGGCTTTGCGCTCTACTTAGTCTTTGTGCCAGCGCTCTTGTTCATCTCGGCCGGAACAGTGAGTTGGCCGGCGGCCTGGGTGTATGTGGCCCTGCTCCTAACCTCCACGGTTGGCAGCAGGCTGATCGTCTTGAAGAGGAATCCTGACACGCTGCTTGAGCGGGCGAGATTCACCGCCTCCGAGGGGACCAAATCCTGGGACATTCTGGTTGCGATTGTCGGTCTCTGTGGGTCGATAGCGACAATCATCGTCGCGGGACTGGATCATCGTTTTGGTTGGTCAATGCTCATCCCTGAGATTGGCCAGTATCTGGCTGCCCTCGTCATTGCTGGCGGGTATGGTCTTGCTGCATGGGCCATGGCGGTCAACCGGTATTTCTCATCTGTGGCGCGGATCCAGGAGGATAGAGGGCAGGAGGTCGTGACAACAGGCCCATATCGATTAGTACGCCACCCAGCATATGCCGGGACGGTCCTCGCCGCCTTGGCCTTTCCGATTATGCTGGATGCGATCTGGGCGCTGGTTCCAGCCCTGCTCATGGTGGTTCCCCTCGTAGTCCGCACCAGTCTGGAGGATCGGATGCTCAGAGAAGAGCTGGATGGGTATCTGAGCTATTCAGAGGAAACACCCTATCGGCTGATTCCCGGTCTATGGTGAAAGGACAAAGGAACAGGCCGGCATCACAGTTGAGGTATTCAACTGCTGCCTAGCGTCCGCTGGTGTGTCCTGAAAGCTGTCGTCTGCTAGCCGGTCGCCGGAGGCGGTCCGGTCGCAGTAATGGTGAGGCGGCCGCGCAGGGGAAGCACACTGTTGTCCGAGCGGACGTGCAATCCGAGACCTGGCGGGTGCCGCGTCCACCACCTGCCGCTGGATGATAATCCAGTGGGAGCATAGAACCTGCGTCAGGCGAGGTGGGGTCCACCCTCTGGAGGAAGCAGCGACGGATGGCCCTGGGCGCAGACGGCACTGCATTCTTCCCACCCGAACTGGGGGAAGAAAGCGATATCCACGTTGCTCCCCAGTATGTGCTGATGGGAGGCAAGCGCCCGTGGGGATGGCGTGGACACCGGGCCTCCCGGATTCGCCCGCCGCTGCGCACCTCGGCGAATCCTCCGTTCTACTCGTACCGCAGAGCGTCAATCGGGTTGAGTCGCGCCGCCCGCCAGGCCGGGTAGAGACCAGAGGCCAGACCTACCAAGGCTGACACAGTGGTCGCCAGCAGCACCGCGTCGGCTGAGAGCTTTGCCTCAAACTCCCCGATCAGGTAGGTGACGGTTGCGGCTCCGGCTGCCCCCACGCCGGTGCCCACTACTCCACCAAGGATCGCCAGCGCCACCGCCTCGATCAGGAATTGCTGCAGGATGTCGCGCCGCCTGGCCCCTACCGCCTTGCGGAGCCCGATCTCCCGCGTGCGCTCCGTCACCGAGACGAGCATAATGTTCATGATGCCGATTCCCCCCACCACCAGCGAGACGGCCGCGATGGAGCCGAGAAAGATGGTGATCACGTCCATTATCTGCCCAAAAACGTCGATCAGCCCAGCCTGGCTGATGATGGAAAAGTCGTCCTCGTCGCGGAAGGCGATGTCGTGTCGCTCCCGCAACACGGTGGAAATCTGCTCCTTCACGGCATCAATCCGCTCGTCGCTGACCGCCTGCCCCATAATCGTCGAAACACCGCGCTCGCCAGCGAGGGTGCGGGAAGGGAAGAGGCGCGTCTGTGCCGTGGTCAGGGGGACAAATACCATGTCATCCTGGTCGCTGAAGGCGGTTGCGCCTCCTTTCTCCTCCATCACGCCGACGACGCGGAAGGCGATGTTGTTGATCTTCACTGTCTCGCCCAGCGGATAGGGGTTGTCAGCGAAGAGGTCTTTGACCACCGTTTGCCCCAGGACGACCACCCGGGAACGGCCTTCCATGTCCTGCGTGCCGATGAACTCCCCCACGACCGGATACCAGGTGCGCACCTGCATGAACTCCGGCGTGACGCCGCTCACCTGGGTCAGGGTTTCATCTCTGCCCACCGACACGCGGCCGAAGCGAGTCAACTGGGGTGCTACCGCCACCAGGTCGGGCACTCGCGCCCGGTCGGCCAGTGCCTCGGCATCGCCCACCGTCAGGAGCGCCGCTTTGTCACTTATCAGTGACGCCATACCCGCCATCGGATCCTGCACCGAACCAGGGAAGACAATGAGTAGGTTGGCGCCAATGCTCCGAAACTGGTCGGTGATGTAGGCCTGCACACCATCTCCCACGGACATGAGGGTGATTACTGCCCCTACGCCGATGATGATGCCCAGCATCGTCAGACCGGCCCGCAGCTTGTTGGCCATCAGCGCCCGCCAGGCCAGGCGCGTCGCCTCTAGCATGTTCATTCTCCTACCTCCACCGGCTGTGGTACGATCTCTTCCCCGGAGACCTGTCCGTCACTCAAATGGACGATGCGCGAAGTGGAGCGCGCGATGTTGGGATCGTGACTCACCAGCACCACCGTGATGCCCTGCTGGCGGTTCAGCCGCAGCAGCAGGGCCATCACCTCGGCCCCCGATTTGCTGTCCAGGTTGCCGGTCGGCTCGTCGGCCAGGATTATGGAGGGATTGTTGATCAGGGCGCGGGCGATGGCGACCCGCTGCTGCTCGCCGCCCGAAAGCTCGGTCGGCTGGTGCGCCATGCGGCCGGCCAGCCCTACCGCCCCCAATGCTGCCCGCGCCCGCGTGTGGCGCTCGGCCCGCGGCACCCCAGCGTAGATCAGCGGCAGTGTCACGTTCTCAAAGGCGTTGGTGCGAGCCAGCAGGTTGAAGGTCTGAAAGACAAAGCCGATCTTGCGTTTCCGGATGTCGGCCAGCTGATCGTCGTCGAGTCCGCCGACGTCAACCCCCTCCATAAAGTAGCTGCCCGACGTAGGCTGATCGAGGCAGCCGATGACGTTCATGAGGGTGGACTTGCCCGAGCCGGAAGGCCCCATGATGGCCATGATCTCGCCCGGTTGAACCTCGAGTGAGATGCCGCGCAGGGCGTGGACCTCGACCTCGCCCATGTGGTAGACTTTGGTGACGTCCTGAATCTGGATGACGGGCGCCTCCATCACGGCCCTGCCTCCCTGATCGCCTCAATTACGCTCTCTTGGATGAGCACGACTACGTCTCCTTCCTCCAGGCCGGCGAGTACCTGCACGACGCCGTGGCCCCGTAGGCCCAGCCGGACGTCCACTCGCTCGGTCTGTTCGCCCACCCGGCGCTGGACATAGGTCTGGCCCGTGTCCCGGTCAATGCGCACCACCCAACTGGGGATGAGCAGAACGTCCGCCAACTCCCTGGTCGTGGCGATGGTGGTGGCGCTCATGCCGGCTCGCAGAGGCGCGCTGGTCTCATCCAGTGCAATGGTCACGTCATAGGACGCGGCGCCCGGTGCTGCTATCTGGGTGCCCATTGACGCCAACCCCGCGGTGCTCATTGATGCCAGCGCTGCCACGTCCATGGACGGTGACCGCGCGGCTGCCGGAGCGATGCGCTCGACGGAGCCGCTGAGCACAACGTCAGGCAGCGCATCCAGCGTCACCTCCACCGGCTGCCCATCGGCAAGCCCAGCGACATCCAGCTCGTCCACCAAGACGTCAACGTGGAAGCGAGAGTTGTCTACCAGGGTAATGGCCGGCAGCCCGCTGCCCGTCATCTGTCCCTCCGTGACGTTGACCGCAGAAACCACGCCGTCGAATGGTGCGTACAGCGTAGCACGCGCCAGCATCAGTTGTGCCATGTCCAGCGCCGCCTCAGCCTGCGCGACGAGAGCCGCGGCGGCAGCGATCTGGTTTTCCGAGGCGCCGGCTATCAGCAGATCGAGTTGGGCCTGGGCAGCGTCCCGCTGCGCAGCGACGGCAGAGACGTTGGCCTGCGCCGCGCGGATCTGATTGGCGTCCGTCCCGGCCAGCGCTTCGTCGAGCCGGGCCTGGGCAGCGGCCAGCGCGCTGTCGGCGGCGGCTAGACCGTAGCGCGCCTGTTCCTCGGCCGGGCCCAGCAAAGGACAGATCTCCTTTTGTCCCTGGCCGTACGGCAGGTCGATGTTGAAGCATTCCATCGTCATGTCATGCATATCCTCGGCGCTCTTGTACTGTGCCATCGCCGAGGCGAGGCCGGCCTCTGCGGCAGCAATCTCCGCGTCGCTGGCGCCGGCTTTGAGTTGGTCGAGATTGGCGGCCGCGGCGCCCTCCTGCGCCTCCACCGCACGGAGGCCGGCCTCGGCTACCGCAACCGCCTCCGGCCGCGCCCCGACCTGCAGTTGCGCGAGCCGCGCTTCGGCCGATGCGAGTGCTGCTCCCGCCTGCCGCACCTGCAGCGCCAAATGCTCGCTATGCAGCCGCGCCAGCACGTCCCCGGCCTCGACGGAATCTCCCACATCCACCAGCACCTCAGCGACCCGGCCGGGCACCTCGAAAGCCAGGCTCACGCGAGCCCGCGGCTGGACGCTGCCATTGGCCGAAACGTCCACGCGCACCGTGCCGCGCTCGACCACGGCCGAAAGCATCTCCTCATCCGGGGGCGCTGACAGTTGTGACCACCAGGCGATTACGCCGGCCACCACTGCGAAAATGACCGTGCCCAGAATCGCGTAGAGTATCGTGCGTTTCACTGACTCCTCCTGCCGTGACTCTCAGGGAGGCTCAAATCCCAGAATGGGTGGATCCGCAGCCTGGAGCGCCCTGCCCCCGTCACCGCATTTCCTCCCTGATCACGTCTATCATCTCCTCTTGGATGAGCACAAGTACGTCCCCCTCATCCAGGCCGCTGAGCACCTGTACGACCCCGTTGCCCCGCGCACCCAACTGGACGTCTACCCGCTCGACCTGCTCCCCCGTGCGGCGCAGGACGTAGGCCTGGCCGGTGTCACGGTCAATGCGTACCACCCAGGTGGGGATCATCAACACCTCACTGAGCTGTTCTACGAGGATAGTTGCGGTGGCCGTCATGTCGGCCTTGATGGAGGCATTCGTAGAGTCCAGCTTGATGATGGCCTCATAGTAGACAACGCCCGCCTGAGTCGTGGCGTCTGGGGCGATGCGCTCGATGGTGCCGGTCAGCTCGACATCCGGAAGCGCGTCCAACGTCACCTGTACGGCCTGTCCCTCCTTGAGCTGCCCCACGTCTATCTCATCCACGCCGACGCCGACGCGGTACTTGGAGGCGTCGAGCATGTCAATAACCGGCAGTCCGGCCGAGGCGATCTCGCCAGCCGCGACATTGACCTCTGCGACTACGCCGTCGAAGGGAGCACGCAACGTAGCGTGATCCAGCATGAGTTCTGCCAGCTCCAGGGCAGTCTGTGCCTGTGCTACTTGTGCTTCCACCCCGGAGATCTGCTCGTCAGTGGCACCGGCCAATAACATGTCAAGTTGGGCCTGCGCTGCATCCTGCTGTGCGGCGGCTGCTGAGACGGCGGCGCGAGCCGCACGAACCATGTCAGCGTCCGCACCAGCCAGCGCGGCGTCAAGTCCGGCCCTGGCGGCCGCCAGTGCTTTCTCGGCGGCGTAGAGATCGGAGCGCGCCTGCTCTCTGGTGGTCTCGTCCTCTGTCTCGGCCATGGTCTTGTCGTGGGCAATCAGGGCGACCCGGTGTTGCAGCTCGGCCGCGGCTACCTGGGCTTCAGCGGCCGCGATCTGTGCATCGCCAGCGCCGTTCACAAGCTGGTCGAGGTTGGCCGCGGCGGCGCTCGCCTGGGCCTGCGCGGCCCGAAGGCCGGCCTCCGCCGCCGCGAGCTCCTCCGGGCGCGCCCCGGCCTTCAGGAGCGCCAGTTGGGCCTGGGCTGCCTCCAGCCCCGCCTTCGCTTGCTCCACTTGGAGTGTCAACTGGTCTCCATCCAACCGGACCAGCGGATCACCGGCCTGCACAGCGTCGCCCGGCTGGACCAGCACCTCAGCGACCCGGCCGGGCACGTCAAGACTCAGGGCCACTCGTGCCTCGGGCACGACCCTACCGGTGGCTGACACTGACAAGAGCAGGGTCCCGCGCTCGACGAGGGCGGTGGGAGCCCCGTCTTCCGCCGGTGGTGCCAGCCACGGCAGGCGCGAGAGCCACGGTTGCCCGACGGTTGCGCCGATCACCGCTGTGACAATAGCGGCAGCCAA
>JAUVHW010000076.1 GCA_030593075.1 Ardenticatenales bacterium
CTTGCCCTTGGCCCGGCCGGCAAGGAATCGATCTACCTTGCTGACGGTGCGGTTGTAGCATGCAACCGTGAACCCTTTTTCTTCCATGTTGAGGATCAGGTTCTCGCCCATCACGGCGAGGCCCACAATGCCAATGTCCGCCTTGCTCATTCTCTCCTCCAAATCAAGTTGACAGGTTCCCTACAACAGACCGTAAATCGCAGACCACGAATCACAGACTACAGGGCGGGGGGGGGAGTAAGCGGCTGGCTCTGGCTCTGACGTTGCAGGTTGTGTTCAGTGACCAGGAGAGCTATCACCTCGCTGAGCAGATCCATGCGGTGCTTCAGCTGGGCTGGCGAGAGCAGATGGCGCGCCCGATAGTACCATCCCCTCGTCTCGCGGGCCGATCCAGTGGCAACACGGAGGTAATAGTTACGATCCTTCCCAAAGCCGCGGCCGCAACCCTCTTCAATGTTGGCGCAGATTGATCCGGCACTTCTGATAGAGTGCCGGGCTACCTCCTGCCCACGCAGGTCGCGCACCAGCTTGTCGCAGTCCCGCCATGCCAGATCGTACAGGAACAGCGCCTTGCGATAGGCGTAGAACTTCCAGACAGGGTCGCCGGTGATGACCTCTGGGACCGTCTCCTCCCACTCCTCGTAGGTCACTCCACACTCCAGATCAATGACCGGCTGATTTCCGATTCCCGACTTGAGACCCGATATTCCGAGTCCGCTCATCTGCTGATTCGCGATTTGCGATTTGCGATTTGCCGACTCTGTACAGCATCTCCCCCGCTCTGTGCACCACGACGATCCCTTCTTCCTCTCGGCCTTTCCACCCATCCAGATCAATGGTTGCTGGATCCAGGTAGCCCAGGCCCACGCGCTCGCATCGTTCGCGGGGTATGCCGGTGGCGAGCGTGACTTGAATTCGCGGCCGCTCGACGCTGCTCTCAGCATCGTATGTACCCATGCCCCGCAGGTGAGTCGAGTGCGCCAGCACACCCCAGGGGAAGCCCTCAAAGCGCTCCCACTGCTCGACGAAATAGTCCCGCACATGGTAGCCGACCTGGTCAATTACGGCACCGTGGGCGTACGATAGCTCGGAGACACGTGGCGCATAGATGACCACCTCTCCCCCATCGGCAATCGCAGGCTCGAGCTTGTACATTCCCTTGGCGGCCGTCCAGAGATCATCGTACATGTCGGGCATGATGCACAGCACCCGGCGGAAAGGCTCCTCCACGTAGATGACGTGAACCTGCGACGACAACTCGGCGGCCGCCGCCCAAGCGGCCTCTGGCGTCCCGACGAACAGACCTGCCAGACCCTCGTGAGTCACTACCATGCTGAAGCAAAGCGTGGGCAGGTTGACGAACGACGCCGCCCGGTCAATCACCTGCCGCACCGGAGTGTGGGCTCTACCTATCACCTCGTAGCTGGTGATCAACGCCCCGAGCCAGTGGGTGAAGTTGATGACCTCCGGCCCCCCGATGCCGGGAAAAAAGTACTTGTTGCCCCCCGAGAACCCAACGACCTCGTGAGGAAAGACCGGCCCGCAGATGATCAGCTGATCATAGTCGAACACCAGCTTGTTGACGGTGACCGGCACCTCTTGGGCCAGCAAGCCGCCCGAGATGCTCTCGATTTCGGCCGCCGGGATGACACCGGCCGTCGCAAAGGTCTCTGGTAGGTCCCAACGGTGGTTCAGGATTCGCACCCCAGCATAGGTCGTCTGGCGCTCCTCGGCCGTCACCCCCACCAGCCGGTTCAGAGCCTGCTCGCTCATCGGCTGATGGGTGCCCAGCGCCACCAGGTAGTCCAGTGCAGCAACTCGGCCCTTCGAGGGGCTCAGGGTGCTGCCCCACAGCAACTGGTGGAACAGCCGGAAGAAGAGCGGAATCGGAGCAGTGCGGGTGCTGTCCGGGATGATGACCAGGACCCGCTTGCCGTCGAGGTCAGCCCCAGACCGCGCCAGTCCTTCGGCCGCGATTTCGCGCACCTCCGCTTCAGTGAGCCGCCGGTCCCCGTTTCCCTTGCCGACAACCATCACACAGTCTGTCTATCCAACCTGAGCAGCAGACTTTCTGCGAACTCGGTCACTTCCACGGCGGCACCTCTGGCAGCAGCGCCTCGAACTCCTCAACCAGGCTGGCCTCGTATTCTCCACCATAGTCGCCACTGATGAATCTGTCAAAGGCCTCTCGATAGAACCGCTCCCAGGACGCCTCCTCGTGACCAGGGTTGATGGGATAGAACAGCGCGTTGTTAGCGCGAGCCGCCTTTCTGTCACCGGGCGCGTCGCCAATCATCAACACTCGACTCGGCTCGTATCTCCCCTTGGTCGCGAGCTCGAGATGAAGCGCCTTCTTGCCCATCTCCTGCCCGGCAATGACGCGAACGTACCTTGCGATGTCGTGCTCCTCCCACTCACGAGTCAGCGCCTCGACCGGCGTCGCCGAGACGACAATTGCGTCGGCCCTGCCAGCTATGAGTTCCAGGCTCTCGCGCACGTGGGGGAAGGGAGGCACTCCGTGCACAATCTCCGATACTGTCGCGTTGACGCCGGTGGTCCATCCCCAAGCAATGTCCAGCTCAGGGTCGGGGTGCTCTGCCCGATAGGCCCGGAGGCCGTCGTTGCTCTTGGGATAGCCATCGTCGGCAATGAACTCGCGCAAGCGAGGAGCTTCCGGCGGCGATACGCCACGCGCCTGCACCTCCGGCCGTTCGCGCAGCAGGTCAAAGACCATGACCAGAGCCGGCCAGCGATTGATGCCACGCCACTTGGAGTATAGGTTGACAAACTCGGCCGCCTCACGGGCGTACTTGGACACGGGCTGGAGGCCCCAATACTTGATGGTGTTGGGGATAAAGCACTCCTTGTGCTTGATCTCCATGCTGTCAAAGGCACAGCCATCCGAGTCTATTCCAACGAAATAGTCGCGGGTGGGTGCCAACTCTGCCAAGGGGCGGGCTGCTTCAGGATAGTCTGCCATCCTTTCCTCCTGGGTGCTAATCCTAGGTAACGGGCGAGAGCCCAAATGCTCCAACTGACTGTCCGCAGGTCTACACTCCGCTGAAGGCCGAGAACCCTCCATCCACCGGCACCACGATTCCGGTCACAAAGGCGGAGGCGGGCGACAGCAGCCACAGCGCCGCACCCACCAAGTCGGCCGGGGCGCCGAACCGCCCCATGGGAGTATGATCAATGATGGTGCGGCCGCGCTCGGTCAATTCCTGAGTATTCGGGTCTGTCAACAGGAAGCGGTTCTGCTCGGTGAGAAAAAAGCCCGGAGCGAGGGCGTTGACGCGGATGCTGGGTGAGTACTCTTGCGCCATGTGAACCGCCAACCACTGGGTAAAGTTGCTCACCGCGGCCTTGGCCGCCGAATAGGCGGGGATGCGAGTCAACGGCCGGAAGGCGTTCATGGAAGAGACGTTGAGAACAACACCCTCCCCCTCTTCAGCCATTCGCCTGCCAAAGACCTGGCTGGGCAGCAGGGTCCCGACAAAGTTGAGGTTGAATACCCACTGGATGGCATCGGCCGGCAGGTCGAAGAAGCTCAGGTCAGTGCTGGTGGTTGCCTGGCGCTTGTTGCCGCCAGCACCATTGATCAGGATATCCGCTGCGCCGAACGCCTCCAAGACTGTTTCGGCCGCGGCCTCGATGCTGGCTCTGTCCAGCACGTCGCACTGGACAGCGATAGCTGTGCCTCCGCCCTCCCGTATCTCGTCCGCCACGGCCTGGGCCGCCTCGCGGGCAAGATCCAACACGGCGACGTTGGCCCCGGTGCGCCCTAGCGCGCGGCTCATGCCGCCACACAGCACACCACCTCCACCGGTGACTACCGCCACCCTTCCCGATAGCCCGAAGAGACTCTGTAAGTACTGGTCACTCATTCCACGCCTCCCGTCTCCACTCTCCCATCTGCCTCCAGCGTAACGCCGGGAGCTATCTCGAGGCGGTAGAACGCCGAGGCACCCGCCTCGCGCAGTGCCACATCCAGCTCAGAGACGTCCGGCCAGGGCCAAAGGGCAATTATGGTGCCACCGTCGCCTGCGCCGGCCAGCTTGGCCCCCAGAGCGCCGGCCGCCAGCGCGGCTGCTATCAGCCTCTCATTTGACTCGCCAGATCCACCCAGGTCGCGCTGGACGGCATGGTTCTCGTGCATCAGGCGGCCCAACTGCGGCCAGTCGGCCATCAGCAGCGCCTTTTTGCCCTTCCGGGCGATTTCGGTGATGCGCCGGTAGCTCTGCACCACGGCCGCCTCCCCCTCCAACCAACGTTCACGAATCGGCTTGTGCACAGCTCCGGAAGAGTGCTCGACACCCGTGTGGGCCAGTACAAAGGGCAGATCGTTCACACAGGCAGACAAAGGCTCAACCGTGGCAAAGAGTTCCGCCTCGGCTTCACGGTAGAACTGCTTGCCGCGAAAGTCCATGTAATTCAGGCCACCGAAAGAGCACATGTAGGCATCCTGATAGCCGCACACAACCCTCAGGTAGTTCAACTCTATGTAGCGAGCCCTCTCAGCAATCACGTATCGGCTGGTGGATTCGCCCTGCCAGGCCATGAGCGCTTGCAGCAGAGCGACTACCAGCGCCGTCGAGCTGGAGAGCCCACTGCGGATGGGGATCTCGCTTTCATAGGACACGCAGCACTGGAGTGCTGGCAGGGGAAGATAGTGCAGCACAGCGCGAGCTACGTCGAACAGATCACCCTGGGGCCGCAGGTCCTCCTGACCGGCAATCCGGCGCCTCTGCCCATCTGTCTCTAGCACCAGCTCAGAGGCTGGAGTGACTGTCACGCGGGCGCGCATACCCACCGAACAAGAGAGAACCGCGCCTCCGTACATGTCTGTGGGGTTGCCAATGATGCCTGCCCGGCCGGGCGCCGAGCAGACCACCTTTCGCTGGTCAGAGCTCATATGCCTTGGTTTTGATGTGTTTTCGCACCAGGTATCCGTACCGCTCGTCAGCCAGGGCAAAGTCGATGAAGGTCCGGAAGTAGCTCTCGAAATTCCCTACGTCGTAGCGACGCTGGTCTGGATGCAGGAGCCAGGCGTACACCGGTTCACCCATCTGGATGAGCACCTTGATGGCGTCAGAGAGTTGGATCTCCCCCCGCTTGTCCGGCAGAGTGCGCTCCAGAGCCTCAAAGATGGCCGGGCTGAAAACATAGCGGGCAGCGACAGCCAGAGAAGTCGGAGCGGTCCCGGCCGGTGGCTTTTCCACGATATCCGTCATGGCTACCGGCTCGCCGGGAGCGGGTTCGGCGCCGCTAACGGTGACGATGCCATAGCGGAAGGCTTCCTCCAGTGGCACTTTCTCCACCGCAACGACGGCGGCCGCACCTAGATCCTGATGAGCCGCGATCATGGCCCGCAACGGCGCGGAAGGGTCCTCGGCAGCAATGAGAGTGTCGCCCAAGGCTACTGCGCAATCGTCGCTACCAACGAAACCAGCGCCCAATGAGACAGCGTGGCCCAGTCCCTTGGCAGGGCTCTGGCGAGTGTAGAAGATGCGCGACTTGGCCTCGAGATAAGCCAGATCGGCCAGCATCGCCTCGTTCCCCGCCCGTTCCAGCGCCGACACCAGCTGGGGATCCGAATCAAAGTGATCCTCAATCGCTCTCTTCCGGCGGCCGGTCACTATGAGAGCGTGACTCAAGCCGGCAGCCTGCAGTTCTTCAATTACGTACTGGATCACCGGCTTGCGTCCCACCGACAGCATCTCTTTGGGCTGCGACTTGGTAGCCGGCAGAAGGCGGGTGCCCAGTCCAGCAGCGGGCACAATCGCTTTGGTAATGGGTTGAGTCATGGGCCAATACCCTCCTCACTGTGTGAAAGGCGACAGGTGCCGGCAAAAGTGCGATTCCAGCAGCGCCCAGTGGGTCTCCTCGCGGCTCGCGTCAGTCAGGGTCGCCAGCAGGCGGTCACCGAACCGATCTAGGATTGAACCGAACGTCACGTGCAGCACCTGGCGAGCGTCAAACGCGTCGAGGAGCCGGGCGAGTAGGGCATCCGGCAGGCTATCCGCGGCCGGCACTCTCTCCAGCTCGGCCGATACGTGATAGGTAGCGCGGTCATCTGGGTAGCGCCGGATGGCGTAGGCCAGAATCTCCCGGAACAGCGCCGGTTCCACCTGCGCCACTGCGCGCAGGGCTTCTAGGTAGCTAGTGCCGGCCGTCTTGAGGTGCACCAGGCCTCTGGTCAGGCGTGCAACGATAGGATAGATGCTAAACTTGTCCGAACCCGAGTGAAGGCTGAGCTTGTACGGTCCCAGCACGCGGGCTATGGCGGCGTGCTTGGACAACTCGGCTTCGAACGCGTCCAGGTCGCCAATATAGTCCACGCCCTTTTCAAATCGGCCGATGTAGCGCGGAGCCAGACTCACCCACTCGACCCCAAGCCGTCGAAGCTCGCTGGAGATGAAAAAGTGCTCCTCGGCCGAGGTAGGCGTGTCGGTCTCGTCCACCGACATCTCTAGATCAAACTCGCAGGAGCGCGTGGTCCCGGCATAAGTCGCCGTCTGAGCGCCCAGGTGGCGATACATGCGGACGGTGTGCGCAATGGCGCCCCCGTACTTGGCGGCCGCTCGGGCCAGCGTGGTCTCGTCGAACTCCATGGCAAAGCCCTCCACCTCGAAGCGGCGGCCCAGGTAGCGCTCGTGCATCGCCTCCGGGGTGTCTTCCAGGTCAACCCAGGGCAGGGCATGAATCCTGGTCTTCAGCTCCTCGAGCGGCGCGGTGTGCGCCTGGTTGTCCACATGGTCGCCGGGGTCAATGGTAAAGAACGTGTATCCCGCCGCCGCACAGAGGTCGATGTCCTCCGTCGTCTTGAGGTGGTCGGCGTCGGCGCCCCACGGCTCGCGCCACCCTTCCTGGAAAACACCCCAGAGGGCGTCATCCATCACTTGCTGTGGAGTACGGCCGGTGCGGTCGTTCTCCCGCATGGATTGCTGGGCCAAAACGGGAGCAATGCCGCCGACACGGCGGACGGCGCGGATGTGACCCGGCGTCGCCAGTCCCAGCCGGTCACCGCAGCCGGCCGAGGTCTGCAGGCCCAGCACCTGCGGCCGCAGCCAGGGGAGTCTCCCTCGCAGCGCGGCCGCGTTGGCGGCCGTCAGTGGGCAGAGAAGGGCAGAATCACGATTCCCATCCGGCCGCTCCCCTTCGAAACCGGCCGCATCCCCCAGAACCCCAAGAACCTTGCGGTCGCCGCGGCGGGCCAGGAAATAGGTTGCCTCGTCAGTCTCTGCCACCGAGCGCGGGTAGACCGAAAGGCCGGGCAGTTGGTCCAGCTTCACGCTACTCTCCAGTTTCCCTATCGAACTTGTAGGCCTGTTTGGCCAGCCGGTAGGCCGTGTCCTGTATCATCTCGCGGGCGTCGTCCATATCCACGGCATCCCTCACCACCAAACCGGCAAGCCAGTTGGCGTCCACCCGGCGCGAGAGGTCGTGGCGGGCGGGGATGGATGGGAAGGAACGAGTATCATCCGTAAAGCCTACCGTATTGTAAAGGCCGGCCGTCTCTGTCACCCGCTGGCGATATCGCATCATGCCGTTGATGCCGTCGTTGAACCACCAGGCCGGGCCGAGCTTCAGAGCCGGATAATGCCCGGCTAGCGGGGCTAGTTCGC
Organism: Ardenticatenales bacterium; assembly: GCA_030593075.1. Classification (GTDB taxonomy): domain Bacteria; phylum Chloroflexota; class Anaerolineae; order Promineifilales; family UBA4811; genus JAUVHW01. The sequence continues at coordinate 7,626 of JAUVHW010000076.1, forward strand.
GGGAGTAAGTGGATTCGTCCAGGGCAAAGACAATGAAGGTCAGGCGTGGGTCGTTGCCATACTTGTTCAGCAGCGGCCGCAGATTGCGCGTGAACTCGGCCTGAAAGGGAATGTCGCATCCCATGTCCGGGCCAAAGCGGTCAAAGAGGGGCTGGTTGTGGTTGCGATAGGAGCCAAAGTGCACCTGCATCACCAGCCCATCCTCAATGCTCATCCGCGCGCTTTCCATCAGCATGTGCCCAAAGAAGCGCGCTGCATCCTCGGCCGTGGCCCCGCCCGCAAATGCGCGCTGAAGGATTTCGTCCGCCTCGCGGGGAGAGAGCTCACCGGTGGCTAGCGTGGTCCCATCACTGTCGGTGGCAACGGCGCCCATTACCTTGAAAAAGGCTCGCCGCTCCTCCAACGCCTGGATCAGAGCTGGATAGGATCTCACTTCAATCCCCGTGAGCTCGCTCAACTTGTCAACGTTCGGCCGCCAGTTCGGCCGCAGCAAGTGAATGACGTCATCCGGCCGGAAGGTAGGGCGAATGTCCCCCTTCCAGCCGGAGGATCGGATGGCCTGGTGGTGCTGCAGCGAATCAGTGGCAGAGTCGGTGGTGCAGAGCACCTCTACGTTGAAACGGTCATATAGTGCCCGAGGCCGGAACTCGGGCGACCCCAGCTTTTCCACCATCTGGTCATATATGGCCTGGGCCGTCGCCCCGCTCAGTTTCTCCCGGATGCCAAAGACCTGGTCAAAGACGTAGGCCAGCCAAATGCCCGTGGGCGTGCCGCGGAAGAGATAAAAGTGGTCGGCAAAGGTCTGCCAGACCTTGCGATGGTCCTGCTCCCCTTTGCCCCAGGGGACGCCCAGGGCTTCCAGCGGGATTCCCTGGGAGTAATACATGCGAAACACATAGTGGTCGGGGATGATGAGCAGCTCGGCTGGGGTGCCAAAGGTGGCGTTCTCGTCAGCAAAGAGGCCCGGGTCCACGTGTCCGTGGGGGCTAATGATGGGCAGGTCAGCCACCAATTGGTAGAGCTCCATCGCGACGCGCCGCTGCGCCGGATCTGGGCCAAAGAACCGATCGGCCGGAAGATGCCACTTGGCCCCGGTCATGTTCCGCTCCACCGATCGAGCCGGCGCAGGTGGGCTATGCTCCTCTCGGCCGCCGCGTCGGCATCCGGCCGGGGCATGAACTCGCCGGAGACGAAACCCTGATAACCGGTAGCATGGAGCGCCTCCAGCACAGATCCAAAGTCTATGTGTCCCGCACCAGGATACCAGCGGTTGGAGTCGGCGACGTGGAAGTGAAAGATGCGGTCGCCGCAGGCGCGGACGCTGTCCTCGATCACTGCATCCTCAATGTTCATGTGGAACGTATCGAGCAGGAGCCCCATGTTCTCCGCTCCGATGCGCTCCAGTAGTTCCATTCCCTGCTTCACGTTGTTCACCAGCGTCGTTTCGTAGCGGTTGATAGGCTCTAGCGCGATTCGCACTCCATGGGGTCCGGCCGCGGCGCAGCACTCCTGCAGCGCCTCCACCAGCCAACCCATCGCCTGATCCTGGCTGACGCCCGCTCTGACGATGCCGCGCAGCAGCCCGATGATGATGACTGCCCCGGTGCGAGAGGCAAAGGGGATGTGAGACTGGGTCCGCTCAATGGCGGCCGCGCGGACGGCCGGGTCCGGGTCGGTGAAAGAGAGTCCCTCTTCCCCCCACGCTTGGCCCGTGCCTAGGGCCGGAATCTCCAAGCCGTGCGCTGCGACGGAGCGCAGCAGTTCGTCTCCGTTCACCAGACTGGGGTCGCGAATGGCCAACTCTACACCATCGTAGCCCATCCCTGCAATCTTGGCGACGTTAGCCTGGAAATCACCCTTGAAGGCTACCGCCTCGAACTGGGCCGGCTGAGTAGAGAGGACAATGCTGAGCTTCACGACAATTCTCTCATCGCTTCTTGGAAGACTAGGGCATTCCGCCGCCCGCCTACACGTTCCTTATGAGCGCCAGGTCTCCGTCGCGCGCCGCTTCCAGGACCGGCTCCATGTATTCGTCCACCATCGCGGCCGTCAAGGAGACCGGCATACTCTCCAGCTTCATCTTCAGTTGCGGGCTCTTGGCCGCTGCCAAGGCGCGCTCGATGTGATGGTCACCGAAACCCTCCACCTGACTCAGGCGGGTGGGAAAACCAATCCGCCGCGCCAGTTCCAGCATCGCCTCGGCAACAGCCACACCCAGTTCCCGGCCGCTCAGGTTCTCGATATCGGCCGTGGTCAGACCGGCATCCTGGTAGATCTTGCCGACCAACCTGAGCGGACCCTGGATAGCGGGGGCGAAGAAGACAGTATAGTAGGGATTCATGATAGCACAAGCCCGGCCGTGGCTCAATACGTCCACCAATGAGAAACTGGTCAGGTGTCCGCCGTTTGTTCCCCCCAGCATGATGGCATACCCGCCCAGGTCGGTAGCCAGGCAGATCGCCTCCCGAGCCTCTCTGTCCTCCGGGTGCTCAACCAAGCGTGGCAAGTAGTTGACTACCAGGTCAATACCAGCACCCGCCACTTCTTCCACCTGAGGATAGGAGGGCTTGCCAACAGCACCATAGAGCACCTCTAGGCAGTGGGCGATTCCGTCGAGTGCTCCGTCGACGGTCAGCGCGCGGGGCGCGCCGTAGGTGACGGCGTAGTCAAAGAGTGCGCGCGCGGGGACAATGGCCTCATCGACGATCAGCTTCTTCTGCCCCGTCGAGAGGTCGGTGATGTTCGAGTATTTGGTCAGATGTGCTGCCGAACTGGCGACCGTCTGAATTGCCAGATGCGGGGTCAACAAACTGCCGCTCTCGGCCAGCGCGTTGCTGACCAATCCTGTGCCAAAGTAGTCATCGATGCCACCCCCCAGCGTGCGCAGGACTTCGGCCGCCTTGGTGGCGTCAATAGTGCTCCCCCCACCGAAACTGATGATCACCTCGTAGCTCAGCGCCCTCAGTTCATCAGTGATGCGGAGCAGGTCCTCGCGCGGGGCATTGGGCCGGGCGCCTCTGACCTCGCCCACGAGTTCCACACCGGCATTGGTCAGAGAATCGCGCATGGTCTGCACAAAGCCGTCACTGCCGGGGAAGGTGCCGCGCACCAGGGCGGCCCGCTGCCCCGCATCCCCTGCTACCTCGCCAACACGTGAGAGCAATCCGTGCCCGTACAGGTACGCATCACCTCTGAACTCGTGCAGGAGAGCCCGCGCCCTGCTGGAACCTGACACCTCTCATTCCCCTGCTATTGGTTCACGACGAAACAAGCGTCTGGCCGGCAGTCCGGACCATCCGCAGCACCGTGGCTGTCTTGTACTGCAACGTCTCAACTCTACTTCTGATGGTCGTCATCGAACAGAGGAGGGGTTTCCCGGCCGGCCCACGTCACACAGCCTTTCTGCGACGAAGAGGCTTTCGTCTCATTGACAAGCCACTACAGCAACATGAGAGCCGACCCACCGGGCTGCTCGTCATCCCCCGCCTGACGTCGACAGCCGGCGGATGTCCTCGTCCACCATCAGCTCGATCAGCTCCCTGAACGACAGCCTTGGCTCCCACCCCAGCTCTGATCTGGCCTTTGAGTAATCTCCGCGCGAGGCGGCTATCTCGGTAGGCCGCATAAGATCAACGTTGGTCTCAACGTGTGCCTGCCAGTCCAGCCCCACGTGAGAGAACGCGACCTCACACAGGTCCCGGATGGTGTGTATCGTATTCGTCGCAATGACATAGTCCTGTGGCTTCTCCTGCTGAAGCATCAACCACATGGCCTCTACGTACTCTTTGGCATAGCCCCAGTCCCTTGCCGAATCGAGGTTGCCCAGTCTCAGCTTACCATCGACCACCAACGGTCGCCCCAACTCATCAAGAGGTGGATCCGGGATCCCGAGCCGGATGCAAGCCACCGCCATGCTGACCTTGCGGGTGACAAAGTGCAGGCTTCTCCGTGGGCTCTCGTGGTTGAAAAGGATGCCGCCGCAGGCGAACATGTCGTAGGACTGGCGATAGGTCTGGGTCATCAGATGGGCATACAGTTTTGCCGCACCATATGGGTTGTTGGCCAGCAGCGGTGCTGTCTCGTCGATTACCTCCTGCTGCAAACCACCGTAGATCTCTCGGCTGGTTGCCTGGTAGAAGCGAGCATCTGGGGCAAGCCCCCTCAGCGCCTCCAGGATTCGAACAGGCCCCAGGGCAGTTATCTCGGCCGTCACTATGGGCTGCCGCCAGCTGTCGGCCGGAACCGACTGGGCCGCCAGGTTGTATACCTCGGCCGGCCGGTGCTGGGCTATGACACCCTCAATGGCATTAGCGTCAATCAGGTCCCCATATTCCAGTGTTATCCTGCCCGCGAGGTGGTCGATGTTCTCGTGGTGATAGTGGGTCGATCTCCTTGCCAGGCCAACGACCCGGTACCCCTTCTCCAGCAGGAGCTCGGCCAGGTAGGAGCCGTCCTGTCCGGTGATGCCGGTTATGAAGGCTACCCGTTCTTGGTCCATACTCTCCTCAGTCCGTCAGAGTTACTCTGCACAGCGCTCAAGCCCGCGCGTGGAATGGCAGCACGCCAGCCACCCGGGGACTCGCGATCAGCCCCCGCGACCGCACCACCGCCATCCCGTCAGACGTGCAAAGGTGGCGCCGACCGCCAGCCAGGGCTGATTTCAGGATCACCTCAAGCTCCTGCATGGGCCGCTGCGTGGATTCCTCGGCCAGCGGAATAGGTACACGCTGACCACCACCGGCGCGTCACTCGAACGGCACCATCGAGAGCACGCTGGTCCTGCCAAGTCTGCGCCGGAGACGGTCGCCGACAGCGGCTCGGCATCTGGCGCGCACTGGCTCCTAGAAGTGAGAATCCTGTCCGACGCGCGACAAGCCGTACACCGGCTTCCAGCCCTGGCTGAGCGGCTCGCGCAGGTAAGGCTCCATTTCAGCCTCAGTGCGCAGAGTGACCTCCTCCACGGGCGGCACGGTGCCGGGCGGGAAGGCTTCTAGAATCTGGTCGTTCAGCAAGGTCAGGTACCGCAGGATGGCAGCAACCGGCCGCTTGGCCTTCTCGGCCGAGCCGTGGGTCGCCTTGCCTACCACGCCCTCCGGCGTGGCGGCAATCTCGATGGCAAAGTGGCCTTCACCTTCCGACCAACGGCTCGGCCGGCTGAAGGGATCCACCGACTTGTCGAAATGACCATCAGGCAGGTAGCTCTTGCCCTCGGTGTCTACGGCGTAGCTCATGTCCACCATCTCGGGGTGCAGCAGCAGTCCCAGCGAGGTCTCTGACTCGTCGGCGTGGACAAAGTTGGTGTCCAATCTGCCACCTCTCTCAGTGACGCGGAAAAACTCGCGCACGGCTCGGTGCCAGTCAATCACCCGAAAGATGCCGGGCAGCTGATACCGCTTCATGAACTGCTGGATCGCGGACTCTAGCATCCAGAGATGACCATGGTTGTTGATGAGGACCTGCTTGCGAAAGCCATCGTTCCACAGCCCCAGCATGACATCAATGAGCAACTCGCGGGCCACGTTCTCGCGGATGGGAACCGTCCCCGGCATACCCATGTGGTGGTAGGGATGCGAACCATAGTTCAGGGGCGGCAGGGCCAGGTTCACCGCCGCCCCGCGCTCGGCGGTGTACCGGCGGACTCCTTCCAGAATCTGGCTGACATAGAGGGTGTCCGACGCGCTGGGCAGATGCGCGCCGTGGAGTTCGGTGCAGCCGATGGGAATGAAAACGATGTCGTTCTTGCGCCGGTTCTCTTCCACCTCCCAGCGCACGGTCGTCTGGATGTAAGAGCCCGGCTTGCCCCACTCTACTGGCGCCGGGACGCCGTACTCGGCCAAGATGGCGTCCACCTCGGCGTCGCTGGACTCCCACACTTCCTTCTTGAGCCGGCCGACGGTATTGTCCTCAAAGAACAGATCGGGCTGGTCCGTAGCCAGCAGTCCTGGTGGTAGTGCTCTCTCTGACACGTCAACTCTCCTTGTTCAGTACTCACAATCCTGCTCACGACGAGCAGCGATTCACTAGTTAGATGCTGGCCTGCACTGGTTCGATGCACACGTGGGCAGGGCGGCCTATGCAGAACGCCACCCGATGCGACATACAGCGTGGCGAGCTCTAGGCCGCATCCACCTCACTCAACTTGACCGGCCGATTCTCCTGATACGACATCTTGGCAGCATAACCCATTACCACCGGGACCCGGCCGTCGACCCCGGTCACTGATGGGGTTCTGTCCTGTTGGATGCACTCGACGAACTCTTGCAGCTCGGCGATGTAGGATTCGGTGTAGCGTTCCACAAAGAAGAACAGCGGCAGCGAACTGTGCACACCGCTAGCGTCACTGACGACAGCCGTATCAGGCCGGTTGTTGGAGACCACCACCACGCCTTTGGAGCCAAAGACCTCTACCCGCTGGTCGTAGCCGTAAACGGCCCGGCGGCTGTTGTCAATCGCGCCGATAACGCCGTTTCGGAACCGCAGGGTGGTAATGGCAGTGTCAATGTCCCCTGCTTCGCCGATGGCCGGGTCCACCATCACACCGCCGGCCGCAAAGATCTCCTCCACTTCACTGCCGATCAGAAAGCGAGCCATGTCAAAGTCGTGGATGGCCATGTCCAAGAAGATGCC
>JAUVHW010000190.1 GCA_030593075.1 Ardenticatenales bacterium
GCCGAGAGGGGCAGGTCGAAAGCCTGGAAAAGGAGATAGTTGGTGCCTGCAGCCAGTGCCCAGATCACGGCCGACCAGGCGCAGGCGGCCAAGGCCATCCTTGGCTGGCGCAGCGTGGCGAGGCCGGCCATGCCCCGCTCAAGAGCTCTGCCAATCCATTCCGCCGCCTTGGGCAACAGCTGATGAGTCCATCGACCGCTCCACGATAGAACCTTCTGCTGTGGTAGGGCTGCTGCCAGAATCAACAGTGCCACGCCGACCAATGTTAGCCCCACCAGAGAGATGTCCACCCACGCGGGAAGGGGAGCCAGGGCGGATGCCAGGCCACAGCAGACCAGCAGAAACAGAACATCAAAGGTCTTTTCGACAGCGACAGTGCCCAGCGCGGTCGCCTTGCTGACGGCCCCGCCTGCCCCCACCAGATAGGCCCGGATCACCCCCCCAACCCGAGCAGGGAGAAGCGCGTTGGCCATTTGGCCAACCAGCAAGGCCCTGACCAGCGGCAGGATGCGAGGCCGTTGAACGGCCGGGAAGAGGCCCCACCAGCGGCCGGCTTTAGACGCTGTCGTGAGAAGAACCAACAAGAAGGCGAGGGTCACCCAGACAGGATCGGCCCGCAGCAGACCGCGCCACACCTCTTGAGGCTCAATCCCGCGCGCCGCCGCCCCCAGCACCACCAGACCCAGAGCGGTACCCAGGATCAGCCGCCACACGGTGCTGGACGTCAGGCGGGCGCGCTCCGGGAAGGCAGAGGTCATTGCATCGCAACTGCCCTCCTCACTCACTACGCCGCCTGCGCCGAGTCAGCAACAGGACTCCCAGGACGACCAGAATGAGCGAGAGCAGGATGATGGGCCAGGGGAGACATAGCGTACCTGCCAGTGCAGGCGGAGCAGACGGCGCAGATGTCGGCGGAACAAGGGTGGCGGATCGAGTGGACGAGATCTCATGGGCGGGCGTTGCTGTCAGCGCCTCCGCCCAGGCCGGCGAAGGCGAAGGAAGCGCAGGAGCCGGGTTCGGAGAGGAGAGCGTGATTGGCGTCAGCGTGACGCCCGGAGACGGGAGGGGCGTCGCAGGTGTAGCGGCTGGTGGCAGCGTCGCAGCGGGAGACGATAGCGGGAAAGCAGGTGTGCCGGCCGCTGGCACAGTGGCCGTGGGAGACGGCGGGGTTGACGTAGGTGTGTCGGCCGATGGGGGCGGCGGCGGAGCGGGAGTGGTAGGGCCGGGCGTCGGGGTGCGAGTAGGGACGGTCTGGCGCTCTGGGTTCTGGGCAGGCGTGGCCCAGGCGGTGGACGCGGTCGAGCCCAGAATGACCACGCCAGCGACCAGGAGGGCGAGAACCACCTTGCGCGGACTCAGCGGGCTAATACTATCCATGATTGCATCCCTCTTTGCTCGAATTGCTCGATCCATGCTACGGTATCTGCAGGTGCACGTCCAGGTCAACGTCGGTGCGCAACAGCGATTCGTATGACACCATGTCCTCTTTTGTCTCGACCAAGGGTAAGGAGGCGGAGACGAGCTCAGCGTGATCCGGCAGGACCAGGGCGATTCGCACCTTGTTGGCGCCGGTTCCTCCCTGCTTCTGAATATGCAGCGTGTAGCGCCAGAGGTCCCCTTCCCGCTCCACTACCCCGGACGGCAGATCATAGACGAAGCGAGTCTCCGTCCCCTCTCCTGGCGCCAGTACCAGGAAGGTGGCAAAGACGGCCCTGCCCAGCTCGTCAGGCAGGACCTCAGCCTCTCCCGTGAACTCGTCTCCCGTCAGCAGCATGCTGCCTGGCACGGGGTGCCCGGTAGCCTCTAGGAGACGGCTGCCCTGGGGAACATACACCCGCACATAGTCCCAATAGCAGCGGAGCATCATCTCTTCGTATGTGAGATCGTAGCGGGGCTCGTGGACGCAGGGTGCGGTGGCCGGCCGGCCGGTGTGCCGGTGGACTAGCGTCAGCGTAGCCCGGGGCCTGGACGGATCTCGCAGGTCCACGGTGTAGCTGAGGCTTTCCCGCACGTAAGGGTTGACCTTGTTGAAGCCCAGATTGGCGTCCACCACCATCAGATGGTCCCCCGGCGTCGCCATAAGCGCACCGCTCCAGCCAGTTTGGACGAGCAGCTCGGCGGCCGGTTCGCCTTGGGGCAAGTATACAAAGAGATGCTTCTCTTCCAGAGCTTGTACCGCAGCCCATCCCAGGTTCGTCAGGTTGGCATCGGTCTGGTCCTGGAGTCTGCGCAGCGCGGCAGTCAGCAACCGTCCCATGAACTCCTTGCGTCGCCTCCACCACTCCTGGGTCGGCCCTTCGCCCACAGACGGTTCCCATGACTCGCGCATTGCCTGGATCACGTTCTCGCCGGTCACAAGCTCTGGGTAGGCGGTGATCTCGAGCGGCCCGAGAGACCCAACGAGGAGCTGGAGGGCTTGCTGGTCCAGCGCCAGAACGCCGTCCACGTCCACGTCGTGGCGGAGACGATACAGGTCCAGGGCCTTCTGCGCGGAGGTGGCAAAGTCAGGGCTCCAGTTGCTGTCGCGAAAGAGCCACAGTTCGGTCCCCATGATCTTGCGCAGGGGGGCGGGCGGATCGGGGTATGGCTGGGAAAAGTCGTCCACCGCATAGCTGTCCTCAAAGACCAGTTCGCCCACCTGTCCGTTCTCCAGAACCACGCGAGCCACACCGCTGATGAATCCACCGGTCGGCCGCAGCTCATCGTCGTTCTGGATCAGGATCAGGTAGGTGCGCGGCTCGGAGGCGCCCAGGAGTTCGGGAAGCGCTATCGCTCCTCTCACGCCACTCTCCAGCAACGGCAGCGTCTGGTCCAGGCGGGCAACCCACCCACGTGTCAAGGGAGAAAGCTGCTCCGCGCGGATCGTCTGGCGAGCCTGCTGCACGTTTTCCAGCGCCGCCAAAGCCTCTGCTAGCCGCGGCCCCGCATCCTGGAGAGCAGCGACAGTCATCTCCAGCCCGCCGTCGTCTGGCGCGGGGTCTTCTTCGGAAAGACCCAGTAGGGGCTGGAACGGATCCAGTACATCCTCACCGACGGCGGTCAGGGTGAGGCCAATCTGTAGGAGAACAGGGGCAGCCTCAAGATCGGCGCCGTAGCCGGGCAGCCAGCCCAGATGGGAAGCGAGAGCCAGCGGGACGCCGAACTCGGCCTGGAAACCCAGCAGGTCGGACCGGGTGGTGCGCAGCAGTTGCTGCGGTTGCCAGGGAGCGATGGCCTCGGGTCCCTCTCGCGCCAGCGTCTGCATTGCCACCAGATCTGACTCTACCACCGAGAGCCAGGTACGTGCCCGCGCGAACAGCCCATAGCTCCAGCCGACGACAGACAGAATCACCAACAGCCAGGTCAGCGGCACCCAGGAACGCGAGAGGCGAGAAGCGAGGCGCGAAACGAGCTCAGGGGAGGAGCGACGGGCGGTCGCCTTCTGTTGCTCTGTACGATTGACCCAGAGTGCTGCTCCCAGTCCAAAGTATGCCCACATAGAGATGCCGGGTTTTTGGCCGAGCGCCACGGCGTCGGCCAGGCCGAAGATGAACTGCGCCGTGATACCAGAGAAGAGCCCCAGGGCGAGGGATCTGACTGCCGGAGACTGTGACCCCTGCCAGACCTGCCAGAGCATACGGCCGAACGCGACCACAAGCCACCCGAACGCCGCCAACCCGGGCAGGCCCAGATCGAGCGCCACCTGCAGGAAGACGTTGTGCGCGTGGGTCGCATCGTAGCCAGACCGGATGAGGAAGGTGGGATAGCGAGCGTGGATGACTCGGAACAGTGTGTCGAACCCGATTCCCGTGATAGGATGGTCGCGTATGACGCGAAGCGCCCGGCCCCATATCTCCAGCCGTCCAACCCAGCTGCTGTAACCACCTAGCGCATCGAGGCTGCGAACGCCAAAGATGACCTGGGCCGTCTTTTCGAGGCCATAGTAGGCGACCAGACCCGTTCCGGCAATCAGCGCGGCAAACGCCACCGCGCGAGACCAGCGCCCCTGGTAACCCGCGAGCAGAAGCAGAACCAGGGCAGTGGAGAGGTAGGCTTGGCGGGACTGGGTAAGCAGCAGCACGCCGAGGGTCAGCGCCAGCACGGCCGCCAACCCCAGCGTGGCAAGGGCCCAGCGCGGTGTGCGCCCGCGGTGACGCAACTGGTGGAGCAGCAGAGCTACTGCCAGGGGGATGAACAGAACCACCGTGCCCGCCACCTGATTGGGATTAAAGCCCGCCTCGGCCCGGGGAATGCCCTGCACAAGCTGCGGGAAACGGTGGTACAGAGGGGCCAGAAGCGGAGATAGTAGGGGCACTTTCCCAGCTGACCATCGGGTCCCGACCAGGCTGGCTACTCCGACCGCCGCGCCGGCCGCCAGCAGAATGCCAACGGTCAGCCAGACCGCCCTATCAGTCCGCACAGCGTTGGCGAGAGCATAGCACGTAGCAACGCCCAGAAGAACGCCGCACAGTTTGGGGAAGCTCAGCGCCAGGTCGAAGGTCGCCCACAGGCTGATGAGCGTCATCGCCAGCATGATCAGAAGGGGCCAGTCCAGCGGCGTGCTCACCGTCAGCCGGCCGTGCGCCAGCCAGCGACAGAGCCAGAGCAGCGGGATGATGGCCATCAGCAGCGGCGTCCAACCAGGCTGTGGGAAGACTAGCAAAGGGGCCAAGGCCAGGACTACCAGTAGCTCCAGGCGCGCGACCTGGGCAGCTCCTCGCCGCAGGGTAGAGAGTACGGTACTCTGCCTACTGCTGCCCATCTTCGGTCGTCCCGAACCAGCCCAGCTCTTCCAGGGCTTCCTTGGCCTGGCTGTTGCCCGGCTGCAGCTCCAACACGCGCAGGTGCGCCTCGATGGCTTCGTGGTAGTGGAACTCGTGGGAGTAGCCCTGAGCCAGGATGAGGAGGTAGTGTGCCGAGCTGGGATTCAGGTCGGCCGCCTGCTCCAGATGCCACAACCCCTCGTCGCCGCGCCCCTGGTCCAGCAGACAGCGCCCCACCAGCGCATGCGCCTGTCCAGCCAGGCGATTTCCAGCGTCTGGCACGAGAAGAGGGGCCAGGGAACGCCCCACCTCGTCGCAGCGGGCCTGCTCCGCGTACAACTGGGCCAACGCCAGACGCGCCGAGACGTACTCAGGATCGAGCCGGATCGCCCACTCGAAACGGGCAATGGCCCCATCGCTGTCGTCCAGCCGGTGCTGAAGCAGCCATCCCATGCGATAGTGGGGTGCAGGATCATGCGGCGCCACCTCCGCAGCCTGCCCGTACGCCGCCAGCGCTGCCGCCCACTCGCCCCGTGTTGCGTGCACCTCCCCTTGCAGAAGGTGCCGGCGGGGAGATGAGGGCGGTTCGAGCGCCGCTGCCCACTCGAAAGCGGCGAGCGCCTCTTTCTCCCGGCCCAGTCTGCTCAGTGCCTGGCCAAGGTGATAGTGGGTCTCCGGCAGGTCCGGTGCGACGGCGAGCGCCCGTTCGTATTGCTCGAGTGCACCAGTGGGGTCTCCTTCGCTAGCCAGCACCGACCCCTGGTTCAGGAAATAGACGGCCGCGTCGGCAGCTTGCCACTCGTGGATCGCGCGTGCTTCCTGCTCGTGGGCAGCCAGGGCTTGGCCGTGTCTGAAGCGGGCGCTGATGTCGCTGGGGTCCAAGACAGCGGCCCGAGATAGGGCACGGCCGGCCGAGGGTGCATCCTGCCAGAGGTCGTAGACAGCGGCGAGATTGTAGTAGGCCTGACCGTTCAGGGGGTCCCACGCCAGCGCGGTCTGGAAGGACTGGCCGGCCTCGACCGCGCGAGCTGTCCGCTGTTGTGGTCCCAGGTCGGGCGCCAGCAGCGCTCGGTTGAGGAGCACGGAGCCGACGTTGTTGTGCACGACGGTCGCTGCGAGGGGACGGAGCAACCAGAAGAGGGGCAGACCGAGGCCGGCCAAGATCAACGCACGTCCCCACAGAAGAGTTCTACCTTCGCGCATGGTCGGCAACCAGCGGTGCGCGGTATCGGCCAGTCTCCAGCGGCTGGCGGCTGACGGTGGGCGTCAGGGAATGCGGATTGCCTGGCCCTCCTGCAAGCCAGACACGACCTCTGTGTTTTCGCCGTCCGAGACCCCGGTCTGGATCTCGATCCGCTCGGCTTCCCCATTCTCGCCGACTAGCTCGACGTACTGGCGCCCGGCGATGGTCATGATGGCCCGAGCAGGAACAAGCAGCACGTTCTCCCGCGGCGGTCCGGCGAGGATGACATCGGCGCCCATCCGAATGGTGGCCGGGATATCCTGGCCCGCGTCGAAGACGATGGTGACCTCGTAGGCGCTCTTGCCCTGCCAGATGGTGGCCTGGCTGGCGACCTGGAGCACGGCGCCCGCGTATTCCTCGTCGAGGTAGGCGTCAAGCTGGACCGTGACCTTCTGACCGGCGGTGACGCGGCCGATGTCGTCCTCCAACACGGTAGCCAATACCCACAACTCAGAGGGGTCGGCGATTGCGCCGATGGACTCGTAGGGCCCGATTCCGTCGCCGGGGCGCTTCTCAACCGAGATAATGATGCCCGAGAAGGGTGCGGTGAGGAGGGTGCTCGATAGTTGCTCCGTGGCCTGCAGGCTGAG
>JAUVHW010000283.1 GCA_030593075.1 Ardenticatenales bacterium
TTTTTTTTCCCCGCTTTGGGACATTTGGGACATCGCAGGGGGTGGGCCGGCGGAGGCGGCGGACGGGTCGTCCGCCGCGAGCGGCTATTGACACCCACAACCGTGTCCACCGCTTCGTGATAATTCGTGAGATTCGTGGCAAGAGTCTTCCGCACACGCGTGGGGGTGGACCTGCGGCTGCCGGGCTATGGCGACGAGGGCAACCGCCGCCCGTCCCGCAGGTGTACACGAACACTCATGAACCGCTGTGTGAGAGAGCAATGACATACCGTACAACAGAGGGTATCGAAAAAGGGGCCGCCGCAGGCGGAATGGCTTCCCACCTGTCTTCAGGTACACTCCCAACATCGAGCCATCCAGTCAGACGGGGAGAAGAGCATGAGCAGCAACCACGATAGTCTAGCGATTCGCATGGGTGGGGAATCGGGGGAAGGGATAGTCACCATCGGCGAGGTATTTGTGCGGGTGGCCGCCCGTTCAGGGCTGGAGGTCTTTACCTTCCGCACCTACCCGGCCGAGATCATGGGCGGGCATGTGGTCTACCAGGCCCGCATAGGACGGGACCGGGTGCTCTCCGATGGCGACGAGATCGACGCGCTGGTCGCCCTCAACGAAGAGGCGTACGAGAAACACATCGGCGAGCTGCGGCCGGGCGGTACGTTAATATACGACAGTGGCACGGTCCACCCACCAGACGATGGCCACGACCACTACCCGGTGCCGGTCACTGAGATCTCACAACAGCTCGATTTCTCGCGGGGCAAGAACCTGGTCATGGTAGGGGCACTGGTCGGCCTCCACGGCCTGCCAATGGAACGGGCTGCTGAGGTCGTGACCTCTCGCCTGGGCAAGTACGAAGCGCTGCTGCCGAAAAACCTGGAATCTCTGACCCGGGGGCTCAACCACGTTCGCGAGCATTTCATTGATCGATTGCCGCCCCAGCTGGATCCACCCCCGGGTGAGACACCGGAGAGGCTGATCATGACCGGCAATCAGGCCGCCGCCCTGGGCGCGTTGGCGGCCGGCTGCCGGTTCTACTCCGGCTATCCCATCACCCCGGCCACTGGCCTGATGGAGTTCATGGCCCAGAACCTGCCGCCTCTGGGCGGCAAGGTGGTCCAGACCGAAGACGAGATTGCCGCCATCACCATGGCTATGGGGGCCAGTTTCGCGGGAGCCAAGGCGATGACCGCCACCTCGGGCCCGGGTTTCGCGCTGATGGTAGAGGCACTGGGCCACGCCAGCATGACCGAGGTGCCACTGGTGGTTGTCGACGTCCAGCGGGCCGGACCCAGCACCGGCATGCCGACCAAGACCGCCCAGGCGGACCTCTTTATGGCGCTCTATGCTGGCAACGACGAGGCACCGCGCCTGGTGCTGGCCCCGGATTCGGTAGAGGATTGCTTTTACCGCATGATTGACGCCTTTAACTTGGCCGAAGCATATCAGATGCCGGTTGTGGTGCTCTCCGATCAAGCCATGTCCGCCCGGGTGGAGACCATCCCCGACATTGACCTCTCTTCCATCAAGCTGGTGGATCGGCTGAAACCAGAGCCAAACGAGAGCGACAATGGAGGCTATCGGCGCTATGAGCTAACCGAATCGGGTGTCTCTCCGATGGCCATCCCTGGAATGCCGGGCATGTTCTACACCGCCGAGGGTCTGGAACACAGCGAAAAGGGCGCACCCGATTACACGCCGGAGATGCATAGGGCGATGACCGAGAAGCGCCACCGCAAGGTGGACGCTGCCCGTCAACTCATCCAGCGGCTGCCGGTCTCGGATCGTTGGGGCGACCCCAAGGCAGAGATCGGCATCATGGGGTGGGGGAGCAGCAAGGGCGCGGTGCGCGAGGCGATGGAGAGAGTGGAAGCCAGCAAGATACGGGTGGAGGCTTTTTACACCCGCTCGCTGATTCCCATGCCAGACGAACTCGTCCGCTCGTTTCTGAAGGGCAAACGGGCCATCATTGTGCCCGAATTGAACTACCGGGGGATGTTTGCCAATGTGCTCGAGCACCGTTACAGCCGTGAGATCGTTCACAACGGGATCAGGATTATCCACCTGCCCAAGTACGACGGCTTGCCCTTCCGGCCGGTGGATATCTGCCGCGCGGTACATCGGGCCGCCATAGAGCTGATGGATGGCGTGTTCAAAGAGTGGGAGCCCGGTTGCTGAACCGCTAGCCTCCTGCTCATTCGTGGAGAGCACAATGATCACCACTAAAGTCAATCTGAAGACCAAGGACCTCAAGAGCGAGGTCAAGCCTATCTGGTGCCCTGGCTGTGGGGACTATGGAGTGCTTAACAGCGTTTTCAGAACCATCATTGACCTCAAGCTAGACCCCAGCCACGTGGCGGTCGTCTCTGGGATTGGTTGCTCCGGCCGCTTTCCCGCCTTTGTGAACGCCTACGGATTTCACGGTGTGCACGGCCGGGCGCTGCCTCTAGCCACCGGCGTCAAGCTGGCCAACCCTGACCTGACCGTCTTTGTGGTGGGGGGCGATGGAGATGCCTTCAGCATCGGTGCTGGGCACCTGCCCCACGCCGCGCGCCGCAACGTGGACCTCACCTACGTAGTGATGGACAACAGTATCTACGGCCTTACCAAGGGCCAGCCATCGCCTACCTCGCCGGTGGACGTGGCAGTGGATTCGATGCAAAGACACAAGGGACGGCGCAAAGGGATGGCTGGGATGCTGCGCCTGGCCCAGGCAGACAAACCGGTGAACCCAATCGCGCTGGCGCTGGGATACGACGCTTCCTTTGTCGCCCGCGGTTTCTCGGGCCAGCCCAGGGTGCTGAACGAGATTCTAAAGACGGCCGTGCTGCACAGTGGATTCAGCTTTGTGCAAGTGATCAGCCCCTGCACCACCTTCTACAACACGTACGACTTGTGGCGGGAAACAGCCGAGCCTCTTCCCGAAGAACATGACGCGAGCGACCGGGCGGCCGCCTTCCAGTTGGCGCTGGAGCCGGGCAGGCGATACACGGGCATCTTTTACCGGCATGAGCGGCCGTCCTTTGAAGATCAGGTCGCCCGGCTGGTGGCTGAACCTACCGACGCCGCTGCTCCGGCAGCCATCAGCGGCCTGCTGGAGCAGTTCCGGAGGTGACGGCGCTGGCACCCAAGGTCGGCTATGGCCGGGCAGCCGAGATCGCCAAAGAGGCGCATCGGCCGGGCTTCCAGGCGGCGGCTAATCGTTGCACGTCACGCCCGGTTGCGCTACAATCCGGGTGAGAGGAGACGCCACGGCGAGGCCCCGCAGGCTTCACCGAGCATACGCAGAGGAACAGCGACCAAGGAGGTTGCCATGGGAATCACGAAGGAACAGCTACTGGAGAATCTGAATGGAGACCTGGCCTGGGAATACGCGGCACTGATCCAGTACGTCCAGCACGCATCGGTCATCACTGGAGCAGAGTACGAATCCATCGTGAAAGAGCTGCTGGTCCACGCCAACGAGGAGATGCAGCACGCCATCTCCCTTTGTGATCAGATCGACTTTCTCGGGGGCGTGCCGGCCGTCGATGTCCAGGAAATCGGCACCTCGGCCGATAGCGCGACAATGCTGGAGCAGGACCTGGCTGGCGAGATGCACGCGATCTCTCGCTACAAGGAACGCATTGCCCAGGCCGAGGCTCTGCAAGAGTATGGCCTGCGCCGGGCACTGGAAGACATCCTGATCATTGAAGAGGAGCACGCCCGGGACCTGATGACCGTCCTGGGCAAATAGGCCAGTCCGAAACCAACCCCGTGTTCCGGGCACAGGGTTAACTAGCCCTGCGTCACCGCGGCACGGCTCGACGTCAAGCTCGGCCGGGGCTAGCTCGCCTCAGCTGACCGCCGGCCGAGGATGGCCCTCGCCGCCACCAGGCCCGAGGCGGAGGCCTGAATCAACCCCCGGGTGACGCCGGCGCCGTCTCCGCAGGCAAAGAGGTTCTCCACTTCGGTCTCCATCTCTGGCGTCAGGTGGAGCCGGTTGGAGTAGAACTTGACCTCCACTCCATAGAGGAGAGTATTCCGGGAGGCCACGCCGGGCGCCACCTTGTCCATGGCGTGCAGCATCTCCAGGATGTTCACCACGAAGCGGTAGGGGAGGACCAGGTTCAGGTCACCGGGAGTCGCGCCCTGAAGGGTTGGGGTAACGATGGAGCGGGAGAGTCGCTGCGTATTGGACCGGCGGCCGTCCAGGGCACGGAGGCGGATCAGCTTGCAGCCTTTCGGGCGGTGCGCGATGACTTGCGACAGCGAATCGCCGCCTGGCTGACAATGCCAACCGGCCGGACCTCCGGGCGCGGGACGGCTTTTAGCCAGGCCCCGCGCCCTTCTGCGGAGCTCCCCCAGGCTTCACTCGGGACATCAAGGG
>JAUVHW010000130.1 GCA_030593075.1 Ardenticatenales bacterium
AACCTTGCGCCAACTGCTGACAGTTCCGTTGGCCAAACGAAGCCAACATCGCCTGCTCTGCTGCAGAGCAAGGTCTTTGCTTCCAGGCAGTCGTTTACTCGCGCGTCATCACGGCGCCACACTTGGGGCAAGCGAGCTCAAAGCATGGCGTGCCTACCGTGTGCGCCTTCTTATGGCCGCAGTTGCGACAGACGCAGTATCCGCCGGGACCGGCCGCCTTGGGTCCTCCCATACGGCCCCGTCCAGTTCCGCCGCCCCGGCCGCCACTGCGCCTTGCGCTGCGTCCTGTTCCTCGTCCCATCAACCTCGCCTCCTGGTGTGAAATGCTGGCTCTCGTCCCAGAATCAGGAATCGCACTAATGATCGTGGCCGTGCTCGCCGTGGAATTTGCCCTCAGCGCACGGCTCCACGCCGCTCAACTCGCCACCGAGGTATCTTTCCACCGCCTGCCGCACCGTGCCTGAAGCACCGGTGACCGCTTCGATGCCCATCTGCGCAAACAGGGCGACTGCACGGCGCCCCATGCCGCCAGCTAGCATCACTTCTCCACCCTGACTGCGGATGAAACCGGGAACCTGTCCCGGCGCATGGTTGCCGTAGAAGGGGTTGTCTACCGTCTTGACAGTACTGACTGTGGTCCCATCCACGTCAACCAGGACAAAATAGGGGCAACGGCCAAAGTGTGCGCCGACGAGACTATCTATCTCGTTGTTGGTATCGGCCGAAACTGCAATTCGCATGATCTGTCTCCTGACAAGGGCCTGTGCTTCGCCAGCCTCTTGGCCGGACTGGACCGGCCTTGGCTTCTCACGCAATAGATGGAGCGACGCACTTAGGCGTGCGTCGCTCCTGGTTAGGGTCACTCCTGTTCTAGGCTGCTGAGTCGCTCGTTGATCTGCTTGAGCTCCTCCTCCAGATCTGCCGCTTGGGCCTTGAGCCAGCCCGCCTCCTGTTCCTGGGTCATGCGGGGTGCAGCGGGGGGCATGGCCCAGGCTGGATGATAGCCGTAACCCGGCCAACCGGCAACGCCCCTGGCAAAATGGCGGTGGCGCCAACCGAAACCCCGGCCAAAGCCCCTACGGGGACCTGGGTTGCCGTAGCCAGGCATGTCGAATCCGGCGCAGTAGCCGGCTCTTCGGCCCGTCATTGGTCCCATACCCCAGGGTCCAGTTCTGTCTCCACGTGGCATCGATCTTACCTCCTTCTCAGCTACTCGATGTTTAGCAACCTTTTCGGTTGCGCCGTGCGCGCCGCCGCGAGCGGCGGCGCCTTCCCTCACTTGCCTGCCTCGGCGGCATTCGGCCGCTACGTTCAGCACCCTGAGCCAGCGAGACCCGTTCAGCGGGCTCAGAGCGCCGCTCCAGGTACTCCACCGCCAGCGACGCCAGGCGTGCCGCATCCTGGCGCCCGGTCCAAAGCAGTGCGGAGCCGATAGCCGGAACAGCCCACTCACGCAGTGACGGCGTAGCCCTTCCCGATTGGGGCTGGATTGCCCCGGCCGCGGCCGGCACCAGGGCAGGGGCAACATGCTCTACCGGTACTGAGTCAACGGCCTCCACCATCAGGATTGCTCCTTCGGGGCAAGCCTGCAGACAGGCCTCGCATCCGCTGCACAGGCCTTCGTCAATCACCGCCGTCTCGCCTGGTATAGTAATGGCACCGTCTGGGCATACAGGCAGGCATTCCTCACAGCCGGTGCAGCGCACACTGTCAACGTAAATCATCCAGAATCACCACCTCCATCCTCTGTCGAGCCAACTCTTTCATAGGCAGCTATCAGATAGTCTATCTCTTGGTGAGTGTGGCGCAGGTCAGCCACCCACTCCTCCAGGTGCTTCTCTCCCGCCGGGGTGGTGCTGTACACCCGGCGCTGGGGGCCCTGGCTCACAGCGCCCCACTCGGAGACTACCAGGCCGGCTTCTTCCATATCGCGCAGGGCGCGATATACCAGGCTGGGGTCGAGCAGCTCCGGGCTGAAGCCAAACTCCTCCAGCCCGTTCAACAGGGCGTAGCCGTGTGCCTTGGTTTGGTGGAGCATCACCAGCAGACAAGGCTGGAGAAAACTCATCACCCGCCTGCGCCGGCCGTGCCGCCTTCGTCTCCGTCTGCCTCCACGCATTCTCATCTGGCCACAGTGCTTTGCCAGGCATCTATAGTATATCACGCTATAGACTATATGTCAATAGGCGGACGGTCAATACCGATCTTCCTGCAAGCCCTGATTGCTCAAAGTCAGATTGGCCTGGTGGCTCACGCCCCTTCCACTCAGCTCTTAGAGATGACGATGATAGCAGCCACCAGCACCCCGGCCGCCAGTGCAAAGATGCTGTACTTTTTGTTCTCTCGCTCAACCGCCGGAAGCAAATGAGAAGCGCCGACGTAGACCAGTGCGCCGGCCGAGATGGCAAGCAATATGCCCAAAGTGGACCGCTCGATGTCGTTGATGAAGGGGAAGGAGACCAGCGTGCCGGCCGGAGTCGATATGGCTGCTGCCAGGAAGGCATAGAGGGCTGATTTGCTCCGGCTGAAGCCTCCCCGCTCCAGGAGCACAAAGGTGACGATTCCCTCCGGGAACTCGTGGAGTATCATCCCAATGGCGGCCAACGCCCCGGTAAACATGCTGACATTAAAGGCCACCGAATAGATAACGCCGTCAATGAAGGAGTGAAGGCCAATCCCCAGCATCGGGATGATGCCCACAGCATAGTCCGCACACTCGTACTCGTGACATATGTACAGGTTCAGGAAGCGGTTAAAGAGGTAAACGGCCAGGAATCCTGCCAGCAAGTACACCGGAGACCTGCTATTCATCTCGAAAGACTTGGGGACGATGTGCATGAAGGAGACGGAGATCAGGACCCCGGCCGCAAAACTCATAAAGTAGGCGGAGTGTTCCCTGCCCCACTGCTCGTACTTGCTGATGACGTATATGCCGATCGTAGTGATTCCACACGCCAGAAAGCTGGCCAGCACCACTGCTACGAACGTATTGGCAGGCATTTTCTTCCTTCAATGATCATGAGCCCGTTAGCAGCATTCGAGGACATCAGCGGTCTATTGGCGCCCGAATGTTCCGTGCCGCTTCCTTACGTAGAACTTGCTCCCTTCGTATTCAACCTCGACCAGTCTACCCTGGTCGATTAGGTCACGCACAACAGGCCAGTCGGCCTCGGTTTTCGCCAGGAGCTGCATGACGGCTTCCTCTCGCATGGGGTGCACCGCCGTGATACCCAGCAGGTCTTCCTCAGCGTTGCCCGTAAACCCGAACGCATTGCCCTCATAAGAGACCAGGCATTCCACCCGATCGACCTGCTTGCTGAAGATCTGATAGGCGCGATTGATGGTTTCCTCGCCGGGCGCACGCACCCAATCAACGGCCGGCGGCCGGATAGGAACCGCCAGATAGGCCTTGGCAGGCCTCAGCTGTGCCAAGAAATCGCCAACTTCCCTGATGTGGTCGGCGCTGTCGTTGACGTCTTGGACGAGCATGGTCTCCGTCACCAGTTCTCCCCCGTAGCACCGGGCAAACTCAAGCGCCCCATCCAAGATAGAGGCCAGCCGCAAGGTTCCGTGCGGCCGATTGACTCTGCGCCAGACCTTGTCCCGTGTGGAATCTATCTTCAAGGAAACCCAATCTGCCCGCACCAACTCTTCTCGCACGTCCTCGCGCCCGATGAGCGAGGCATTGGTGATCACGGCGATCTTGATCCCCAATGGTCTTAACAACTCGATTTCACGGCCGAGATTGAGATCCAGAGTGGGTTCCCCGTCCGGCACAAAGGTGAGGTAGTCAATCGTTTCCCCGAATTCTTGTGCTCTATCGACCTTGTCCTGGACATCTCGCAGGATCTCCTCCGGCTCATAAAACGGGCCGCGCTTGACCTGCATCTGGATGGTGCGTCCCACCTGGCAATAGACACAGGAATAGGTGCATACCTTGGGCGGAATGTTGTTGATCCCCAGACTCCGCCCTAGACGCCTGGAAGGTACGGGGCCGAAAGCGATCATGTCCGCCACCCAGGGTTTGGCTTTGCCCTGTGCAGCGCCCCCCAGACTCGCTCCGGCGTACAAGGCAGCTCGCGGATCCAGACCCCGGTGGCGTCGTGTACGGCGCTGGCCAGCGCCGGCGCCACTCCGTCCGTCGCAATCTCGGACACCGATTTAGCGCCAAACGGCCCGCTGGGCTCGTCGGTCTGCACAAAAATGACATCCATCACCGGCATCTCGTTGGCTTTGTAGAAATGGTATGGGCCAAAGCGAGGGTTGAGCGGCTTGCCGGCCGCATCGTAGAGCATCTCCTCACTGTGGGCAAAGCCCAGCGCCTGCGCCATCCCCCCTTCCACCTGGCCGGCCGCAGTGACAGGATTGATCACCCGGCCGCAGTCCACTACCATCAGCAGTCGCTCAACAGTGATCTGCCCCGTCTCTACGTCCACCGCTACCTCAGCAAACTGCGCGGCCGTCGGCGGCGGGCTCCTGTAGCTCATGTGCGATGCCGTCGCCATGATCTGGTGCTGGTCTCTCTGGTGCAGGCTGCTCAACGCGACCTCTTCCAACGTGGCGGAACGGCCATCGGGCGCCACCGCGCGGCGGTCCTGCAAGACCAGGCTGTCCGGCCGGTCCGTCTCCAGCATCAGCGCTGCGTGGTCCTGAATCTGCCGTCGCACCTTGAGCGCCGCCTTGCGCACCGCACCCCCACTGATGTAGGTGGTGCTGCTAGCATACGCGCCCTTGTCAAAGGGTGTAAAGTCAGTGTCGGATGAATAGACGATCAGGTCATCCACCGGGATGCCCAGCACCTCGGCTGCAATCTGCGCCAGGATAGTGTCCGAGCCGGTGCCCAGGTCGGTAGCGCCCACCAGCAGGTTGAACGAGCCGTCATCGTTCATTTTGAGCGTGGCGGCCGCCATGTCCAACCCGGCGATGCCGCTGCCATGCATCATCACCGACATGCCGATGCCTTTCCGAACCGCCCCTCCTTTCTGATAGCGGTGCGCTCTCCGCTTGGCGTAGAAATCGGTCGCCTCCAGCCCAATCTCCACGCACGTCCCCAGGCCGCTGCTATCGAGCGTTTGGGCAAAGCCTTCGCGCCCTTCCCCCAATACTTTGGAGAGGTGCATCTGCTCGCCCAGCTTGAGCCAGTTGGCCCTTTTGAACGCAACCACGTCCAACCCCAGCTTCTCGGCGATTTCCTCCATCAGCACTTCGATGCCGAACTGGCACTGCATGGCTCCATAGCCCCGATACGCTCCGGCCGGCGGTGTGTTGGTGTAGACGACATCGCAGACAAAGAGCGAGTTCGGGGCATTGTAGAGGGTCAACCCTTTGAACCCACCTACCATCTGTACAGTGAGACCATGGCAGCCATAGGCACCGGTGTCGCCAATCAGGTACAGGCTAGCGGCAACCACCTTGTCGCCGGTGACACCGACCCTGTATTCGATAATCTGCGGATGTCGGCTGCGCGAACTGGTGAACTCCTGCCGGCGGGTGTACTCCATGAACACCGGTCGCCAGGGTCAAGTGGGCACACAGGTCCTCCAGCAGCATCTCCTGCTTGTTGCCAAAGCCGCCGCCGATGCGCGGTTTGACCACCCGGATGCGCTTGACCGGCAGGCCAATCAGCGGGGCCACCATGCGCCGGATGTGGAAGGGCACCTGGGTGCTCGTACGGATGACCAGCCGCTGGTCCTCGTCCCAGTAGGTGATGCAGGCGTGCGGCTCCAGGTGGGAGTGTGCTGCTTGGGGGTGCGATAGGTGCCCTCAAAGACCTGCTCGGCCGCCGCCAAGCCCGCCTCCACATCACCTACCTCGGCTTCGATGTGGTGCACGACGTTGCGCCGCGGGTCGCAGATGCCCTGGGTATCCGGCTCGTCATGGATAACAGGCGCGCCCTCCCGCATGGCCTCCTCTGGGTCAACCACGGCCGGCAAGACCTCGTATTCAACCTTGATGAGCCGGAGCGCCCTGCGGGCCAACTCTGGTGTCTCGGCCGCCACGACTGCCACGCGGTCCCCCACGTGTCGCACCTTGTCGTCCAGGCAGACTTGATCATAAGGCGGCGGTTGGGGATAGCTTTGCCCGCCTGAAGCGTACTTGACCCGAGGAATGTCATGGCAGGTCAGGACGGCGTGCACGCCCGGCAAGGCTCGCGCCCGGCTCGCGTCAATCCGCCTAATGCGGGCGTGGGCATGCGGACTGGTGAGCAGTAGACCGTAGAGCATCCCCTCTGGCTGCACATCGGCGGTAAAGACCGGCCTCCCGTGGACCAGCTTCTCTGCATCTACTTTGACCTGCGGCTGACCCACCACCCAGGTCTTTTCCATCTCGGCCGGGGTGAACACCAGCGGCGGCAGCGGGCCATCTCCTTCTCCCCGCCGGTAATAGGCCGCGGGCAGCTCTACCTTATCGTCGGGCAAGATCATGTCCAAATGAGTGAATGGCTCCACTGCCTCTCCCCGCAGACGCGCGGCCGCACGCAGCACCGCATCCACAACCCGCACATAACCAGTGCAGCGGCACAGGACACCGCTCATCGCTTCCCGCACTGTGGTTTCCGAGGGATCTGGGTTCGAGTCCAACAAGGCTTTGGCGACCAATACCTGAGCAGGTGTGCAGTAGCCGCACTGGATGGCGCCGACATCCATGAAAGCCTGCATAACAGGGTCCGATTGCTCAAGCCCTTCAACGGTGGTGATGGTACACCCATCGACCGCGGACGTCCGGGTCATGCAACTGCGAACCGGGCGGCCGTCCAGCAGGACGGTGCAGACGCCGCAATCGCCAGAGTCGCAGCCCATCTTGACGCTGCGGTATTTGCAGCCGCGCAGAGCACTCAGCAGACTCTCCTTTGGGCTGGTGGACAGTTGCTTCTCTACGCCATTGATGGTAAGGGTAACTTGCAGGAGCGCACTCATCAGCTCGCCTCCTTTCTGCATGCTTCCAGGGCACGGCGCGTCAGCACGGCCGCCATCTCCCGTCGATAGTCGGCGCTGCCAAGAAAGTTGTCGGGTGGCGATATTTCTCGCTGCACCGCCGAGGCCACCTCCCCAATCTGCTCGTCGTCCAACCGGCTGCCTATCAACATGCCGGCCGATTCGGCCAGTTGGACCGGCACTCGCCAGACTCCGGTCAGCGCCAAGCGAGCCCGCTCAACTCTGCCACCCCGCCCTGAGCCTGTCGAAGGGTCGGCCCAGTCTACTACCGCGACAGCTGCCACGGTGGGCGGGTCGGCCGGCGTGCGGGCAACGTGCGATTCCCCAAAAGTACGATTGGAGTCATCCAGCGGCACCCGCAACATCTCCAACCTGGGCTGCATCCCTCGGCGGAGCGAAAAATCCGCCAGCGGTTGCTCCTCCCCTTCACAGATCACAATAGCGCCCCAGGCCAGCAGCGCCGCCACCCACTGCGGGGCCTGGTGTGGCGAGCGCAACGCTCTCGAGACAGTAGTCTCGTTGCGCTGCTGCCAGGTGAGGGCGCCAGCGAGAGTGCGGCGGAACAGCTCTGGGCTATCGGGAGCCTCGTACACCGCCTGGAGTGGGGCTTCGGCTTCCAGGTTCAAGAATTTCCTCTCATCAATCATCATACAACTACCTCCATCTACCTGCATTGATTCTGCATCGTATCTTGATGATCTGAAGGGAGATGCAGCGTCTCTCGGACTAGAGCCAGGAGAGGTAAACGCAGAATGACATCAATGGCGATGGCCGCCAAGAATGTGTACTGAGGGCCAATATGCTCCCAGATCAACCCACCTATCAGTGGGGCCGGAATGCCCAACAAGCCGCGAAAGAGGCTGACGATGCCAATCCAACGTCCCATTTGCTTCCTGGGCATGATCTCGGCCGCCATCGAAGAGGTCAAGGCCATACTGATGCTGTTGAAGCCGAACAGCACGCCGTAGAGCATTAGAAACAGCGAGGCGCCCATTCCAGATGATGGTGCAAAGACCAGGCACAGATTGGCTGCATACGCCAGAGGCGCTATGGCAAAGAGCAGTTTCTTGCGACCATGACGATCGGCCAGCCGGCCCAACGGGATCGAAGCCAACAGGGGCACGATGGCACTGGCCGTAGAAATACCGCCGAGCATAAGCTCGTCAGCCCCTTTGAACTGGTGAGCGTACAGGGGCATAAAGGGACCGGCTACCGTCCAGGGCAATTCCATGAGGCCCATCACAAGCAGCAGGCGCACTACATCGGGGCCGTTCTCAAAGACCTGGGAAAAGCTCGATAGAATGTGGCGGCCATCAACACTTTGGGCATGAGATGGATCACCAGTGTACGAGCCGGACAACCGAGTGAGTAGGAGAACGAATATCCCGACAAAGATGAGCATCTGGATTGCATACAGTGGGCGAAGGCCGGGAAGGTTGAGGCCGCCAGACCAAGAGACCAGCCCGGCCGCCAGTATCGGCGTGACAATAGCTACAGTGGATGACAATGTCCGACATAGTCCGCGCCCGGTGGCGCGCTCCTTGTTTTCAAGTTCCGCCGCGCAGACGACGGTGCAAGAGGTGCAAGTGAGCCGCAAGCCCAGGTAGTAGAGGATGATGCCCACGTAGAGCCAGGTCCAATGGAGAGCGGCAAAATAAGACAGCCTCGAGGCTGCCAGCATCGCCACGCTCAGGAGCAAGACCTTCTTCAGACTGTAATAATCAATGAACCAGCCGGCAGGCAACGCCGCCACAGCACCAATGGCGTTGCCCACGCTTTGCAGCGACCCTAGTTGCACCGGGTCAGCCCCAAGCAGCGTGGCGTAGATGGAATTGTATTGGACCGTCAGTCCGGAAGCCAGCCCATGCAGCGCCCGACGCCCCAGCATGAGCTTGAAATCGTGTGTCTGACGTTTTGCGAAGTTGATGGTGCGTTGAGAAAACTCTGGTAAGACCATGAAATCCTATTTCAACACCGAGATCCCTTTTCTGACGTATTCTCAAGCACAGGTTCTTGCTCGACGCAAAGACGCGCTTCCCATGTTTGTGACGGGAATCACAACCAGAAGCATCAAAGCCGTGGTGGTCACGGCCGAGCCGAGACACCAGGCACAGATAGCGTGAATGACAAAGAGTTCCAGGCAGGTCAGACAAATGGAGAAGAGGGTACCAAAGAGGGTTAGCCCCAAAAGCCCCAGCAGCGACAGTCCGGCCAACCGTCCCTCCAGGTATTTCTGTCCTGCCCACAGCGTGGCAACACCCAGGTAGTTAAGCACGCCCCACACAGCGACGGGAACTCCCAGGAGCAGAGCGTAATCGCTGGTCTGCACCACGTTGCACTCGCCCACCGGCCCGCAGACCGCCTTGACCTGATTGACTTCCACGTAGGCCAGGTACGACCCCACGCCCAATCCCACCAGGCACAGGCAGGGGATGGCCCAGGTGCGGGCGCGGGCAGCGGGGGACAACCGGAGAATGTGTTGCCGGGCCTGCGGCCTCATCATGCGCCAGGCAGCGTAGCCCAGGGCCGACACCATGCCAGCCAACACCAC
>JAUVHW010000119.1 GCA_030593075.1 Ardenticatenales bacterium
CGCGCTGATGCTGTTGATGACGGCCGTCGTGGCCATGGCCAGCCCGCCCTATCCCGAGGGCCCCGCCGATTCGCCCGTGACGCCGCTGTTGCAGGACCGGGCATACGATCGCCGGCCAGCCAGTCTTTCCAAATCGATTGATCAACCGAACAGGAAGGACTATTTGCGAATCCGGGAACGGCAGCGGCTGCTGGAGGCCGGCCAGGTGGCGGAAGCCAATGCCCTGGCCCAGACAGGAACGGACCGCGTGCTGGTTATCCTGGTCGAGTTCGGCGGCACCGACGTCTTTACCTGGACCGAGGGGGTCTCTGACTGGGACCCGCTGGGCATCGCGGACCCTGACGAGTACACCGGTGTGGTGGGTGATTGCTCCAACATCATCACCCAGACCACCGTGTTCACCTACTCGGGCCCGCTGCACAACACGATGGAAAGGCCTCGCTCGCCCGATGACCGCTCGGGCAACACCATCTGGACCGAGGACTTTAGCAACGAGTGGTTCGGCGACTTTATGTTCGGCTCGGGTGTGGTGTTCAGCTACACCATGCAGGACGACACTCCGGTTTTCGAGGACTTTACCGGGCAGTCGGTGACAGACTACTATGACGACATGTCCGGCGGGATGTACACCGTTACCGGAGACATCATCGGCTGGGTGCCGGTGGATCACTCCACCTGGTACTATGATGCTGACCAGTGCCCTGGCGCCCGCTCCGGCGTCAGTACCAGTCGCGGGGCTATCCCCGGCGCTGGCACCGCCAGGACCCTGGTCAAGGACGCGCTGGACGCGGTCAACGCTATCAGCGACACGATCCCCGGCTTTGACTGGGCCAACTATGACTTGGACGACGACGGTATCATCGACCGGCTTTGGGTCGTCCACTCTGGCTATGGCGAGGAGGACAGCACCACCCTGCTCAACCGGGTACCAGTCAGCGGCACGACACCGTTGACCGACACCTTCTACGGCGAGGCTGCCGTCTGGTCGCACTCCAGTCAGGTCACTCCCCCCTATTCGGTCACCCAGGACATCGCCGCTGGCCCCTACATCATGATGCCCGAGAACGGCGGCATCGGCGTGTTCGCCCACGAGTCGGGCCATAACCTGGGAGCCGACGACCTCTATGCCTATGGTAGCGGCGAGACATCGACCGGCTTTTGGAGCTTGATGGCCGACGACTGGACCGGGCATCCCATTGGGTTTGAGCCCCCGGCCGTGGACCCCTGGCACCTGGATCGCTGGGGCTGGCTGGATCCCTACCTGGTGGACGACCCCACAGCGGTCCACGAGGTCACTCTGGGCCAGGCCAGCCGTTTCCCTGGTGGAGTAGGCGTCTATCGTGGGGCCAAGATCCCCCTGGAAGATGGCGTACTGGAGCTGCCGGTGCCCGTCTGGGACGGCGTCTATTACTGGTGGGGCGGCAAGAAGGACCTATCCAATGCCAGGATGACCAGTGCGGCAGCCATTGACCTCTCCGGGAAGACCGCGATTACCCTCTCGTTTGACCTGGTATACGACATAGAAGACGAGTGGGACTTTTTGTGGATCCAGGTCTCCGCTGACGCGGGCGCCACCTGGGACACTATCACCAACACCAACACCCAGTGCGTCCACGATCCGGGCTGGATCGGTGAGCTGTACGGGTTCCCTGAGGACTTGTGCGGCGCCGGTTTGGGCGGCTTTTACGGCTACAACGCGAACTGGCCCGATCCTGAAGTGCAGGAATTCGATCTGAGCAGCTACGCCGGTGACAACATCGTGCTCCGCTTCTGGTACATGACCGACTGGGCGTCGTTGTACTCAGGCGCCTTTGTGGACAACGTGGTAGTGGAAGCGGACGCGGTAGAGCTTTTCTCTGACGACGCCGAAGGCGGCGACGCCAAGTGGGTCTATCAGGATCCCTGGATGCGCAGCGACGGTTGGATGTCCTTCACCCATAACCTCTATCTGCAGTGGCGCAACGTCGGGGAAACCGGCGGCTACGACAGTGCGCTGGGCGACGAGCGCTGGCGCTTTGGCCCGGCCAACACCGGTCTGCTGGTCTGGTACAACAGCAACTTCTACACCGACAACGAGATCTACGGCTATCTCGAAGACGAGTACGGCTTTGGCCCCAAGGGCCGCATGCTGGTGATAGACTCGCATCCGACGCCCTACCGGAGTCCGTATGTGGAGCCGGTCTGGCTGGGCCTGGAGCACACCAACCTCACCAGTCGTGGGCTGATGCGCGACGCACCGTTTAGCCTGCTGGATACGGTGGACTTTACCTACACCTACCCCTACCACGATCAGATCACGCCCACCCTGTTCTCCGGCCGTCCGTCCGTCTCCAGCTTCCACGACGCTTTCGGCTACTATCCAGGCGTGGCCAGCGAGGGCGATGGTACTTACTGGTGCACCGTAGACTGGGATGCCAGCGCGGCCGTGCCTGCCAAGAGCAGCTACAGCGTGGCTGGTGGCCCGGACTATCCTGGGTACCATCTCCAGTATGTTGATGGAGGCTGGTGGGGCTTCTGGGAAGCAGGAGCTGGCGGGACTGGCGATCCTCGCGATGACAACGCGCAGTACGGCTGGCATGTCGAAATCCTGGAGCAGGCGGACGACATGGCGCTGGTCAGGATCTGGAACTCGGCCGTGTATGTGGAGTATGGGCCTACGCCGGCTGATATCTCCGCGGCCGGCGTCTACACCTTGACCTACTGGACGGTGCTGGAGAATCAGGGTGGCCTCGATCCGGTAAACGGCACCGTCACTATGACGCTGCCGAGCGCGGCGAACCTGGTCAGCACCTCGCCCGGCGGGGCGTCCGAGGCGATGCCCGAAGTGGTATGGACTGGCGAGCCGCTCGACGCCGGCGTCCCGGTCACCTTTACCGCCATCCTTACCGTGGCGGTAGAGGTCGGTGATCCGGCCTTGGTGCTGGAGGCCAGCGTAGACTGGTTGGACGACGGCAGCGAATTGCCGCCGCAGCACCACGACTGGGTGACGTACATCTCCCTGTACGGAGTGGATGCGGCTGTGATCGGTCCTGACTTCAAGATGGCCGATGGTGGTACGACGGTGACTTATACCGTACGAGTCACCAACACCGGCGTCAACACCGATACGTTCGGCCTGGCGGCGCTTGGTTCGTGGGCGGCCGGCGTGGTGCCCACCACCACCGGCGTCCTCAGCCCCACTGAGTACGCTGACGTCGTTGTTTCGGTCGCGATACCCAGCGCTGCTAGCGGTGACGAGGCCGTCACGACGTTGAACGCCACCTCGGTCGGTGACCCAAGCAAGTCAGCCGATGTCGAGCTCACGACGATGGCCACCTTCAGGATCTTCCTGCCGATAGTGTTGAAGAGCTGACAACGTGGCAGGCTAGTTATCCTGGCCAACTGACAGGGAAGCCACCGGATGAGCTCCGGTGGCTTCCTTCTATGTTGGCCCTCTGGGCGAAGGGAGGGGAGTCCTTGAGCAAGCCGAGACGCCTGATCTGGCTGGGCGGACTGGCTTTGGTCGTGGGCTGGCCGCCTGGCGGCTCGCAGGCCAGCCCTCAGTGCACCGGCGTCTACGCGCCCGGTGTGGTCCTGATCAGCTACAAAGATGGCTTTGCCGCGGCCGAACGTTCACTTGAGCCAGAGGCGCTCACGACCATTCCGGGTATTGGCGTAGCCAGCCTGAGCGTGCCGGCCGGGCAGGAATGCACTGCACGGGAGCTGCTGCGCAGCGACCCACGGGTAGAGTTCGCCGAGCTGGACTATGCGGTGCGGGCCACTCAGCTGGTCACGCCCAACGATCCCGGTTGGGCCCAGCAGTGGGGTCCGGCCCAAATCGAGGCGCCCCGCGCCTGGAGTGTCGCCACCGGGACCTCCGACGTCGTCATCGCGGTTCTCGACTCGGGGCTTCGCTTGGATCATGAGGACCTGGCGGGCAATCTGTGGGTCAACCCAGGCGAGATAGCGGACAATGGAATAGACGACGACGGCAACGGCAAACTGGATGACTACTGGGGCTGGCACTTTTACCACGCCTGGGTCTGGCATGGGGACAAGTACACCTACCTGCCGAGGGAGGACGAGGTCGTCGCCGACGACTATGGACACGGCACCCACGTAGCTGGCATTGCCGGAGCCGAGATCAACAATGGCCTGGGAATAGCAGGGATGGCAGGCGGCAGCCGGCTCATGGTAGTGAAGGTGCTGGACCAGTATGGCAGCGGCTGGTATTCGGACATTGCCCGGGGAATAGTCTACGCGGTGCAGAACGGTGCGCGGGTGATCAACCTCAGCCTGGGGGGGGAGCCGGCGTCGGAGACCCTGCAAGCCGCAGCGGACTATGCCCACGCTCACGGGGTCCTGGTGGTGGCCTCCACCGGCAACGACGGTGGTGCGGTCCTCTATCCGGCCGCCTGCGACCATGTGCTGGCGGTGTCTGCCACGGATCAGAGCGACCTCCGGGCCGGGTTCTCAAACCATGGACCGCAGGTGGACCTGGCGGCTCCCGGCGTCGATATCTACAGTACCTGGCCCTGGGCGGGCGGCTATGCGACCAGGTCAGGCGCCTCGATGGCTGTCCCGCATGTCTCGGGGCTGGGAGCGCTGCTCTGGACCGCTCGCCCGGACCTCTCCATGGCCCAGGTAGCCGAGGTCATCACCACCACGGCCGCGGACGTCAACGGTGGCGCTCTTCCTGGGTGGGACCAATACCTCGGCTGGGGGCGCATCGATGCCGGACAGGCGCTATCGGCCGTGACGCAGTCCGGCGACCTGCTCCTTACCTCCGCTCAGCGCCAACTGGCGGCAGCGGAGACGGCCGTCATCACCGCCAGCGTCCCTCTCACCAGCGGCTTGCAGGTCACGTTCACGGCTGTTCGCGGGTTTGTCTCTCCCGTCGTGGCTGCGCCGAGTGCGGGAGTAGCCACGACCACGCTGACTGCCGGCCCCCTGGTTGGGACGGCCGTCGTCACCGGGACAACCGGCGCCTTGAGCGGCAGCCTGTTCTTGCGCCTTTTTCCAGGGCCAGTCGTTTCAGCCACCCTGACCTCTGCCTTCTCGGTGGTATCGCCTGGCAGTTCGGTAGTCGTTACCCTGACTGCCGTCGACGCTCATGCCAACCCTCCCCTGGACGGGACGCCTGTTCGGTGGGCTGCCATTGCGGGGTTCGTAGCTCCAAGCATGTCCCCGTTTTTCGAAGGGGTGGCTCGGGCCACATTCACCGCCGGACCCATGCCCGGGCCGGCCGTGATTACCGCCAGTCTGGGAATGGAATTCTCTACGGCAATTGCTATCGACGTGTCCTCCCACTACCGGTACTGGTACCTGCCCCTGATCTGGCGCGGTGGCGCCGGTTAGGCCCACGGCCCACGCTGCCGCCCTCTATTCGTCACAGTAGACAACCAGGTCCGGCGTGACCAGGTAGTGATGGATCTTGCCCTTAGCCGAGAAGGTAAGGTACTGCATCTCAAAGAGCGCGCCCTCCGCACTGTCAATCAGGCGGGCGGCGGCCGGGCATTCGACCTGCTCGGCGTCTTGATCCACTCTCGCTGCCTGCACCAGTTCTATCCGCTCGGCGTCAACTCTCAGGCGGCCGGCGAGGTCGGTTCGCGCCCTCGCAATGGGGTTCAGAGTGCCGGGATCGACGTCGACCGGCGGCTGCTGGCTCTCGGCCGCAGTTGCCCGCGGTGACGCCGAGGCCGGGGGCGGGACCGTGGGTAGTGGCGAAAGCGGCGATGACGCGTCTGTGGGCTGCGGTGTTTCAGCCTTCGGGGGTTGGCTGGTTGGATGGTCGAGGTCGGCCGGCCGCCCGGCGCACCCGCATGCTCCTGCCGTGGTCAAAGCCAGGCCTGCAAACACCAAAAATATGCTCTTTGGTTTCATCGTACCTCCGTCTATCTCGTGTTCCTTGCGGCGGAAAGGATGGTCGCCCTTTCCAACCGGTTTGGCATATAGACGTTCCCGGAGCGGATTGAGTTCCGTTGTTCGTTGCTGGGATCTGTTGGCTCTTGTTCACGGATCGTGACAGGATGATACTATCTTGTGCCATTGCCGCGACTCAGTCTTCACCGCGCTGGCCAGTGATCGCGATGGCCGGGCGGCGGAGTTGCAGCCCTGGCCGAGGCTATCGGCATGGGGCCACGCGAAGGCTCTGGGCGGTACGACGGGCGCAGGCCGCTCGCAGAGCCCGTGCCGAGCTTCAGCGACACTGCTGTTCGCTACCTGCAGGTCCAGTTCAGATCTCGGTTGCCAAATACCGGCATGGTGGGTAGAATGGGCACTGCGCTGGTTTCGCGCGCGGTCTTGGCCCGACACTTGCCGCAGGAGGGATGTTGTGCGTGCCGCCCAGCCGAAACGGCAGACTACGAAGGCTTTGCGTGGATCACCTGCCTGGTCCCTTGTGGAGTGTCTCTGATGAACCGGGCTATCACCGCGCTCTCGACGGTCAGCGCCCTGGTCCTGGCGGCGGCTCTGAACGTCGCTGCGACCCCCACTGCTCCATCGGCACCGTTAATGCAGCAAGAGCCGGCCCCATGTGCCCGAGCGGCCGCGGAGCAGGACGAGCAGCCAGCCTTGGGGCGTGGCGTGCTTGCCAACCCATTGGTCAGCCAGCCCGTCGCTCCGGCCGATACATGGAGCTTGCCCCCGACAGCGGGCCTAGATGGGTCTGAGGTTTTCAGTGAGCCAGGGAAATCAGGCAGCCTCTTCTGGCTCCTGGGGAGTGACTGGACGGGCGGAGCCCCCGAGACCATCGACCCGGCCGGGCGCACGGCCCCGGAGAAGGTGTGTGCCTTGTCCACTGCCCGCGAGCTTGGCCTTGAGGGCGCTGACAGCTCGGAGGCGGATTCCACCCTACGCGCGGTCTCGGGTGTGCCCTGGGCGAGCCAGTACCCGAACATGGGAGCGGAAGCATCGGCCGGGTACCCGGTCGTTGGCGCCTCCTTCAGCTCCGACGCACTCGAGGTACCTCAGTTGGGCGCCTACCATGGTCAGCTCGAGATCATCCATGACACGCCGCACGGCTTTGTGTATGCCCCGATCACGACGGCCGCGCCGCTGACACCGACTTGGGGCAAGCTCGGCGGCACCGTCACCGGCCTGGGCTACTGTGACACGGACCCGGCGCCGCTGGAACAGGCCGAGATCTGCCTCGAGGCGAGCAGCGGGATGACCTGGACGCTGCTGACAGTCGAGAGTGGCTATTACGAGTGGTGGATGGACGAGAGCCACAGCCCGCTGACCGTCACCGTCACTTACTCTGAGCATCAGACCGGCGTGGCTACCGGGGTGATGATCAGCGGTCAGGTGACGACCACCGCCAACTTTCACCTGCGGTGGCTGCAGCCCTGCGTCAGCGCCGACCCAGACAACCTGCACGCCCATGTGGACATGGGCCTGACCACGACCCTGCCCCTGACGCTGATCAACGCCGGCGCAACGGCGACGCCCTATGATCTGGCGGAAGCGAATCGGGGCTTTGAGCCGCTTCCGCTTGAGCCGATGAGTGGGTATGGCGAGTGTTTGTACCGGTCAGAAGAAGGTGTGCCGATGCCCACCAACGGAGGGGAGGCATCCTTGGCCTATCCCAGGGCCTATCGTTGGCAACCGGCCGCTCCGAGCCAGCTAAACGTTCTGGTCTACGCCGATGACTTTGTCCATCCGCCTCCCGATACGTTGGTAGATCAGGCGCTGCAAGCCCTGGGAATCACCTACACTGCTCATTACAGTGGGGATTTCGCCGGGTTTGCGACCGACCTCAGCGGCGGCGGACCGTGGGACGTGGTGATCTTTCTGAACAACTCCTATGACTCGCTCAGTGTCTCCTTCGCGGAGATGTTGGAATACGTCCAAGGCGGCGGGAGACTGGCAACCCAGGTCTGGACGATGTACCGGCACAGCGCTGACCCACTCTTTGCCGAGATGGGCGTGGACTATGTGGACAACGATCTGAGCGTACCTCCTGTCCGCTGGTGGGATCCAACCCATGATGTCTTTAACCTGCCAGAAAGCGCACCGGAATGGCTTGCCCGCAGCTGCCCAATGTCCTGGTCGTGTGGGCAGTATCTGAATCCCGTCGCCGGTGTATCTAGCGCCCTGGCTGGCTACACGGCGCCCGGACCAGACGATGGCCAGGCGTCACTCATCGTGCGAAACGACGGGCGGACCATCTACAAGGGGTTCGCCGACGTAACCACCAATGCAGACGATGATTCGGACGGGATCTTGGATGGCGTCGAATTGTGGGAGAACATGATCTACGGTCTGCTCAACGGCTTCGGCGGAGAGGTCCCGTGGCTGGGCGAGGATCCGATGAGGGGTACCTTGCCGGCCGATATGGGTGATCAGGTGGTGGACGTCACCTTTGACGCCGGCGTGCCCGAGATTGCTCAGCCGGGTGACTACTATGCGACGCTGTACGTGAACAGCAAAGACCCAGTGAACGGTAGCGTCGGCGTACCGGTGACCATAACCGTGGGCCCTCCGGCGACCTGGGGTAAGCTGAGAGGCCTCGTCACCGGCCTGGGTTACTGCGACGCTGACCCGGCCCCGCTGGAAGGTTCTGAGGTGCTGGTCGAGAGCTGGCTGACCGAGACCATCACTTCCACCGTGCCGCTCGACGTGGTGTACTTTGACTTTGAGCTGGACGGCGGCGGCTTTGTTCCCGCTGCTAGCAGCGAGTGGGAGTGGGGCGCGCCGGATCCGACCTACCCATATGGCCCTCCGACGGCCCACAGCGGTGCGAAGCTGTGGGGCACCGATCTAGATTCCGACGCCGATGACGCCATCAATGATCCCCATCTGCTGACCAAGACGCTGACCCTCCCGGCCAGCCCCTTTGGTGTATACCTGGAGTGGTGGGATTGGTACGGTGACGAAGATGACGAGCGCAAGGTCTGGATTGATGGCAACATGGTGTGGAGAGACGGAGGGGGCGCTGACCAGCCGTACTGGGACAGCCATTTGGTGAATGTCTCGGCGTGGGCCGGACAGACCGTTGAAGTCGGGTTCACATTGCAGGTGTGCTGCGTTAACCCTGGCCCTGTGGGGTGGTACCTCGACGATGTGCGCGTCGCAGCCCTTGTGGCTGAGGAGACCAGTGCGCCTCTGAGTTGGCTGCTGGAGCCCGGCCAGGATGGCTACTACCAGTGGTGGCTGGACGAGAGTCACAGCCCGCTGACGGTCACGATTGCCTACACCGACCACGAGACGGCGGTGGCGACCGGTGTAGTGATCACCAACCAGGTGACCACGACGGTGCGCTTTGACCTGCGCTCGCTGCAACCGTGCGTCAGCGCGGACCCGTTGTCGATGGCAGCGCTCTTGCTGCCCGGCACCTCGGAGACGCGGACCCTCACGCTGCACAACGACGGCGCTGGGGCTTCGGGCTTTGAGCTGCGAGAGCAGACTGGGTCAGCGCCCGAGGTGACGGCTATGCGGCCACGAGAGGGAGTCTCCAGTGGGGAGGCCTCGGTGGATTCTCTGGGTAGTGAGGCAGGGCCACAGCCGGCCGCGCTCGAGCCGCCCGGGTCGGTGTCCTCTGGGCTGGATGCTTGGCCTCTGCCTCTTGGCAGCGGAGCTACCTGCTGCGGTGATTCACGATGCCCCGAATACCCGCGCAACTCTTACGGCAGCTCCGGTGCACTAGTAGGGTTCAGCGGCAGCCTCCGCGCCGAAGCAGCAGCCAGAGGGGAAACATGCTGGGTGGGCGGCTTTGGGCGTTCCGACTTTGCGAACGAGTACGGGTCATTGGAGAATCACCTGCGGTTCGCCGCTGATGTTCCGTGGCTCGCGGAGGACCCGATCACGGGCACGCTGAGCGCCGACAGCTCCTTCTCGGTCACGGTGATCTTCAGCGCCTTCCCCACCATGACCGTTGGTGTCTACGCCGCGGCCTTGGCCGTTGAAACGCACGATGCTGTGAAGCCCATCATCAATGTGCCGGTGACCATGACCGTCGCCTCCGGGCCGACCTGTGGCTTTGAGAGCAGCAGTCGGGACGAACTCGGCGAAACAACCTTCTTCACCAACACTACCGATGCCGGCTACGCGCCCACGACCTACCAGTGGGACTTCGGGGACGGGAGCGGTATCAGCACCGCCGAGCACCCCACCCACACCTACGCGCGGCCGGGTTGGTACACCCCCATCCTGACGGCTACTAACCCGTACGGGCAGGACGTCTGCACCGGCACCGTCTCTATCGAGGGAGTGGTGGGCGGCTTTGTCTCCAACAGCCCGGTTGTCTTGGGCGAGTCGATG
>JAUVHW010000251.1 GCA_030593075.1 Ardenticatenales bacterium
GGTCTGGGTATATCCCTAGCTCTGGGTCGGGGATGACGATGGGGACCGTGACAGGGCTCGGCGTGGCGGTCTGGGGGGAGCCGCCGCCTGCCGTAAAGGTGATGTCCAGCTTGGGAGCTTGGGAGGAACTGCCGTTATAACTCCTATGGATACGCTCTCCATTGCCGGACGTATAGATGTGCAACAGGGCAATCTCGCCTGGGTCGTAGCTATCAGCAAGCTCCTGAATGATGTCCGCAATTGTGTTTAGGCCGTCGCCCGTGAAGGACGCATCTACGCCATTAGTCCAGTTGCCGAAGTCGCTGCCGTCGCCCTCACAGGTTGCAGTTGTCCGTGGCCGCTGGGCGGTGTCGCTAATGTTCGACGTTGTGCTGGTGAAGGTGCCCGGCGCTACTACGTCATGGGCATACCAGTCACCAATAAAGGAGGCCGAGTCTGTCGCAGTAGCACGAAAAGTAAGGGTTGCAGCAGTTATCGCAGACCCAGAAAGCCCGGAAACCCCGGTGAACCTTAGACCTTCATGCAGTCCGATACCCGCAGGGCTTCCAAAGGAAAGTATCGTCAGGGTTAGGTCCATTGCGCCAGTATTCCTGTTCTCGAAGGCGTCATCCGCGCTCGCTCCGACTTGCAAGTTCAGCGTTACCATCAGGCCACCGCCTCTAGGTCTATGTCCTTGCCCGGCAACGCTGCCACTTCCGGCTTCGCCAGGACACCGTGCGGGTCACTCACGTCTCGCACGACAGCCTGGATAGGCGTGCCTGCCACCCGCACCGTCTTGCCATGCGCGGAGAACGCGCCGCCGCTCGCTGTCCGCGAGGAGTTGTCGCCCTCGTAGCCGTAGCGTTCCGCGTCTCGGATAAAGTTGCCAATGTTGGCCCGAATCTCCGCCGGCAGGTCGCCACCGGGCCGAAGGCGCATGATGAAATCTTCGATCAGGAAGGGCAGGTCGCCGCGCGTCCGAGCAGCCTTGGTGCGCCAGAAGTGGACGAGCACGTACGTCTCGCCCGTCTTCTTCTCAGTCGTGACCTCGATGATCTTTGGGTGCAGCATCTTAGGTTATTTGCAAGATTCCTTCTGCGTTCCACGAGATCGTTAGGTCGCCCCCGTTCGCGGTGAACGGGAACCCCCCACTGTCGATCCAGGCGACCGGCACACTAGCGGCGAAGGTGCCTGCCCACCAGAACAGGATCAAGCCCTGGATGTTCCGTGTCCCCGCGCCGATGCTAGAGAACGTCACGTTGTCCGCGTCGAACTCGGCGCGGTCGTTGGCTGTATCCTCATTCACAGCTTGGCTGGCGAGTTGCGTCCCTGCTCCCGTTGAGTAGTTGGAGCCATCGAACTCGTCCAGCGTAGTGAAGTCGTTGAGGGTGGCCTTGTCCTTCTCCGTGTCGGCGGTCGTGTTCGTCATCACTATGATGACCCTCATGTCGTCTGTGTCGAAGTGGATATCCCCGAGCGCGATGTTCCGCTTCCCTCTGGTGTAACCGAAGTCAGCCATTTCTCACTCTCCTATGGTGCAAAGACCTGTGGCGACTGGGGATCCCAGCCGAACGTAACGGTGGCGACGTAGGCCGCGGCACTCCGCGCCTCGCCATCTGTGTACTTGTCATGGTGGGCACTGGTCACACCGCCGCCGCTCAGATTATCGTGGACGATCTCGTCATCTGCCGTAGACACCACATAGGTGAGGCCGGGGCCGCTGTCTACGCCCACAATCCCCAGGCCCGCTGTCATTACCCTCTCTGCGGTCAAATCGCCGCTCACGGCCAGCACGAGGTAGAGGGCGCCCTTCGGTGCGCCGGGGCTGCCAGTAGCTAGGAGAGTCCAGCCCGTCGCGCCATCGTTGTTAAGGTACGCCTCATCATCCGGCTGGACGTAGGTCACGACGCCAGAGGGGGCTTCGTGCGTGGGAGCGCCAGCAGTCATCTTCACGGCGTTCACCACCTGCACAGGGTCGGTGCCCTCCGGCCAGTGGTCCTTCCCGTGATCCGCAGTCCGCTCCTCCAGTTCGTCTACAAGAGCCTCCAACCTGGCGATGCGTTCTTCGTCAACCACTATCTCACCTGCGGCGATGCAAAGTCTGCTTCAGGGGGTTGGTCTTCTGGTGCCAGCTCGCGCCAGCCGTCGTCTTCCAGGGAGGGTATCTCGACCGAAGTGACGTAGGGGGCCACGGCATCGCGGCTAGCGTCATTCAGCGCCACGGCGATGTAGAGCACACGGCCCTGGCCTTCCAGGCCACGCACGATGACGGGGCCTAGGCCCTCCGACCCAGTGTTGTGCCAGCCCACGTCGTTGTCCCAGCGCCAGTACAGCCAGAGTTCGTCGTCAGCCTGAAGGTGGCTGATCTTCACATGGAGTTCCAGCACCTCGGCCACCACGTCGAAGTCGAAGCCGCTGGCCCAGATAACGTGCGTGTCGCCAGTGGTGGGCGGCCACGAAGCACGCGCTGGGTGCGCCTCCGGCCCGATAGCCATCTGGTACACATCATCCTGGCACCAAGCCCAGAGGTTCAGCCGCCCCATGCTGGATGGGCCTCTCACCCTGCTCGTGCGGAGCGCCATCACCTCCGCCGCCTCCAACGTCCAGACGTGCTGGTAGACGATGTTCTCGCCCCGCCAGGTGCCCACGAGTATCTGCGGCAACACGCCCGCCATCGCCTGAGCGGTGAAAACGAAACGGTCGGGGTCGAGGCCAGGCCGGTAGGGGACCACGAACACGTCCGACACCTGGGTGCTCGTCATGGTGTTGTCCGGCGCGAAGCGAATCCAATACTTCGCGTCACCGTTCACGGTGTTCTTCGTCCAGAGGCCGCTGGCCACGATGTCCGTGGTGGGAAGCAGGGCGATGCACCCTTCCTCGCTCAGGGCCATCGAGGAGTCCTTGGCCGTGATGCTTGTCCAGGTGTCGCCCGTGGCGGAATACTCTGCGGTCTGGAACGGGAGCGTCGCACCGACGTTGCGAACCAACTGCTCAAAGACGATGCCCCAGAACGGCTCATCCGCACCGACGTAGATGAAGTCGCCGGACGTGAGGCTGCCGAATTGGCCCGCCTGGGTATCGGCAGTGACCGCAAGGAGAAGGCTCATCTACGCCTCTTTCGCTGCCAAGAGATAGGAATCGGTGAGCACCTTGGTGTCGCCTGCATCACTCACCCTTTGTGCCCACTGAAGCTGGAGGTCGCCAGCCGTGCTGCTGTTCCGCACGATGGCCTTGACGGATGCGGCCTGGGCGGAGGCATCAGTGAGCACATCTACCGATGTCCCGCTCGCCTGGGTCAACGCCATGCTCACCGTTCCATCGCTGATAAAGGTAAGCAACCAGGACAGAGACGCGCCTGCTGGCACGGTGAAGGCGAACTTGATGTCAGCAGCAGCAGCGCTGTTGTACAGAAGCAGCGCCTCAAATAGCCACACCTCGTTTGCGGCCATCGCAATCTTGAGTGTCGCGTCGTCGTTCAGGCTGTCGTCTGAGTTGATCGTCACGTCCGCCGTGGTGCGGACTTCGGTATTTCCTGTCAGGCTTGCCATATCTCTCTCCTACGTCACCACGCTGGTGTGGTCTGTGAACGCGCTCGTGCCGCCATCGAAGGTCTTCACGGTGAGCCCAAGCTGCTGGGTCTTCGTGCTGCCAGGCTCCAGGACCAGGAAGACTTGCTCCGGCCCCGCAGTCATAGCTGTCGCCTTACCCCAGGGGGTGTTCCGGTCGAAGGTGTTGAACTGCAGCGGGGCTTGCTGCCCCTGCCTACCGGGGCTGACTACCAGTACATGACCGTCCACGGTGGGGTAATAGATGCGCCCGCGCCCGTCCACCACGCCGCCCTTGCCGTTGTCCGGGTGCGCGTTCACCCAGGGCGTGACAGGCTCGAAGAAGGGCGCACTCGGGGCTGGGTTGTAGCGGTACAGGCCATCGCCCTTCAAACACCACGGCGAGCCACCTAGGCTCAGGACGGTATGCACCGGGTAGTCTGGCGTGCCCACGGGCGTCCTCGTACCGAACCAGTTGGCCTCGACGCCAGGGTTGGTGTTAATCGTCAGCTTCTCCAGCTTGTAGACGTCAATGACACGCCACAGGTCTGTCCCCACGACCGCCAGCACGTCGGCCTTCGCATCGTAGTCGGTCGCACTAGAGGGGTCGGTAGTGACGTACCCCCCATTTTTCTTCCGCACGATGATCGCGTCCTCGGAGGAGCCGTTGCAGAACAGCGCAACCTCCGCGTCCGCATCGCTGCCGTCATGGCGGTACTTCACCGCACTGGTGTAGGGCTGGCCCGAGCGGAAGTCCTCGACGCTGAACGTCTCGTCCTGAATCTTTAATACGGCCCGAAAAATTGAGCCCCCACTGCTCTTGGCACACGCCGCAAGGAGGATGGGCCGCCCCGTGGGGGTCTCCCAGTCCAGCACGGCAGTCACCCTGCGCGGTATGTCGCCTGCGGTGATGCTCAGGCCCGCCGGGACGACGGAAGGCACAGCTCTGCCATCCGCCTGGAAGTCGAAGTTGTACGTGTAGTGATAGCGGGGTTGGCCCTGGTTCAGAGCGTCGCCGTAGCCACCGCCTCCAGCCCCGATCAGCACGATGCGCTGTCCGGCAGGTGGCATTAGACCCTCGCTACTGGATAGCTTTTCGTTCTCTGGTCAAGGACTGTACGCTGGCTGTTGAAGGACAGCCGCGCGGTTGCCGCCGCGCTGGCCGCGAAGGCGTACCTGTCCCGCCATATCTTCGACCGGGCCAGCGGGCGCAGCACGCGCTCAGCCGCGATGGCCGCCAACTCCCGCTTGTTGACGGTGGTGGTGGAACTGTCCGAGGAGAAGGCGACAGGCTCAACGTACTCCTCGTACCAGACAGACCAACCCCCAAGGTTCACGTCGGTGTGGTACTGCCAGAGGCCGGAATCAAGCTGGACGGGCTC